>JAKZYH010000622.1:0-6316 GCA_047514575.1 Acidobacteriota bacterium | reverse complement strand
TTATACCCCATATAATCCTTTCATATAACGAATAAAACCGAACTAAACACAACTATTACATGCCTATATAATACAGCAAGAAACCACACTTATCTCCTGTAGAATCAGTCAGTTATGTGCTAAAGTCTGAGGGAACTTCAGGTTAGTGGAAGCCCTACGCTCACATCGACCCTATCTACGGGAAGCCGCTCCAGGCCTCCCCTTTCAATGGGACCCAGCCACAGTTCAGAGAGGACTCAACTTCACTCTGACGACGAACCTGGGAGAGATCGACCTCTTCGGAGAGATCGTCGGTGGAGGTCAGTACGAGGATCTGCTGGGACACACGGTTCGAATCACCCTCTTTGGCATCTCCGCTCTCTGCCTCGACCTACCACAGCTCATTCGCGTAAAGCGTGCGGCCGGGCGAGCGCGCGACCTCGAATCAGTTGCCGAGCTGGAGGCGCTGCTCGAGGAAATGAGCTAGCTTCCAAGCACGATTGCGTTCTCAGCTTCGACACGTCTAGAATTCACAACTATGAATGGCCCCGGTCGGGACATGATCGGCAAGACGATCGCCCACTACCGTGTCCTCCGGTTGCTGGGCCGAGGTGGCATGGGTGAGGTCTATCTGGCCCAGGACACCAGCTTGCCCCGCAAGGTGGCGCTCAAGCTCCTTCCGGAGGACAAGCAGCAGGACGCAGTCTCGAGGACGCGCCTCTTGAGGGAGGCCGAGTCCGCCGCCACCATCACTCACCCCTTCATCTGCTCCATCCATGAGATCGGCGAGTTCGAGGGGACAGACTTCATTGCCATGGAGTACGTCGAGGGTCAGAGCCTCAAGGATCGGCTGGAGCAGGATCCCTTCCCAGTATCCAAGGCTCTGCCGATCGCCGCTGAGATCGTCGAGGCCCTGGACAAGGCACAATCCCAGGGAATCGTCCATCGGGATCTAAAGCCCTCCAACATCATGCTCACCGCCGAAGGACATCCCAAGATCCTGGACTTCGGCTTGGCCAAGCGACTCGCTCCTCTCGAAGGCGTGGAGAGCGAGGATCAGACCATCACCAACCTGACGCAGCAGGGCTCAACGGTGGGTACTCCCGCGTACATGTCTCCGGAGCAGGTGCGCGGACAGCCGGCGGACGTCCGCTCCGATATCTTCTCCTTTGGGATTGTCCTCTACGAAATGCTCACCGGAGTCCATCCCTTCTACAGACCCCACGCCATGGAGACGGCCAGCGCCATACTCCGGGACGAGCCGGCTCCCCTGGCACGCCACGTCAAAGACGCGTCAGAACTCCTGGAGCACGTGGTGGGAAAGACGCTGGCCAAGGATCCTGAGGACCGCTATCAGTCGGCTCGCGAGCTGAGGACGGACCTGAGGCGCTTGGTCGAGGGTCATACGGCAGGTCCAAAAGCCTGGTCCGGGTGGAGCCAGAGACTCGCTACGATCGCACTGGCTGCAATTCTCGCGGTTGCTCTGGGCGCCGCTTTTGCGTTCTGGCTGTCCTGGGACGGGGGCATCCCCGAAGAAACCCAGATTCTCGAAGAGGGGACCATCAGCCTGGTCGCAATTCCCGCCCGGGTAGTAGGTCCCGAAGAGGAAATCTGGCGAACCGAGGCGATACCGGAGTCGGTCTCGCTCCTACTGGCGGGGCAGGATTGGCTGGACGTCAAGGTGCCCCCCACCAGTCTGCAAGCGGAGCGGGTACAAGGAGACTTCGCCAGGATTGGGCAAGAATACGGAGTCCAGAGATGCCTCCTTTTCTCATGGCGGGTGGAATCCGATCGTATGCTGCTGGAGGTTCAGCTGGCTGACCCGGCGAGCCTCTCCATTCTGTGGCACGAAGCCTACGAAGCGGGGCTTGGTGACTACAACGAGATGGTGAAAGAGGCGTCTTTGGGCGTGCTTGCCGAACTGCGGCCTTCTGTATCCCCGGTGATCTCAGACACGGTGTTGGCTGCGAACTCCCAGGCGGAGGAAGCGCTTCGGCAGGGAGAGTACCATTCCAATCGCTTCAACTCCTACCTCCGGCCGGAAGATCTCGAGGCTGCCCTCCGGTCCTTCGAGCGCGCCCTGGAGCTAGACCCGAATTTAGCGAAGGCGGCCGCAGAAATCGCATTCCTGAAATTCCTCCGGATCGAGAGGGGAGGCCCTCCATCGCCCGAGGCTATCGATGAGATTCTTCAGTGGGCCAACCGAGCGCTGGAGATCAGCGACGATTGTGCTCGAGCCTGGGTCGTATTGGGAGCTGTCGAGACCAGGCGTCCTTCGCCGAGCCGCGGCAGAGTGTTGCAATACTCCTTGAAGGCGGTTCAGCTCGACCCACGAGATGCAATATCTCAAATGTCCCTGGGTATTTCTGGTCTACCTCTACCCATGGCGCTCGAAGCAAAACGCGAAGCTGGACGGCTGAGTCCTCTTTTCAGGTTTCCGCTGGTGGCGCAGGCCAGCGACCTCGGAAGGCTGGGTCGAGCCTCCGAGGGCCTGTCTCTTCTGGAGAGACTTCTGAGCTTGGATCCTGATTTCCACCACGCACACACGTATAGGGCTACCCTCTTGATCCGGAGCGGGAAACTGGAAGACGCGCGAGTTTCGATGGAGAAAATGGAAGCACTCGCCAAACAGAATCGTCTTCCAGGAATACTCGTCCAAAGTACAAGGCTAATGTTGGCCGCCCAGGCTCGGGAAGAAGGAATCGAGTCACTCTATCAGGCGGTGCTGAGGATGTTGGTCGATCCTCGAATGCCAGCTCACTTGGTCTATATGGCGATACCGGAGGTGGTACCTATCCTGGCCAGGCAGGGTTTCAGGGACCAAGCAATCGAGCTGATTCGACTCATCGACTCACGCGGACATCCTCCGCAATACGAATGGCTGTTCCTAGATCCCGATATGGAGTCGCTGCGAGAGGAGCCAGCCCTCGAGGATATTCTGACCCGCTCCCGAGCCGCATTCGAGAAGGTGATGACGGCACTCCAGAACGCCCGCTTCCGAGATGAACTACCCGAGTATCTGGTGCCCTCGTTTGAGGAGCTCCTCGAATTTCGCCGGAGTCTCCCTCCCCTATGATCATGTCGGTGGACCATTCAGATCGAGACTTCGGTCCACTCGGTGGATTCGTCCCTGAATCACATAGGGGAAGGCTGCGGTGCTATAGTCTTCGTGGGAGACCAATCATGGGCAAAGCAGAAGATAGGGTACTCGACGAGAGGCACTGTCCCTTCCCGCCGACGCTCGAATCTCCTTGGTCGAGAGGCTTCTAACCAGCCTGAACCTCCCCGCAAAGGAGGAGATCGACCGTCTCTGGGCCGACGAGGCTGAACGACGCGTTGGTGAAATCGAGCGGGGGGAGGTAGAACTCATCTCCGGCGAGCAGGTATTTGAGAATGTTCGAAAAAATACAAGGAATGAAGTTCTACTTTCATCCGGAAGCAGAACGAGAACTTTATCAAGCCATCGCGTACTATGAAGAACGCCGTAACGGTCTGGGTCTCGAGTTTGCGGAGGAAATCTACGCTGCGATCTTCAGCTATTCAGTTCCCTAACGCGTGGATTCGCATGTTAGCAAGCACAAGACGGTGCTTTGCAAATCGCTTCCCTTATGGGTTGATATTCCAGTCCAAGGACAACGCCCTGCGGATCGTGGCACTGGCTCATCTTCAGCAACAACCCGGCTATTGGAAGAACCGCCTCTAAACCAGGAATAGGCAGTCCCTACTCCACTGGGATGTCCCCACTCCGATTGCCTACCCAGGTACGACGGGTCTAGGATTCACAACCATGGATGCCCCAGGCCGCGACATGATCGGCAGGACGATCGGCCACTACCGTGTCTTGCGGATGCTGGGTCGAGGCGGAATGGGCGAAGTCTACCTGGCCCAGGACACCAGCCTACCTCGGAAGGTGGCGCTCAAGCTCCTTCCGGGGGATAGACAGCAGGACGCAGCCTCGAGAACGCGTCTTTTTAGGGAGGCCGAGTCCGCGGCCACCATCAACCACCCCTTCATCTGCTCCATCCATGAGATCGGAGAATTCCAGGGGACAGACTTCATCGCCATGGAGTACGTGGAGGGTCAGACCCTCAAGGATCGGCTCCAGGAAGGTCCCTTCCCGGTCCCCAAGGCCCTGCCGATCGCCTCAGAGATCGCCGAGGCACTGGACAAGGCACACACCGAGGGAGTCGTCCATCGGGATCTGAAGCCCTCCAACATCATGCTCACCGCCGAAGGACACCCCAAGATCCTGGACTTCGGCCTGGCCAAGCGGCTGACTCCCATCGAAGGGGTGGAGAGCCTTGATCAGACCATCACAAACCTGACCCAAGAGGGCTCCACCGCGGGCACACTCGCCTACATGTCTCCCGAGCAGGTGCGGGGACAGCCGGCCGACGCCCGCTCCGACATCTTCTCCTTCGGGATCGTTCTCTACGAGATGCTCACCGGAGTCCATCCCTTCCAGAGACCCCATGCCATGGAGACGGCCAGCGCCATTCTCCGGGACGAACCGGCACCCTTGGCGCGCCATGTCAAAGAAGCACCCGAGCTACTGGAGCACGTGGTGGGAAAGGCCCTGGCCAAGGATCCAGAAGAGCGATACCAGTCGGCGCGGGAACTGAAGACAGATCTGAGGCGCCTCGTCTCCGGTCACTCAGCCGTCCCGAAGATCCGGCTAGGGAGACAGACCTTCACCAGGATCATACTGGCCACCGCACTCGCGGTTACTTTGGGAGCCGCCGTGGTCTTCTGGCCCCAGGAGGGAATCCTCCCGGAGGAAAGCCAGACTCTCGACGAGGGACCCATCAGCCTGGTGGCAATTCCGGCTCAGGTGCAGGGTCCCGAAGAGGAGATCTGGCGGACAGATGCTATACCCGAGTCGGTGTCTCTTCTGCTCGCCCAGGAGGACTGGCTGGACGTCAAGGTCCCGCCTACCAGCTTGCAGATAGAGAGGGTGAAGGGAGACTTTGCGCGGATCTCCAAGGAATACGGGGTCCAAAGGTGCCTGCTCTTCTCTCTGAAAATGGAACCCAATCGCATGCTACTCGAGGTCCAGCTAGCCGATCCGGGGAACCGTTCCATTCTGTGGAACGAATCCTACGAAGCTGGGATGGGTAACTACAACCAAATGGTGAAAGCAGCCTCCTTGGGTGTGCTCAAGGCGCTGCGGCCCTCCGTCTCCCCGGTGCTCTCAGAGGCAGTGCTGGCTGCCACCTCTGGTGCCGAGGAAGCATTTCGCCAGGGAGAGTACCATTCCAATCTCTACAATCACTACCACCGAAGCGAAGATTACGAGGTTGCCTTCCAGTCTTTCGAGCGCGCCCTGGAGCTGGATCCGAGCCTGGGGGAAGCTGCAGCAGAAATCGCCTGGCTACAACTCTTTCGGATCGAAAGGGGGCTCCCCTTGGATGAAGTGGCGCAGGTCAAGGAGGAGATGTCGAGGTGGGCCAAGAAGTCGATGGAGCTCAGTCCCGACTGCGGGCGATGCTGGATGGCGTTTGGGAGATCCGGGTTCGGCTCAAGATCCCCCGAGCAGAGTCTGCAGATGGCCTTCAAAGTGGTCAAGCTGGATCCACGGGATGGCTTCTCTCACATGGCCTTGGGACTTCTGCCCTTACCAATGGCTCTCGAGGCCGTGCGCGAGGCGAGTCGCCTGAATCCTTTTTATCGGCATGCGCTGATCAGCGTCGCCGATCGCCTCGGAAAACTGGGTCGAGCCTCGGAAGGGCTGCCTGTTATCGAAAGACTCCTGAGCCTGGACCCCGACTTCCATTTTTCGCATCTGACCCGGGTAGCCCTCTTGATATCGAGCGGGAGGCTGGAAGAGGCGAGTGAGGCGATGAAGAAGGTGGAGGAGTTCGCAAACCGCAAGCTTCTTCCATTAACATCCCTGCTGACCCTGCGGTTGATGTTGGCGGTGCAGAGTCGGGAAGAGACAGCGGGAAGTCACTTCGACGAGCTCATGAGGAGGCTGAGGGATTCTCGTGCAACTCCCTACGCTGTTGTCACTGCAATGCAGGGGGCGACACCTGTCCTAGCCAGGCAGGGCTACACTAACGAGGCAGTTGAGCTGATGCGTCTGAGCGACTCACGCGGCTGGCTTCCCAGGTATCCGTTCTTGTTCCTCAACCCCGATCTGGAATCCCTTCGAGAGGACCCTTCCCTGGAAGATATTCGGACCCGTTCCCGAGCTTTGTTGGTTCTTCCGGTAAATGGGGAGGTCAAGTGGCCAGGTCCTCATGGATGAAGTAGAGGTTGAGCTTGAAGTAGTCCATGTCTCTGAAACCATAGGCTCGTCTTTTGAGGACCTTAATCTTGTTGTTGAGTCCTTCGAGCG
>JAKZYH010000621.1:0-10008 GCA_047514575.1 Acidobacteriota bacterium | reverse complement strand
GAATTCTCGGCACCGAAGCGGGATCAGCTCTGAACCTAGGAGTCGCTTCAGAAAATTTGTGATTCGAAGCTTGGAACCTGTTTGAGATTTGGAGCTTGAGATTTGGAATTTGTTTGTATCTTGTATCTTGGTGCTTGCGTTTCTTTCTTCTTCTCCCATCGGGAGATACGCTAAACAGGTACGGAAACCCTGGGCTGACAGACGGAATCCTTTCAGGATTCAGGGACTCCCGGCGTGCTGGAATCAGGTGTTGTCCAGCCCAGTCCCCCGTGTTCGTGCAGAAGCTTCCTTCTTGAATAGGGCCAGAGCTCTGGGGGAAACGTGTGAAACGCTACACCGCTTGTTGGTCTGACCCGCTCACTAATACTAGTCCACAGAAACCACGATGTTCCCGGCCTCGATCACGACGGGATAGGTCCTGACGCGGACACCAGGGTTGCAGAGCGCCTCACCGGTCTGAATGTCGAATTCCCAGTTGTGCCAAGGGCACCTCAGGATTTCGCTCTCGCGCTGATAGGAAACCTGGTAGGGACCATCTGAGACGATCAGCGGACGTAGGCGGCCTTGGCAGAGTGGGCCTCCTTGGTGGGGACAGAGGTTCTTCAGCGCGTAGAATCGGCCTGCAACGTTGAAAACTCCCAAGCTTGCCTTCTTACCCAGCGGGACGATCTTCACTTCCCCAGGAGACAGATCCTTAGCCTTTCCAACGACACGGCGGTGCATCTCTGATCTCATGTCAGTGCTGCTAGACGGTGGCTGCGGCGGGGATCCGGAGTTTGTTCCCGTAGAGCTCCTGGGCGTTTTCGAAGAAAACCTGCCGCCGCATGTTGGCCGGGATCTTCTGCCAGACCTTGGTGGGCTCATCCCAGTCCCAATGTGGGTAGTCGCTGCCGAACAGCAGGATCTCGTCAGCATGAAGCCATTCCAGGAAAGTCTTTAGATCAGAAGCCCTGGGGGGCTGCTCCAGGGGCTGGGAACCGAAACGGATGTGGTTTCGAACGTATTCGCTGGGAGGCCGCTTGACCCAGGGAGTGTATTCCCGTGTTGATTTCCAGTCTGCATCCATGTGCCACATCATGCCGGGGACCCAGAAGGTGTCGTGCTCGAGGAACAGGAACTTCAGCTTGGGAAATTTTTCAAAGACACCTTCGCAGATGAGACTGACCGCATGTGCCATCGCCGTCTGAGGACGGGCCATACGCATTTCCAGGTAATAGGAAGGATAGCCGACTCCGGTCGGTGGACCCGAGACGCCCACCCCTTCAGCACCAAAATGGACGCAGATCGGTAGTCCATGTTCCTCGGCCGCCCGGTAGATGGGATCATAGAAGCGGTTGCCGAAGGGCATTCGCGCGCCCGCCGGGGTGAGCACCTGGACCACGGCCGGATGTTCTCCGAGTCGATGTATTTCTGCAGCGGCCTGTTGCGGATCGACGGGTGCAATGGAAATGGAGGCTCGAAAACGGGGATCAGCGGCTATCCAGCTATCAAGGGTCCAATCGTTGAAGGCCCTGCAGAGAGCCGCCGCGTAATCCACGTTAGGATGTACCGCGGCCCCATAGATTGTAGCGCCTGTCAATACCGCGGCCTCGATGCCGTATGCATCCAGGTGCCGACGGCGGGCAAGCTCGATATTTGTAGCTGGATGGATGTCGTTTTCAAAGAGATCGGCCCGAGCTCCCTCTCTGGGCATGTTGGTGTAGCCGCTGGAGAAATTTGCGCCGGGCATCATGATCCCGAAGTCCTTGATCTGATCGACAAAGAAGCGCGGCAGATACGGGAAAAGGTCGTCGACCTTCGGATTCACGTGGTGGAGGTCACAATCGACTATGGGGCAGTCGAAAACGCTGCTCGTCTTTGCGCCGGTAGGAGAGTCCTCAAGTGTTTTCACGACAAGCAGAGTTTGCCATATCCAGTCGGCAGTCGCCAAGGGAGAACTGCTTGCGCTTCCCGGGAAGTTTCTTTCTCGAATGGGGCAGCACCGCTGGCGAAAACCTCATTGGCCTCTTCCTGAGAGACCGCGGACTGGAGCCCCCTCCACGACGCGATCTTCATTCGATCGTAAGGACCCGCAACAGGTTGGTCCCACCGGGGACGCCGATGGGCAGGCCAGCTACCAGGACGACACAATCACCCCGTGATACATCTGGAAAGGTACTTGCCCCCTCCTGTGCACGCTCGAAGAAATCGTCGACCTGCTCGATTGCTCCCGTGATCACCGGCTGTACGCCCCAACTCAGTGTCAATGATCGTTGCGTCTGTCGGTTGGGTGTCAGGGCCAGGATCGGCGTTCGTGGTCGGTACTTGGAGACCCGGTGGGCGGTACTCCCGGATTCAGTGAAGGCAACAATCAGAGCCGCATTCAACTGGTGCGCAGTCTGACAGGCGCCATAAGCGATCGCATCATCCGTCTGGCTCTCGAGATGCTCCCGCTTTTCCACCAGCATCGAATCGTAGGGGAGGGCCGCCTCCGTTTCCACGGCGACTTCGGCCATGACTTCTACCGCCTCAACGGGGTATTTCCCGATCGAGGTTTCGCCCGAGAGCATGAGGGCATCGGTCCCGTCGAAGACCGCATTGGCTACATCGGCTACCTCGGCCCGGGTTGGAGAGGGGTGTGCCATCATGGACTCCAGCATCTGAGTGGCGGTAATCACTGGCTTGCCCAAGTGGTTACAGGCCCTGATCAGCTCCTTTTGAAGGATAGGGACACGCGCCAGGGGCACTTCCGTCCCAAGATCTCCGCGGGCGATCATGATCCCGTCGCTGGCGGCCAGGATGGAGTCCTGTTCCTCAATCGCTTCCGCCCGTTCGATCTTCGAGAAGACGGCGCCTTGGAAGTCCCTTCTGCCCAGGATCTCACGTGCTACCGCTATCTGCTCGGTAGAGGTCACCGTCGAGAGGGCGACGAAATCAGCCCGGTGTTCGGCGGCAAAGCTGAGAGCTCGCTCTGCTTTTTCGTCAGGGAAAGGCTGTGATGGCAGGACTCCAGGGGTGCTGACGCCCCGTCCCTTGGTGATCCGCCCTGGCGTCAAAGCCTCGCAGACGGCATCCTCGCCGTCGACTCTGATCACCCGGAGGGCCACGATTCCGTCGGCCAGAAGAATCCGATTTTTGGGAACGGCATCGCGATGGATCCCCGGGGGCTGGACGGGGATCGTCTTCTCTCCGGGTTCGAGTGTCTGGCGACTGCTCAAAACCACTCGGTCTCCTGAGTCGAAATCTATGTGCCCGTCTTCGATGGGACCTGTGCGATATTTGGCTCCAGGGACGTCAACAAGGATTCCCACCGGCTTATCCTTGGCCCGCGCGATAGCCCTGACCGACTCGACGGCCTTTGTATGCTCAGCCAGAGTTCCGTGCGAGAAGTTGAGCCGGGCCACCGTCATGCCCGCCTCCACCAGGGCCTGGATGGCTTCGATGGATTCAACTGCAGGACCGAGAGTGCAGACGATCTTTGTCTTGAGCCCTTGGGGTTGGGGCGAGGGAGTCATGGTATGATCCTAACCGGCCAAGAATCTCGAGAGTAGCTTCCCCAAGGCCACAAAGTCAACCGAGGCGGTTTGGTGGGAGTGCCGAGTGCGCCGTAGTCGACAGGGGAGTGGGCATGATCAGCGCAGCTTTGCGAAATCCGTATCTGGTCGTGGTTCTGGCCCTGATTCTACTGGTGCTCGGTGTTGTCTGCTATACCGAGATTCCGGCGGACCTTCTGCCCATCTTCGAAACCCCCGCGGTCCAGATCGTCACCTTCTATCCCGGAATGCCTCCGGAGGTCATGGAGCGTGACATCATGTCTCGGCTAGAGCGCTGGACCGGCCAGTCCGTGGGCATCTCTCATCAAGAGGGAAAGGCCATGTTGGGGGTCTGCGTGGTCAAGGACTTCTTTCGGGAGGGCATCAGCTTGGACACGGCGATGTCCCAGGTGACCTCCTACGCCATGTCCGACATGTTCTATCTGCCTCCGGGGACAATTCCTCCTATGGTGATGCCCTTCGACCCAACGGCGTCTTTGCCGCTGGCACTGGTAAGCGTTTCCAGTCCAACGATGAACGAGCAGGAGCTGTACGACGTCGCCTACTTTGAACTACGTAATCGTCTGCAATCGATTCAAGGCGTTATCGCTCCGGCGGTGTACGGAGGCGTGCTGCGCCGGATTCTAGCCTATGTGGACCCGGAGAAACTTCAGGCTCGTCGCCTCTCACCCCTGGACGTTGTGACTGCCCTGCGGCAGTTCAACGTTTTCATCCCAGCGGGCGATGCCAAGTTCGGAAATCTTGACTACCAGATCTTTACCAACGCCATGCCCTCCAAGGTCGAGGAGATGAACTCGATTCCGATCAAGGTGGTGGATGGAAGGCCAGTTCTGATCGGAGACATTGGGAAGGTGGTGGACAGCCATCAGATTCAGTCGAATATTGTACGCGTCAACGGCCGACGCCAGGTCTATATCCCAATCTATCGGCAGCCCGGTGCCAATACCATCGAGATCGTTGACGCCATCAAGGATCGACTGCAGCGGATCCTGCAGCGGATCCGGGAAATGGACCCGCGAGCTAGAACCCTTCAACTGGAAGTCGTGATGGATCAGTCGGTCTACGTTCGGGAAGCCATCAAGGGGCTCCAGTTGGCAGCCGGCCTGGGCGCGCTGCTGGCGGCCCTGGTCGTGTTCCTTTTTCTCAGGAACTTCAGACTGACCTTCATCATCTTTCTGGCGATCCCCCTATCCATTCTGGCCGCCCTGATGGGCCTCTTCTACTCGGGCGATACTATCAACGCGATGACGCTCGGTGGACTCGCACTAGCCGTGGGAATCCTGGTGGACCAGTCGATCGTCGTGCTCGAGAACACGATGCGCCATTATCAGAATGGCAAGGGCCGTGTCGAGGCGGCGGCAGAGGGTGTGCGCGAGGTGGCGTGGCCGGTGCTGGTCTCAACCATAACCCTGGTGGTGGTGTTCTATCCGGTTGTTTTTCTCTCCGTCCTGGCGAAGTACCTGTTTACGCCGCTGGCCCTGGCCGCTACCTTTGCTATTGGGGCCTCCTATCTCATCGCCGTGACCTTGATTCCAAACTTCTGCGCCCGATTCCTGGGGAAGAGAACTGAGGCGCAGCGTATCCCCGAGAAGGGCGGGGAAGGTGTCCCTGCGGGGATCTACCCCCGCGTCCTGGGCTGGGTGCTGCGGCTCCGCTACCCGGTCGTTGGGTTGGCAATCCTTCTCGTGGCGTTTTCCTTCCTGCTTCTGAAGCGCGGTGGATCCGAGATGTTTCCCAGAGTGGACGCTGGTCAGTTTACCGTCTTCGTTCGCCTTCCGGCGGGCACACGGATCGAGAATACGGAGCAGACGATCGCTGGAATCGAAGAAGCGATCATGGAAGTTGTGGGTCAGCCCGATGCCGAGTTTCCTCAGGTCGAGAAGTATCCAGACTCCAACCTTCGTATTCTGATCTCCAATATCGGCGTCCTCATGGACTGGCCGGCAGCCTACACTCCCAACACCGGTCCCATGGATGCCTTTGTACTGGTTCAGCTCAAACAGAAGCCGGAATTGCCTGACACCTTCGAATACGTGAGCCGTCTGCGGGAACGGCTACTTCATGACTTTCCCGAGACTCGATTCGCTTTTGATACCGGGGGCATGTTGACTGCCGCCCTGAATTTCGGGGAGCCTTCTCCCATTCACGTGCAGATCAGTGGAAGCAACTTTGAGACCTCGTATGAGATCGGTGAGATCATCCGCCGGGCCGCCGCTCAGGTCAGGGGAGCCGTGGACGTCAGGATCGCCCAGACCCTCGACTATCCCATCATCAATGTGGAAGTAGATCGGATCAAAGCCGCCCTCTCCGGACTGACCGTGGATGACGTGATGAAGAACATCGTCACGGCCACCAATTCCAGCATCAACTTCGACCCGGCCTTCTGGATCGACAGCAACAACGGCAATCACTACTTTATCGGAGCCCAGTACGCCGAGGATGCAATCCGTTCACTGGAAACGCTAAAGGATATTCCTATTCGGGGTGCGAATGGAGTCGAGCCCGTCCGGCTCAGGAACCTGGCAAAATTCAACCGAAAAACCGGCCCGGCGGTCATCAATCACCGGAACATCACCCGAGTCATCGATGTCTTTGCCAACGTCGACCAGGGACGCAGTGTGGGCGCGGTCATGAACGGCATCGAGGAGAAACTGTTGGAACCCCCTGAACTCGGCCTGGTGCCGAAACAGTCCGAGAGGGGGCGCTACTATGACGTCGGTGGTCCCGATTATGCCGGGAAGGGATATAGCGTCGAGGTCATGGGCGAGATGGCCCATATGCGCCGGGCCTTTGTCCAGTTTCGCACCGGGCTGATCATCGCAGCCCTTCTGGTCTATCTGGTCATGGTGGCGCACTTTCGAAGCTTCTTGGATCCGCTAATCGTGATGCTGACGGTTCCCTTGGGCTTCATCGGGGTCGCCTTCTTTCTGTATTCCACGGGGACGGCCCTGAGCATCCAGTCCTTCATGGGGATCATCATGATGGTGGGCATCGTGGTCGCCTACAGCATTGTCTTGGTTGATTTCAGCAACCGGCTGTTGGAACAGGGACACTCCCTCAGAGAGTCGATTCTGACGGCAGCCTCGCGTCGTGTTCGGCCGATCCTGATGACTTCGCTGACGACAATCCTGGCATTGCTGCCGATGGCGATCGGCTGGGGTGGGGGAGACGCGAACATTCCGCTGGCTCGTGCGATCGTGGGTGGAGTCATCGCAGCGAGTCTGGCTTCTTTGTTGGTTGTTCCCTGTTTCTATCTGATGTTGAAACGAGAGCCGGTTCGCTCGCAGGCCGGATGAGAGCTGCCAAGGATCTGAAATGAAAAAATCGCGCAAACAGGTTTGGGGAGGCCGCGGTTTCGAAAAGTGGATCGGCTTGACCCTGCTGCTTCCCATTCTGCAAACGGGCTGCGGGGCAGACTCCACGACAGCCGATGAGCCCAGCCGGGCATCGGAACAGACGTCCGCGGTCCCAGAAGGCGTCGTTGTCGAAGTGACACAGCCTGTCCGAGAGGAACTGATCCATGAAATCAGCCTTCCCGGAAATGTGGAGCCGTTTGAGAAGACGACTCTCTACAGCAGGGTCGAAGGATATCTGGAAGCGATTAGCGTGGACATCGGAGATTCGGTGAAAAAGGGCCAGGTGCTTGCCAAGGTTCTCGTTCCCGAGATGATCGATGAATACCATGGGCTGGAAGCAGAACTGGAAGGAGCCCGGGCAGACCAGCAGAACGGCGTGGCAGAGCTGGAGCTGCAAAAGGTCGACCAGGAACTGGCGAAGCTGACTTACGATCGGGTGCGGAGCGTGCGGGAGGAAGAACCCGACATGATGCCCCAACAGGCAGAGGACGAAGCACGTGCCAAGTTCCTGACCGCCAGCGCTCGGGAACAGGTCATCCAGACTCGAATCGTCCAAGCCCAAAGTGGAGTCAAGCGTGTGGAAGCGGCCTTGAAGCGACTCCAGACGCTGATGGAGTACGCTGAGATAAAGGCGCCTTTTTCGGGGATCGTCACGGAGCGGTTCGTCGATCCAGGAGCTCTTATCCGGCCGGGGACAGGGTCGAGCGGCGCCATGGGTCTGGTGACGATTGCTCAGCTGCAGCGGCTGCGCGTTTTCTTCGACGTTCCCGAGGACAAGGTTCGGTTAGTCCAGACGGGTGATTTGGCTCAGCTTACGGTCGATGCGCTGCCGGGCACCCAGCTGGAAGGCAAAGTCGCGCGCTTCGCGAAGGTCCTCAATCCCGTAACGCGGAGCATGAGGACCGAGGTCACCCTCAGGAACACGGAGCGCCTGCTGCTGCCAGGCATGCATGTGAGGGTTCGGCTAATCCTGGAACAGCGCGCAGATGCGATTCTGCTTCCGGCTGAGGCCCTACGCTTCAAGGAGGGGACGCCGTTCGTGTACGTGGTCGACGGTGATACGGCTCGTGAGACCCCCATCGAGACGGGGCTCGATGACGGCATTCGAGTGGAGGTAACTGGGGGACTCAGCGGCCAGGAGAGGGTTATCGTCACGGCGCGCGAATCCTTGAGCGATGGCGTCAAGGTCAGGGCCTCGCAGTGGGTGTCAAAGAGGGGATGATGGAGCGCAACGGTTTGCTTCTCCTACTACTAGCGAGCAGCGTCTGTGGTCACCTCATGGGCCAGAGCCCTTTGCCCTCCTTGACTCTGTCGCAGGCGATTCAGAACGCGCTGGAGCATCGACCGCAACTGCTGCGCATCGATGAAGAAATCAAGGTTGCTGAAGCTCGGTTGAAGCAGGCCCGCTCGAGTTATTTTCCGCAGATCGGTTTTGGAGGAATCGCCAAGCAGGGCCTCTCTGGTGCGGGAAGCGCCTTTGGCCTCGAGGGCCTGGCATCCTCGCCCTTTCCACGTGATCTGGCAGCCTCTATCAATGTCTCCTACGACCTGCTTGATTTTGGCCGAAGGAAACACCAAACGGCAGCCCACCGCTTGAGAGTGACGGCTCTCAAAGAGTCGAGGAGAACAGATCGGGCCAGGATCATCCTCCAGGTCAAGAGGGCATACTATGCTGTTCTGGAGGCGAAAAAGCGGATTGAACTAGGCAGCCAGACCATCAGAGAGCGCAAACTCACGGTAAAACAGAGCTCGGCCTTTTATCGCGCTCAGCTCAAGTCCAAGCTGGATGTGAGTCTGGCGCAGGTAGAGTTGTCGCGCGCTCGGCTTGCCCTGGTCCAGGCAGAGAGCACCTACAGCCAGGAGCTCATCGGGCTGAATCGCGCCATGGGTGCCCCTTACTCTGGGACCTATACCCTGCAAGAGCCAGCGGTAGCAGCCCAACCACCAGTTACCCTGCAGACTCTCGTCCAAGGAGGACTCGCAGAGCGACCCGAGCTCAGGAGCCTGGACGCCCAGATCTCGGCCTATGAGGAATGGCTCAAGAAGGCCGAGAGCGAGAAGAAGGGCAGGATCATGGGAGCATTCAGCGGAGGAATCACACGGTTCGCCGAGCTGACAGCGGGCAGGCTGCTGTTTGGGGGGATCGGCATCAGGCTACCCATCTACAGCGGGGGCCGTCTAGAAGGCCAGATCGAGGAGGCCAGGCACACCTTGGAATCATCGCGAGCACGTCGCCAGATTCTGACCCAGGACATCCAAGAAGAAGTTGCAACAGCTCATAGCAGGCTTCTTGCCGCTCATCACGCGCTGCAAGCCAACCAGGAAATTGTCGCCCAGGCTCAGCAGACTCTCGAACTCGCCAGGTTGCGATATAAAGCCCAGCTGGGAGACTTTGTCGAACTCGCCAAAGCCGAGACAACCCTTTCGGTTGCAGAGACCGACTATGCCAACGCTCTTTATGATTACAAGTTGAGTGAAGCGGAGCTGCGGTACGCTTCAGGTTCAGGGGGTGACTGACCTCGGATGGTCCTGAGCTAGCTATTCGCCCCGTTGGCAGTACTGTTTGACTGCAGCTGTTTTTCGGCACTTCCCACTACTCAAGTTTCAGCGTAGCGTAGTCCCACTTCCAGGCGTGCTGGCCCCATTCGAGAACGAAACTTTGCATCACCTTAGAGACTATCGCCTACGCCGAAGGCGTTACTGCGGGTAGCCCAGGGTTGCAATGCGAAGCGAGCTACCCTGGGATGGAGCCACCCAGTCCTTTCCTACGCTGTAAGCGTTATTGCCAACACTTCGCCGGTCGGCAATAACCCCGCTGGGGTAAGGCGTTTTTTCGACTTTGACCCAGGGTAGCTCTCTGCCGCATCGCAACCCTGGGCTACCCGCAGTAACGCCTTTGGCGTAGATCGTGACCAACAGTCTCTGGCGCTTAGGGTCTGCGCAAGAATAACTTGGTAGAATTGGCGCTCAGATTTGCACCAGATTTGGTCGCGAACGATTGAGCGAAACCGCAGGCGTAGCCAGGTCTACGTTGAGGATTTCGCGATTGAGGAGCGGCTGAAGATGGTGTGAAGATGAGATGCCAAAATGCCAAGTTATTTTTGCGCAGGCCCTTAGTT
>JAKZYH010000620.1:0-8490 GCA_047514575.1 Acidobacteriota bacterium | reverse complement strand
TATACCCCATATAATCCTTTCATATAACGAATAAAACCGAACTAAACACAACTATTACATGCCTATATAATACAGCAAGAAACCACACTTATCTCCTGTAGAATCAGTCAGTTATGTGCTAAAGTCTGAGGGAACTTCAGTATCAAGCTCGAATCTCCTCATCCATCGACGAGACTTCCGGTCCACCGGAGGATTCGACGAAAGCCTGGCCATGGCGGAGGACCTCGCTCTCTCGAAGAAACTCTCCCACTGCCTCTATTTCGATGGATCTACTACGCTGACTCACTACTTCCGCCGGGACTGGCTGCAGGTGCAGAAACATCTGGAGTCACTGGGATATTGGAGCGGCCTCTATCGCCTGAAGTATGGTGGCAGTGGCACCTGGCTCCGGCGACTTCCCCTTCTCAGCTTTTGCTTACCCTGCTTTCGGCTTGCCAAAATTGTAGGAAGGGTATTCTACAGCAGCCCTCTACGAGGACTGAATGCATTGGCGCATCTGCCGCTTATCCTGGCGGGGCTTTTCAGCTGGGCCAAGGGATTCTACAGGGGGATCAGGGTCCAGGAAGGTGACGAGGAATGAGCCAGAACTGCAGGAGCACGGGTCTCGTAGTAATCCAGGACCGGGTGATCGTTCGAAGAATGCCTATTTAGCTTACTCGGCTTGAGTCCCGGGTGCCGCCACAGGCTTCTTGGGTGGCGGCGGTAGGGGCAGTGCCTGTGAGGCATCCTTTGGTTCCTCGGGTGCCTGGACCACGGGCCGGAGAATATCTCCACGCTTCAACTTCTTTGCCTTGGCCGCGTTCAAACCAAACAGAGCGCGGGAGGCAGGGCTCAGGTGATTGTATAACACCGGGACGGCGAAAACCTCCTCCCCAGCTTCCTCAGAGACCCGCTCCACAAACACCCGGATTTCGCTTGTCAGATCCTTGTCTTCCTCGTCTCCGAGGTATCGAATGGTGATCTTACCTCTTTCACCCGAAGCCACCTCGTCCACCTTCTGCTTGAGCTGGAACTTCTCTTCATCGACTTCAACACGGGTGACGCGGACCGGAACGCTCAGTCCGTTGAAAACGAAGATCGAACCAAGGTTGGCCGGGTTGAAAAAGTTAATCTTGATCGGCCGGGGGAGAATTCTGAGCTCCCCCGTGAGCTTCTTCGCCGGCTTCTCCTCTTCCTTTTGCGAGTAGAGCCTGGCCAGGTCTTTCGATGATAATTCTGGCATCCGAACCTGCCAGCCTTCACCACCGAGCACCCAGATCTCCTTCACCGGGGTCTTGTAGTAGGTCCTCGACGCCTCCATCAGCCTATCGATTCGGACCGTGACCAAGGCCTCTGTCTCGGATCGCTTCTCGATCGCGATGGGTTCCCAGGATCGAAAGTAAGGTTCGCGACGTTGAATAAAACGGTTGCGCGACTCGGACTCCACATACTGGAGGGTTGCATGCTTGTCCCGAGCTAACAGCAAATCCCAGTACGAGTAGATTCTCTTCTCTAATTCTTTCTGTTGAGGAAGAGGGGCTTCAAGGTCTTCCTGTTGAGGAAGAGAGGCCCCAAGGAGAAGGAGAAAAAGCAGAGGGAAACTCATAGCTCAGCACAAAATCGAGGGTCAGCCCACGAGACACACAGCAGGTCCGTTTCCGCACGAGGCAAGAGGGAACACTCCCTCCGCCTACGAAAAAGAACATCAGAAAGCACGAAAGGGCTATTCAGATTGGAATAGCCCTTTCGCATCTCTCGTTAGTGGCACCCTAGCCAAGGGGCTCCGAAAGGAGCACCTTGTGCTGCCGCCACAGTCCACTTACTCAAGAGGAGGGTTGATCCGAAGACCGGTGAGAATGCCACCTTGTCCCACGGCCGGCGTGAGCTCGAAGTTCTGAGTGAAACCGAGGCCGAAAATGGTCACACTGTAGGTTCCAGCGATGGCGTCAAAGTTACCGATGACCCACCCGTAACCAGTAAACTCGTTTTCATTCGCAGGCAAACCTGTGATCTTGCTCAGGATCTCAGCCAGACGGACTGTATAGGTTCGGCAGGGCCAGAGATACCCCATCTCGTCCAAACCAGCCCCCGGCGAATCCGCGGACGTCTCGTACCACATCGGGGTCCCATCTCGATTCCAAAGAAAAAACTCGAGGGTGCCTTTCCTGTCTCCAAACTTATCATAGAAATCACCCAGAGTTCCTGGGGGGGATCCTTAGGATATTACTTACGGATATAGCCGTGTCCGCACTGAAGTTAGACTGATCCTCATTGGGAAGCCAAGCCAGAAAAGCTGCAAAGACTGCGGCTTGGGAGGTTGTTACCTCGCCGTTCCCGAATGCCACCGCGTCTCCCCCAGCCTGCACATTGACACCGAATGCGACGATTGCCAGAATCGAGAAACATAGGATTGGTCTCAGTTTTGTCATGCCCTTTTTCTCCTTACTTTAGGTTGATCCGAAACTATTTGAACTCTGTTACCAATTGCGGAATACTCTTGCTCAGCTAATCCCAATGAGCACGGCACGTAGTATTCAGACACTCAAGTCAAGCATTGTGCGCCCACCTGATCTACCAGCAGGTGGAACTATAATACACAAATCGTCCCTGCTGCTAACAAATCGAGAGTCAAAGATGCTCATGTGAAAAAAAAGTTGCATGTTTTCATGAGGCCGGTCAAAACCAGAACGCCAGCTGTCGCGATTCGAATCCCTGATAATCTCCTACGATAAGCAGAGGCATCTTCGGCTGGCGGACCAGACTCGCAAGCAAGACGAGGCCATCGTCGCTCGCAACGATCAGCGAAAGCTGCTTCCCATCCTGGAAGACGAGAACCTCGACCGGGCCTCCGTATCCCAAGCTATCCATTGTCACGGATTGCATCGAGGGCTTCCGGAAGTGTTGGCTGACGAAACGGTTTCCGAATCCCTGAGACAGAGTCGCAACCCGTTCGAGTTCCTGATCCAGCACAAGAAGCTGTCGCCCACGGAAGTCCGCCTCCGACACTACCACCAACGCCGGAGCGAACGGCAGCAGCAACTCTTTTCGATATTGAAGGATGTCTGCGGAGCGCTCGTATACGACCAACCTCGACCCTCGGTCGGTCACCAGCACCAACTCCGTCTCTCCATCGCCATCCAGATCAAAGACGGCCATGCTGAGCACAGTCTGGTGGAAAGCAAACCCCTGAGCCTGTCGTTCAAAGCCTCCCACCGAGAGCCCCAGATAGGATTCAAGCTTCGTTCCAAGGTCCCCAATGCGTGCTCGCACAACGTCGAGAACCCCATCCTGATTCAGATCCGCCGTGACAATCCTGTCCGTCTCTTCGAAGATCAGATTGTTTTCTGCAATTATCGGGGGCAGATTGAAGGTGAATTCGTTCTCCAGGACAAATCCCCCTACCTCATCCCAAAACGCTCGAAAAACTCCAGCATCAGATTGATCCTCGCCAAAGTTGCCAATCACAACGAAGTTGAATTTTGGATCTTCGGGTTCCGTACCTGCAATGTCCGTTACTAGCGGAGACTCAGATGACACCCCATCAGGTCCATCCGGACCGAGACCAGTGAGCGGGCCATTGGAAGCCTCATCGACAGGCTGGTTAGATGACTCATCCACGGGTTCTCGATCTGGAGGTAGGTCATCTGGCAGATCATCTGGAAGGGGACCAGGCTCGTGTCCCCGGGCTTGATCGAAGGGATTACCGGCAGGCTGAATCAGCCTGAAAGAGAGGTCCGCAAACAAATTCTGGGCCGCGTTTTCGTAGTCTCGCTCCAACTCCCGGAGTTCCCGATCAATCTCGTCAAAATTGAAATGGGTTGTCTCCAGATCTCCCAGGCTACCGTACCTGCTTCCGCTACCGCTAGAACGACCTATTGAAGCTTTTTCGGAGGTTGAAATACCCTCGACACTGGTAGGATCCGTCGAACGGCCAAACCAGCCTTCATACTCTCCCGTCCCTATATGCGCAACATCCCCAAGTGCTCGCGTGCCACCCATCCCAGAACCATCCACCCCAGAAGTCAGTTCGACTTGAGACTGCGCTCCCTGCTTACTCGGACTCAAATCGAGCCCTCGCCTGACGCTCAACGGGGGTAACGTCCCATCACTGGGCAAGGCAGAAACGAAAGAAGCAGTATGCCGTGCCGTTTGCGGCTCCGTCTCGGTTACTTGAGGTGGTCCCGGGACCGAGAGCAACAAGGCAAAAGCGCACACACCAGCACTCCATCGCACAGAAGATCCTTTAGTAACGTCGCTTCTCTGTCGTAGATACACGTAGATACACGTTCCCCTGATTTAGTGCTCCGGAGTCCTTATACAGGATGGCCTAAGCTCAAGTAAAGCGCAAATTCGGCTCCAACGCTTACTGTTTCGGATTCCTCGCGCCTACTACCGAGGTCATAACGTCCTACTACGACCCAGGTCGTCAGAACCAGAATGGAAGGTAAGAGCCACCCAAACAAGAAAAGGAATAGCTCAACCAGGCAATCACAGCACTATAGTCTTATCGGCGGACTCTCCGTAGCCGTTAACCCCTTTTTCACTCACCCTGTCAAGACCGCGCGAGGGACGGTCAGAGGGAGCGCCAGCCCAGGCCTTAAGCCGATCCCTGCATCGAGACGCCCCCCGCCTCACACGGACACTCCCCTTTCCTCGTCCCGAACCGGTCGCCGGGGCAAGAGTGGGATATGATGACTGGGACCTCTGACTCAGGATGCCGTTCGCACTGCCTACAACCTTTGCAACTTTCGCTTCCGCCAGTCATCTTCTATCATTGCTTTCAGGAGAGAGGCTGACTAGGTTCGAGGGCTTCGTAGGAGAAGCGGGAAGCCACGCCTTAACCGCTGATTCGCCTAACGATGCCTGAGGAAGTCAGCCAGGAAGAGCTGAGAGAGGTCATCAGAGATGTCCAAGACGGCTCCGCTGAAGCGTTTCAGCGGCTTTACGTTCTCTTCTCGAAGCGGATTTATAACTTTATCTGGCGGCTGATCGGCTCGACAGAGGATGCGGAGGATCTCACTCAGGACACGTTCCTCAAGGTTCATAGTGAACTCAGGAGTCTTCGAGATCCGGACCAATTCAAGTTCTGGCTTTATCGGATCGCTCGAAATGAAGTCTATCAGAAGCTGCGAAGATCGCAGCGGACGACAGAGGTCTCAATCGATGAGGATGATTTCTTCTTTCCAAGGTTGGTGGCAGAGGACGCCCTCGATCTCGATCCTGAGAGAAGGTTCCTGGCACACGAGCTCAATGGCATCGTGCAGCGGGCTCTGGAGTCGATGTCGCCAAAATACCGGGATGTTTTTGTCCTTGCCGTGTTTCAGAAGATGAAATATGACGATATCGCCGAAATAGTCGGGCGTTCCCTGCTGTCGGTAAAGACAGATATTTATCGGGCTCGGCTTATCGTCAAGGATTATGTCAAGACGTACTTAAAGCGACAGACATGAAATCCAACTGCCAACAGTTTAGACCTCAGCTCTCGGCTCTGGCCGATCAGAACCTCGAGCCGGAACAGCGGACAGAGGTAGAGGAGCATCTGGATTCCTGCTCGGATTGCTCGAAGTTTCTGCAACAGGAGCTGGAGCTAGTGCAGTTGTTGGGAAGTGAGCGCTTCCAGCTGGAACCTCCTCCCATAATCTGGAATCGAATCCAAGAACAGCTTCAGAGTTCGGAGCTTCCTCGCTGGCGATGGGTCTTTGGACAGATCCAGGACGCTTTTCAGGTTAGCGAACTGCGCTATGCCTTCGCCAGTCTGGTACTGCTTTTGATGCTTTCGGCTGTCTTTGTCGACTCTGGATCCAAGTTGGGACCGGACCCGCAAATTCTGGCCCACCTCGACTCCTATACCGTTGAGGTAAAGGGCAATCCCTTCTGGGCGGGGATCGAGGACGCCAGGGAACTGAGAGACAATCCTTTTAGACGGTCCAGGAGCCACAAATGAAAAGGATTGCTCTACTTCTCCTATGTTTTGGACCTTTGAATCCGGTTGTCCTGGGACAAGTCGATCAGGCCGAAGTGCAGGTAGACGCTGAGTCACAGGCTAAACTGGAATATGCCGGCGCTTCCCATGAAATCATTTCCATCTTGATCGAAGAAGGCAAGTACGTGACGGTCCTCCCTGAATTTCGTAAGATCCTGGAGCTTGGCCTGGAAGGACAAGACGAGACTTTGGTAGTCGTTTCGGCACTTACATTTGCTGAATCATTGACTGAAACAGGTCAGCATGGAATCGCTCAGCAGATTCTCGACAGCTCTATTTCTCAGCTTAGAGAACGGGCCAGCAAGTACACGCTTCTGATGTACAAGGCGAAGTACTTCAAGGATCAGGGTAGGACGCAGGAAGCAATAGAGATCTACCGCAAGGCTCAACAGTTACCGGACTGAATTCCCCTTCTTATCTTCCCTCAGCCTCTCGCCTCATCTCTTCATCGAGACGCATCTGCCTCAGCAGCTTTTCCTCGGAGCGCCTTCTTTCGATGAAACCATAGGCGTTCTTGAGAGAACGCTGAAAATCGAGCGTGAGCTCAACTGCTGTGGGCAGATTCCGAATGACGTGGGGCGTGATGAAGACGATCAGTTCGGCTCGACGTCGATCCTTGGTCGTATGACCAAAGAGGGCGCCTAGGATAGGAATATCTCCCAGTAGGGGAACCCGACTCCTTGACTGGTTCACGCTATCACTTATAACTCCTGCGATCGCGACTGTCTGTCCATCTCTGACAATCAGGGAGGTCTCCACATAGCTGCGATTGATGGTCGGCGTCAGAGCGGCACCGGTAGCAGAACTGACTTCGATGGCTAGATCCATCGTGACGATTCCGCCGGCGCTGATTCGGGGCATGATCAGAAGGGTAGTTCCAGTTGGGCGGAACTGGATAGAACTGACAAAATTCTGCGCTCCGCCTAGCCCACCCAGAGGATTTCCATAGGACGACGTGGTAACCGGAACTTCGGCCCCGACATTGATAGAGGCCTGCATCCCATCGACGGCCATCAACCGGGGAGCTTCTAGAAGCTCGACATTGGTCTGCGAGCGCAAGGCGTTGATGGTCGCCTCCAGCTCGCGCGCTTCCCCGATGAAGGCTCGCGTTACAGCAGAAAACGCACCACCGGCCCCCCCGTCGCCCGGACCCGAAATACTACCCGTCGTAGCAGGCCCTTCCGTTTGTCTCGAACGTAGAAAGGCGGCTACACCGAAGCTGAGATTATCGGTGAGATCCACGGAATAGATCCTGCCTTCGATCAGAACCTGCCGCGGCAGTACATCCAGTTGTTTGATGGTCTGTAGCAGAAACCGATAGTCCGCCTCTGTAGACTGGATGATGAGCGAATTGTTGAACTCATTGACGATAATGCGCACGTTGCCGGCATCAACGGCCCGTATATTGGATTGCGTGCTCATGGGGCGCCCCGCCAACGACGGTCCCATGCCTCCACTCCCCAAACCTCCCCGCCGGCGCTGCCTTTCATCCACAAAGCCAGCTTCCTGTGTGGGCCTCCTCTGTTCACCTTCTTTTTGCTCGCCGCCTGTCGCCGAGGTAGGCAGCCCTTCACCCCCCTCATAGAGTTGAGCCAAGACCTCGGCAATATTCGCCGCCGTGTTGTTCTCGACTTCATAGACATAGGTCTTCATATTGGTATTGGTAGAGGGGGCATCGAGCCGCTCGAGCCACTTTTTCACCTCGTCCAGCACCGAAGGAGAGTGGGTGACTACGAGCAGGCTGTTCAAGCGCTCGATTGCCACCATGCGAACTCCTCCCGCCTTGTCTCCGGGGGCGAAGATCTTGCCCAGGTCCTCGGCCACATCAGCCACTGAATTATTCTGGATTGGGATGAGCTCAACGGTATTCAGATCAAAGTAGTCGGTGTCCAGAACTCTGACGAGATTGAGAATCTGTTGAATATTCCTGCGATAGTCCGTAATGATCAGGATGTTGGCTGACACAAAGTCGATGACCGTGGCACCTTCGGTAATGAACGGTTGAACCATGGTCAACACATCTGAGGAAGGCAGGTAGTGAAGGGGGATGATATAGGTGAAGACCCCTTCCTCCTGCTCGATCTGTGCTGCGGCTTCAGACTGCCCCACGGTAAGCACAGTAGGTCCTGGACTCTCAGGCTCCTGCTCACTCGCTTCCTGGGGATTCTGAGGGGTCAAAGCGGGTTCGGTGACGGCCGGCTTCAGCGCGGCCGTTTGCGAACCCAGCTGCGAGCTTTCGGAAGTCTCAGCCTCCTGATCGGTCTTCTGCTGAGGGCTTGATTCCTGCGTTTCCTCCTGCTGAGACTCTTTGGCCTCCGGCTTATTTTCCTGGGATGTCGCAGAGCCGCCGGTCTGCTTGCTCCGCTGGACCGGCTTGACCAGAATCCGATGGGGAATTTTGGGACTCTTGGGAATAGGGAGAACCACGTACAGCCCCTCTTGCCGGACGATCGCGTGCCCGTTCATTTTGAGAACCTGCTCCAGGATCCCAAACAGCTTATCTCTCGGAATCTCACTCACCGTAAAGA
>JAKZYH010000619.1:0-2934 GCA_047514575.1 Acidobacteriota bacterium | reverse complement strand
ACTCCACAGTCCCCTCAATGTTCTTCTCTTTCATGCGGTGTGTACTCCTTCCTTTATGGGCCTTCCGGCCCTGGGTTTAGGTCAACCCGGAAGGATACTCACCGCCTCTGCTATTTACACACCTTTTGATGGTAGCTCGTCATCCGAGCCGACGCCTCTCAGGAGCTGTTGGGTCTTGTCGAAAGTGTGGGCGCCGCAGTCCTGGTCCAGATGGATGCGCATGGGGTGTTCCCGGAGTCGCATCCGCGCTGGGCGGGCACCTACGTGGGACACCAGAGCCCGAACACCATCGAAGGCGAACTTGCGCCGCAGGCCGACCTGGCGCTCCTGGTAGGCTGCGATTCACTGGTGTCGGATAAAAAATGGGACACGGGACTCCCAACCTACGAGTTGCTCGACAGAGAAGAATTCGAGTCCTTGGCTGCTCAACCCCTGCTTCGCGTCGATGGTGATCTCAAGGCCTCGCTACCGCGACTCTTATCAGAGCCAAACCGGGACGGCTTTCCAGTTCAGAATATCGAGAAAACCCGGGAGAAAATCCTGAGGAACTTCCGCCGTCCAGGAGGAGCGAGGTTGGCGGCTCAGGACATCATAGAAATCACCAGATCCAGGATGCCCGACGACGGCATTCTCGTCTCCGAGACCGGGATCTTCATACTGATGCTCCACCATCTCTGGCCATTCGATCAGCCCGGCAGACACCTGTGCACGGCGGGAGGCCGAACCATGGGGCTGACGCTCCCTGCAATCCTGGGAGCAAAGCTGGCTCGGCCCGAAACACCCATGATCGGGATCGGTGCCGACGGGAGTGCGCTGATGCGACTCGGTGAGCTCGAGGTCTTCGCCCGCACTGGGGTTAGTGTACCCCTCGTGATTCTCAATGATCACGCTCTGGGTACCATGAAGTCGAGGCAGCAGTTCCGCGGGATGACCGATTACGGCTTGGATCTACATCCCGTCGATCTGGCAGGTATTGCCCGAGCTTCAGGACTGAACGGCGTTGTGGTCGAAACACCGGAAGAGTACGACAGCGAGTTGAAGAAGGCACTCGAGGCCAACCGGACCACCTTGATCGATGCTCGAGTGGATCCGCAGCTTTATCAGAAAAGCTTCGCGGCGACTCTTGGGATTTTGGATTGAGGGCGACCGTGAGCTCCAGGGCGGTGCCAGTCCTTGGCGCCGAATAAGGAAGTGCATTGTCATGTCGGTAGGCTTATGCCCACAGTCAGGCAATCCTGCTCATCGAAGAGAAATTCTGTGAATGTACGCATTACCTGCTACCTGATGGTGGCGCTCTGTGCCGTGGTCAGGGGGGAAGCAACCATAAAGATTGAGGTGTCTGAACCGACTGCTGCCGTTGTAGCGCCTGTGAATGCCGGCGGATGGGGCTGGTACCAGTTCCCCACCATTGAGCGACTACCCACGGGTAAGCTGCTTATTCAGTCCCAGCTGTGGCCGGACGTCCAGACGAGTGCGGGCAAAGCGACTGGAAAGGTCATCTCCACGGATGAAGGCAAGACGTGGAAGGCAGTGACCAACCTACCTGGTTACCATCAATACCACAACGCGTGGTCGTCGGCTCTGGTTCTGGGCAACGGAGATATGCTCTCGCCGATAACGCTGCCTACCGTACCGTTCAAGGATTTCAAGCTACCCAAGCCGGTGGGCGAAGAGCAGAGCTCCTACGCCTTCACACGCCAGTGGTTCCTGGCTGAATCCCTGCCCGACGGGCTTGCCGACTGGAACTTCGTGCGATGGCACAAGGACAAGAAGAAATGGGTCAAGGAAACAGCAGATATGCGACTTCCGGGTGAGATCTTGTTCGGTTCCGCAGAGGAAGCAGTCTTGCGCAGGCCACACATGGATCGCATGAAATTCGCGCCGGACGGATCCATCTGGGGCATCCGTTATGGCAAACGGTTTGTCGACGGCAAGGTCCAGGAGAAATTTCACGTTATGATCTTTCGCTCGACTGACGACGGGCATACCTGGTCGCTGCACAGCGAGATTCCTTACCGTGGCGATTCCAAGGCTGATCCGAACTGGCCGAAGCAGGAAGGGTTCAGTGAGCCCGACGTCGCCTTCATGCCAGACGGTTCAGCCTTCTGTCTCATGCGGACGACCTACGGACTGGGACCCGCGCCGATGTACTCCACACGCTCTACAGATGGCGGCAAGACATGGTCGAGACCTCAGATTTTCGACAAGATCGGGGTCTGGCCGAGACTTCTGGCGCTGAAGTGCGGCGTTACGCTCACCTCCTACGGCCGCCCAGGCCTCTACCTGCGCGCGACGGATGATCGGTCAGGTAAGGCGTGGCGGCCACGCATCACTATCCTGGAACCGGGCAAGGTTCACGAGGACACCTGCTCATACAGCGCGCTCATGGCCCTGGATGACGCCACCGCACTCCTCGTGTATTCGGATTTTCGGTACAGGCAGAAGGATGGCACGACTCGCAAGGCGATACAGCTCAGAAGAATAACGGTCGGACGATAAGAGCCTGCTACTTGCCTTCGCCCTTGCCTTTAAACGTGCCTATGCCTTTTGCCTTCGCCTTCCAGACCGGAAGGAAAGAGCAGCAGCTAGATTAGTGCCCCCCCAGCGGTGCTGCCCCATTCAAGAAAGAAACTTCAGTCGAGGGACGTGGGGGTGGTCTCCAGGCCGCCCTGTTCTTTTCTGTCGAGCCCTTGGCTCGAAGAACGGCGGCCTGGAGGCCACCCCCACAGTAATCAGCCCAATCGCTTCGCCAAGGCTCTATACAGCTCCAACTCAATGAGTTACGTCCCCTTTTTCGTAAATATTCGGTAAACCCATCCCTGCGCCGACCCCCTCAGATTCTGCTGGACACAGGATTTTCAGTTGTGTATATAGGGGGTCATGGGAGTCGCGCGAGGTCCAGCGAGGCAAGCCAGAAAGAATCGGGAGTCCTCG
>JAKZYH010000618.1:0-6762 GCA_047514575.1 Acidobacteriota bacterium | reverse complement strand
GTTTGTATCTTGTACCTTGGAATTTTCGAAGTTTCAGGTCAGCCTAGCCTGGGGTTTCGACTCGAAGATCCCATCCATCCACACTCCAAAGGCGTACGGCTGCAGGAAACAGGCTGGGCTGTCCTTGCTGGAACCAATCCTCCACCTCTTCGCGGTGCCCCAGCCTCAGAGCCTTCCGAGCCCGACTCAGGCCGTCCCAAAAGAAAAAGCGCTCTACGCCGGACTGATACAGGCTATGCCCTAGACGGTAATACTCCTGGGTACTCAGGTCCCGAGGCATCAGGTTGATCGCCAGCTCGCAGTCGGTTCCCTCTACCAGGGACACGAAGTGCGCCACGTCCTTGGGATCATCCCAGGCGGGGACAAAGCTGTTCAGTCGGACGGAGGAAGAATAGGGTACCAGGGTGTCGACCAGATCCTCTCGGATCCAGGTTTCGAGGTCCATACCGTGCAGCAGGTTCTCGCCCGGCCGGGATACCACCGCAGTCACCGCCAACCGGCTGCGGCCCTGCTCCCGGGCTACTTCATCCAGCATCTGCCTCAGCTCGCGCATAAATCGGGTCAGGAATCCGGCTCGGAAGGAAAGCCAACGCTCATCGGAGGGATCCAGCTCCCGAGGATCCTCACCAAATTTGGCCTGGAATCCTTCCACCAGTGGAGCCTCGTAGGCCAGCAGAGGAGGACGGCGGTTGTAGAGAAGAGCTACTCCATCGATTGAGTAGTTCGAAGCCATCTCTCGAAGCAGGGACAACACGTACTCTCGGGTCTCAGGAAAGGCATAGGAGATCCGGGGCAGCGGATTCCCCTCGCGGTCGACACATACCAGATCCCGATGCCGTTCGTAAAAGCTGTCCTGCGTATCGGCGAAATGAGGAGCTGGAAAGAGAAAGCCACCCACCCGGTAGGCTGCGTGCAGTTCGATGTCGTGTTGGTGTGCGAAATCCACCGCCACCGCCAGCGGGTCGACCCCATTCCGTCGGTAAGCCTGCCAGGTCCTTACACCCACCCTGCCATACTCGCGGACATAGAAAGGCTCGCTTGACTCATCACCGAGCTGGCCCATGCGAGTCTGATCCCTGCCGATGCTGGAGAAGTAGAAGACCCGGTCACCAAAACCCGTTTCCCAGTAGAGTCGGGCAACATCACCATGGCGCAGCGGTTCCAGATGAGCCAGAAGCTCCTCCCTGGAGCCCTCCTCATTGGGGACACCGGGATCGGTGTGAACGAACAGTCTCCGATGCTCAGGGTTGCCACGATCCGCCTGCAGCTCTTTCACCTGGCTCTCGGACAAGGGAACCAGTTTGACGAATCCGACCCAGGCGTGCCGGATCCGGGGATAGGTGATCTGCCGTAAGTGAATGTCCTGTCCCGTCAAGTCGGCGGTTTTCCAGTAGATCTCGTCGAGCCAGCCTTCCTGATGATCCTTCTCCCCTGCTCGTCCCGAAAGAGTCGTAAAGGCCTCATCTCGAGAAAGCCTGACTTGAACTGCCTTGCTCTCTTCGAAGGGCTTGCGAACCAGACCCACATAGATCTCGTACCAGCCGGAGCGATCCGGGGAGTAGCTAATCTCAGGGGCCTGGTTGCCGTCGGTAGCCACCAGCAGGGTGCCGGCAAAGGAACGATCGGGATCGGGCTTCAGCTCAAACGCGTCGTGCATCTGGGAGATCGCGGAGCCGTCGAAATCCCTCTCCCCAGTGTAGTCAAGAAGACGCCAGGTTCCCCGTTTCCAATCCCGGGAAAGGGACGACTGAGGCTGGAACCGGTCCAGGTCGGTCAGATAGATCGGCGGAGCCGCTTCAGTGTGCACCTTGGCCACACTGGGCTCTGGCTGGTAGGAAGCATCTCCGTCCGAGCCACCGCAGGCACTGATCAGGATCAGGGCCAGGATTAGTAATGGTCTGTATTTGAAGTTCGCAGGTGAAAGACAACTATTGCTCAAATCTGTGCACCTCCTCGATCGTCTCAACCAGATTCGTGCAGCCATCGCCAAGACGTGAATCAACGGGGGATAATCGAAGTGCTGGATCCCGCTCCCTCACGGTCACGGCTCTGTCAGCGTTGCAGAAAATGTTCTTTAGCAGAGGTCTCCTTAGTGCTCCGCGAAGCGGAAGGAGTAGAGGTCCGCATCGCGAAGAACGAAGCGGAGACGGATGACTTGCCCTTTCAGTGAACTCAAATCGTCTCGGCCGTTCCAGCGGACTCTTTGCTGCAGGTGGTCTCCGAAGATCTCGCCGCTATCCTTCAGCGTGAAACCCAGGATCGGGCGGGAAAAGTCGTTGAGGACTTCCACTCCAACGGATCCGGTCACCGAGGTGGAATAATTGATTCGCAGGAGGCTGCCCTCGAATTTCAAGGGATGGGTGGTGAACTCCCCTCCCAGATCGGAGGCGTGCACCGAGATGAATCCATCCCTCCGTAACGTCATCCGTCGAATGTGGGCTTCGGGTGTGCGGTAGTTCTCGATCATATACATGGACAGCTCTCCCGGAGCCGTCTCGACCAGACCCGAGCCGAAGGACATGGAGCGTTCGTGCCAGTTCTTCTGATCCATGCCAGGCCGGATCCAGGCTTCACGAAAGCTTCTCTCCCAGCGCAGGCCATCGCGACTGCTAAGAAAGCAGATGTCGGAAAGACCGGGATAGGGCCAGTCTCGACCGCTCCGATCCAGGATGAAGCGCATGGGGAACATGAGGTAGACATTCCGAGCCCATGGATAGGGAAGCGCAGCACTGCTGTAGAACTGCTCCCGTGGTTGGGTGCCGAATGGGATCTCCACCCACTCGGGGCCTTGCCAGCTACGAAAGTCCTTGGAGGTGAACCGTCTGACAGTGCGATTGGCCGCTCCCCTGGTCCCCCCAGCGTCCAACTGCTTCTCCGGCGTTTCCCCCCACCAGCCTCGCTTGAAAACGACATACCGGGACTGCCAGGGGTCCCAGAAGGCGGCGTGAGGACCATCATTGGCTTGATCCTCCAGGCGCGGGATCAGGGGATCCGGCTTTATGGGCTTCCAGCGTAGTCCATCCGCTGAGATCAGGCCATGGATATCCCGGGTCTGGACGATCGCTTTGTAGCGCTCCGCCTCCGGGACTTCAGGATTGGGGTCCCTGAAGACACACATGTTGATCCCCTTGTTTCCAGGGGTGGGCCAGATCAGGTTGTTTTCAGTGGAACCCTGGAATTCGATCAGGCCCAAGGCGGGCCGCTCCCAGTGAACTCCATCCCGACTCTCGGCATAGGCCGTCTTCGTTCCTCGATCCTCGTTGCCAGAAGATACCCGGTACCACATTCGGAAGAGGTCGCCATCTCGAATCACGATCGGATGCCAGGACGTATCGCCCTCCCAGGGCTGATCGAAGCGCAGGACTTCTTCGCGGGGCAGCGGTCCGTGTAATTTCAGCTCGAGGCCCCGCATCTCGTCGATGAGATGTCGATCCAGGAAGAGCTGGCTCTCGGATCCCACTTCGATGACGCTCCCGCCGCCGAGGGCAAGAGACGATCCAAGCAGACATAAGAGGAGGGTCTTTCTCATGGATTTTGCAGCTCCTTCCACCTGAAGCAGCGGACCAGATGATCGTTGACGACGCCTGCGGCCTGGAGGAAAGCGTAGCAGATGGTGGTGCCGACGAAAGAGAAGCCATTTTCCTTGAGGGACTTGCTTATCGTGTCCGAGAGGGGTGTAGAGGCGGGTATCTGCTGCATCTCCTCCCACTCGTTGTGAATGACCGATCCATCGGTGAACGACCAGATGAAGGCGTCGAAAGAACCCTTTCCTTCCTGCAGATCCAGAAAGGCGATGGCATTCTTTACCGTGGCCTGGATCTTCAGGCGATTCCGAATAATGCCCGGGTTCTGCCGCGCAGCCTCCAGTTCAACCTCTGTCATTCCCGCCACCCGCGAGGGGTCGAAACCGTGGAACACCTCTCGGAACGCCTCCCGCTTGTTCAGGACCGTCCTCCAGGAGAGTCCAGCCTGGAAGGCATCCAGGACCAGAAATTCAAACCACTTCCGATCATCGTGAACCGGTGCACCCCACTCTTCGTCATGGTAACGAAGCATCAACTCGTCGTTTCCCATCCAGGAGCAGCGTGGTTTATCGTCGTTCATGCTTGACTCTCGTCAGTCCCGACCACGACCAGTCGCGTACCTGCCGATGATTCATTCCCCTGTAAGGGCTCGTCGTGGATTCTCCTCCATGATCAGGTGGATCTGCTCGTCGCTGACACCTCGCTCCTTCATTGCGCCGAGCCAGGTTCGGGGAATGAATTCGTAGCCTCCACCACCGTAACAGGTATACATCGGCTTGACACAGACGTCGTGAGAAAGGAGCAGATGCTTGATAAAGCCGTTGTTGATCATTGCCAGCATCATCTCCATCTCGCGTTCGGCAACCACCGGCCGGCGGTTGCCCAGGCCCTCCATGGACACGTAAGCTCCCTTGCTGGCGATGGCCGCGTGGTACTCGTGGTGGGGATAGGTGTTGACGTGGCTGCAGATGACCCGTCTCAAGTCGACACCTTCCTCCTCCAGAATACCCAGCTGCTCCAGTGCCACGGTACCCTCGGACTGGTGGGTCGAGAGCGAGAGATTGGTCTTTAGCTGGGCCCGTGCGGCGGCCCGAAGCACTCTCTCTTCCACCGGCAATATGTAGTTCGCATGGGCCCCAATCTCGCCGATAAGGCCGGCCCGGACGTCGGTCCCCTCAATGCCCTCGGTCACCTCGGCCACGATTTCCTCTGCGATCTGATTGGTGCTGGCGCGCCACAGATAGGGCTCGTAGTAGGGCTCCCGATACCATCCACTGCCCAAAACGATGTTTAGCCCGGTGCGCTGCGCCATCTCCCGAATCGCCAAGGGGTGCTTGGTTGGCAGAATACGGTTCCGGTTGCCGCGCAGTCCCCCCGAGGTCTGGTCGACTACGGTCAACCCGCCAGCCTGTTTGTAGAGCATCAGCTCCCGAAAGGCCAAGTCCTGGTCGTTCAACATCCGGTCGCTCAGCCAAAGATCGTTGCGAAGGTCCAGGAAGATGTGCTCGTGTATCAGAGTAAAGCCCAGCTCATGGGCGCCAACCGGCCCAGTAACGGTCATGACCATGGAGCCAGACTGATTCGCTCCTGACATGGCTCAACATCATAGCCTATCGGGTGCTCGGAGTCTGGATGGATGATGAGGCAGGCTTTGCGAAGACTTTTCGCATCCGGTAGGCTAGGTAACTCTTCCTTCAGGAGTTGCTATCTGTGCCACGTGAGATATTGCTCGGGGTCGTCGATCAGTCGGTACTGCGCAAGGGTGCCAAGGCATCCGAGGCCCTCCTGGAGACGGTCCGCTTGGCACAGGCTGTCGAGCAGTGCGGCTACGCCCGGTACTGGGTGGCCGAGCACCATAACTCGACCTCCTTCACGGGCAATGCTCCGGAGATTCTGATAGGTCAGATAGCCGCCAGCACCGAGTCGATACGCGTCGGTAGCGGGGGCGTGATGCTTCCCCACTACTCCGCGCTCAAGGTAGCCGAGCAGTTTCGGATGCTGGACGCTCTCCATCCCGGCCGAATCGAGTTGGGGATCGGCCGCGCCCCAGGAAGCGATCGGATCACCGCAGCCGCCCTGACGTGGCCCCGGCCGCCGATAGACATCAATCAGTTTCCACAGATGGTTACCGACCTTCTCGGCTTCCTCCACGGCCGGGTGGAGAGGGGGCATCCCTTCGCCGAGATCCGAGTTCAGGCGGGTGTACAGCCCGAGTCCGCACCGGATGTATGGGTGCTGGGCTCCAGCGATTTCAGCGCTCGATTTGCAGCGCTCCAAGGCCTCCCGTTCTCTTTCGCGGATTTCTTCGGCAACACTGGAGGCCATGGCCCCTTAGTCGCAGATTTGTATCGCGATCAATTCAAACCCTCGGAGTACTTTTCGGAGCCGAGAATGAACGTAGCAGTCCAGGCTCTGTGTGCTCCCACCGAGGAGGAGGCCCAGTTCCTGGCCTCCAGCCGCAATCTCAATAAAGTCGCGCAACATCTGAACCTCAGAGATGGGCTCCTCTCCCCCGAGGAGGCGTCACAGTACGAGCTTCCTGCTATCGCCCAACAGTACATCGAGAGTCTCAAACCCTCATACATCGACGGCGATCCCGGCCAGGTCCGCGAGAAGATCCTCGAATTGGCCACACGCTATGGAACCAACGAGATCAGTGTCGTTACCACCTGCTACTCCTACGAGGCGCGCGAGCGTTCCTACCGGCTCATAGCAGAAGCGTTTGGCGTGCGAAGAGTTCCCACGGACGCAGAGCCGCGGTAGTTGAGTCAGGCCTGGGTTCAAAATCCCGTTGGGTTGGCTTACATCCAGAATGCGGTCTTTGGTGCTTGGAAGCAATGCTTGGGGTTTGCGGCGCATTTCGTATCGTTTCATCTGCAGTACTTATCAGTTTGTGAAATCGGAAGTTAACCTATCCCCCGTTATTTATCTCACTTTCTCTCAGTTCGCTCATTTTAGCTCGTCTTGTTAGAAAGTGTTAGAAAACTGCGCCGCTCTTGGTCGTCAGAAGAAATGGTTAGTATGTCCGCAAAATCTCAACGTAGCGCCTCCTCACCCTTTATATATTGGGCGCGATCTGGCGGTATCTTGTCGAGTCTGCGTATTCCGGTGAAACCGGCCACCGAATCCGGAGGAAACCGGCCGGGTCGGAGCGAAGCGACGCTGGAGGTTGATAATCATGTTCCAGGTGGCCGGTTTGAGTCAATCCACATGACGCTTTTTGGGTAAGAACGCATCA
>JAKZYH010000617.1:0-4566 GCA_047514575.1 Acidobacteriota bacterium | reverse complement strand
CGCAAAAGCCGTCCTGGCAAGGCTTGCGACCGAGGCCCCCGCAGTCGTACTCGTGCAGTACGTCGAGGAGGCCGACAGAGCGTAACGCAGCCAGGACGGATGTTTGCGGCGACGTAGTAGACCAGCGATGAGAAATGCGGGCTAAGTGCTTGAAAAATTGGGATGTTCCTGCAAGCGTAGCCCTGAGCGTGCGCGGGTCTCTGGTGTGGCTGGAGGTCCAGACATCTGCTTCAGGAGGTCAATCCCGTTGGATTGACCTCGCTGGCTTTCTTGACCGTGCCCATTCCCCGTCCTTTTGAAGACCCCGCGACCATGGCTCGTCCATGACTCACAGTCTCTAAGTTGACAGGGCATTAGCCTGCAGCCGGACTGTAGCTTTTCAGTACTCCCTTCCACCTTGTGACTCGCTGTTCGATCTCTTCTGGACTGATGGTCTCGTGATGAGTATCGTCGCTCGCCACCCCTTCATCGGGTTGCTTGGGGCTGTTCTGAGCCATCCTCTGCCTCAGTCGGCGATATTCAAAGAAAGCCGGCGCGAGCCATGGGGGGACTGGGTGCCTAGCCCTGGGGAGCACACTTGTTCGACTCGGGAAAGGGGGGCAACGAGCTTCACCGGAAACGATCTTCGCTAGCAGATCGGCTATTCTCCAGATTGCGTCTCCACGGGAGAGCAAGTTTTTGCGCGCCCAGTGTGAGAGCTGCTCCGAATTAGAAGTATCGGGTTGGCGGAGGCAAGCTTCAGCGAATTCTTGTTTCGTTTTTGTGTGCGTGATGTAACGGTGCCATTCACAGTGAAGAGATGCCGGAATGGGATACGGTTCAAGTAGGTAGGCGCTCTTGCCGGCTATGGCAGCCTCGATCAGGGAGGTGCTATAGGAGGAGACGATGACGTCACTGGCCAAGATCCATTCTCGAGTACTCTCGCTCTTCGTGATGTGCAGCCGTGACGGTAGCGATTCGAGGATGTTGCCTATGGCCGCCTTGAAGTCATTGAGAGGTGTGGCCGGTCTGGGTCGGAGAATCAGTTCGATTCCCCCTTCGAGGGCGGCTGCGGCGCACCACTTGGTGGTTTCCTCCAGCGATCGTCGACAGAAGCGGGTCATCTCCTCTACATGTTCGGGAGTCGCCCCCAAACGCACCAGGCCTTCCAAGGACGGATCATCGTAGAATGACCACGCATAGTTTTCTGGGAAAAAGACCCACTGCCGCTTGGGGTCGAGCCCGTATGCTTCCGCAAGCTCCTCTCTGCACTTGAAGTATTGGCTGTAAGGAGGCTCATAGAGTGTGTAACTAGGGTTTCCATTGACAAAGATGTTCTTCTCAGGGATTGCCTGACCTTTCAGGTATTTGGCGAAAGCGTCGCTCCAGCTGTGGTGAAGGACAAAGTGCTTTGCGAAATCACCACGTGGAGTCTTAACCCTCCGGTTTCCTTCATACAGAATCTGTTCCCATGCGAGGTTCAGATAGATGGATTTGCGCCAGTTCAGGAGCATCGCTTGTGGATAGGACTGGATCTGATAGCAGTGGGGTAGCACGACGATTTGGGGTTTGTATCTGGTAACCGCCTCGGTAACAGCGGTGCCCAGTTGCACGAGCTCGATTCTTAGTCCGTACCGTTTCTCCGCGATACACTTGATCGCGGACAAAGCGTCCACTTCTCGGGCGACACTTTCGTACAGACAGACGGCATCGATACTCTGCATCGAGCGGGGTTTCCTCGGTGTCTCTATTTCGCCTCAGTCATCTGCGTTGGATCGTAGGGGGCGTCGATACGGTACTAGACCTATAGCTACAGGCAATATGGCTCCTGAGGGACGCTGGGCAAGGTGGCGTCACCCCTGAGTAGAATCTGTTCTGCGAAGCGCCAGTCATCCGGTTGATTGACATCGAAACCCTCATATCCGTGAGTGAAAAACGGCATCACGACGTTACCCGCAATCGTTCTTCCCTCGAACACAACACGAGTCCAAGCGATCTCGAGGCTGGCATTTTGGGCGTGGACGTCCGGAAGCGATGAATACTGGCTGCTGTGCCAGGGTTGTTCCGGCGGTCCTAGCGGGAGAAGAGGTACCATCCTCCTACCTCGTACGATCCACATCTTGCCCGGATGTTGTCTGCATTTTTCCACGGCACGAAGAGAGTCTACTCCCTCCTCAGCAACAAACTCTTGCCACGCACGAGCGATGGTAGCTGTGCTGCGGAAGGGACTGGTGGGGCGGAGAATGCTGAAGCAATCGTGGTGGCGATTGTTTTCCCGCAACCGCTTCAGCATATCTTCCAGCCATTCGATGTCTGGCGAAAGCGAGCCAGCCATCTCGCTTGGACGCAGGAATGGTACCTCCGCTCCGTAATGCCGGGCGATGTCTGCATAACGTTCCGAATCGGTAGAGACGATCACGGCAGAAAAAAAGTCACACCGCAGGGCGGACGCAATGGCGTAGGCAAGCATGGGATGCTTCCCGAGCTGGCGTATGTTCTTCTCGGGCAATCGTTCGGAGCCTGACCGGGCGGGGATCAGTGCGACAACAGTCGGGGCTTCCTTGCTGCGACTTTCCATGGGTGCCGAATTATACAATCTGAGGCCCTCGGGAGGGGTGCGGTAACACTGAGGTAGAAACGGACTCAACCGCTTTTGACTGATGACGGATCGCTATGGGTTCTCAGTTCCGGGATCGCTGGTTCGTCGCACGAACGGTTTCACCCGCAGCTTCCGTTGATGGCTCTCGATCGAATCCTTGCCGTCAGGGGAACTGCCCCGCGAATACCATTTTTGCCAATTGTGGGTGTCGTCATCTTGTCCTGTCAGACGCTTGACGATAGCGGGGAAGCTTCGCCAGTTATGTGCATACTCGTATTCCTCTTGTAGAGAAGGCTCGCTGCTCAAATCCCTGGTTTCGGGCTGAAACTGCTCTAGAAGTCCTCGGCTTAGCGGAAAAAGGAAACAATACGGCTCGCCCTTCTCGAAGCGTACTCTCGAGTTCGGCCTGGTAAACTTCCAGTTCATGGAAAAAGGCAAAGGGGTCCAGTCGGTCTCTACGACTCCAGAGAGCGGCTGGATCCCGTCCTTGAATTCGTTGACGGGTCCGGTTATCCAGAGATTGAATTCAGGAGGGGTCCTGAAGATCGCATTCAGGGTAAAGGAGAGGATCCCGCCTCCGAAATGTCCTGCCACGTTCGGTTCCGTGTCGGCGTCCCAGAAGACTTCGACATCCTCTGGCTTTACACCGCCGTTCCACTGCGCCTCGAAAGTTGCAGGACAGTGAATCGTCCAACCATGGGAGTTGGCAATCGTGAGGGGAAGGCAGCGATAGGCCGAGCGCCCAAGCGTTTCGTCCATCCAGGATCGATTCGTCGTAGCGGGTTGGATGTCGATCTGAATTCCTTCCCTCAGGAAGCATTCCAATTTCATTGTGAATTACCTCTTCTTCTTCTAAGGTTATCACTCGGCCTCTTATTCAGCGAGCAGATTCCTGCAGACTTGCCTCCGTGGAGTTGACATGCTGACGGGCTATCTTCATCCGGGATACGCGGCCTCCTTGTCTGCTTTTGGCGAGCCTCGAGAGTTGTCCAATTGTGGAGGTTGGATCCTGCAGCGAAGCGTTCCCGGCACTGACTTTTACGATGCGATGGGTTGCTATCCCCTGTTCTTTTGTTCTGACTGGTCGGCACTCAACCGGGACCTCGAGGATCTCGAGACTCTTGAAGATCTGACCTCGATTTCGCTCGTTACCGACCCCTTCGGAGATTGCGACATTGCCCGTTTGCAAGACTGCTTCCCAGACCGAGCGGTTCCCTTCAAGGAGCACTTCGTGGTCGATCTTCGGTTGCCTTGGGAGACCTTCGTTTCGAGCCATCATCAACGATATGCTCGCAGGGCGTTGGGTCTGCTTGAGGTGGAGCGGTGCGACCCGCCGATCGATTTCGTTGAGGATTGGATCGAACTCTATACGCACCTGGTTCAGGAGCGCGGGATCAAGGGAATCCGGGCCTTTTCCAAGACGAGTTTCCAGGTACAACTGGGTCTTCCAGGCCTGGTAGCTTTTCGGGCGGTCCATGAGCTGAAGAGCGTTGGGATGGTGTTGTGGTACACCCAAGGGGATATCGCCTACTATCATCTGGGTGCTTCGTCCCCACTTGGATACGATCTAAGAGCCTCGTTCTGTTTGTTTTCGGTCTCGATTCAATACTTTGCCGCTCTGGGTCTTAGATGGCTCAATCTGGGTGCCGGAGCGGGAAGGCGAACTGATGATTCGGATGGCCTAGCCCGTTTCAAGAAAGGATGGGCAAGCGGAACCCGCACCGCCTATTTCTGTGGCCGGATCCTTGACCGGGTGAAGTATCGAAAGATCGCGGGAGAGAGCCAGACAGACTACTTTCCGGTGTACCGCGAAGGCGAGTTTGCCTAGTGTTCCATTTCATAAATACGATCACTAGTGTCCGGTTATAAGTCCCATAGATTCAATCATTTAAAGCTAGTGTTACAAGAGTCTTGCAAGGATCTCTCGTAAGTAGTTGATAAATCGATACTTTCTCGAATGAAGTCACGCTCAAAACCTGCACAATACT
>JAKZYH010000616.1:0-9730 GCA_047514575.1 Acidobacteriota bacterium | reverse complement strand
TAACCAAGGCAGGTCCCCTTCCCAAATCAGGTCCAGCAGCTTCAGGGCCCAAAACAACCCCCTTCTTTCACCATCGCCCCAAAGCCCCGTTACATAAGGCTTTCAGCTATACCTCGAAAAATAGACCGGACAGCAGTGGTCATCACAGTATTATCAAGGACCATGTCCTCTTCACGTCGCACGTAGTGCTCTCCGGGCATTGCACAGTAGACCCGTTCTGTTTCTTTGGGGTTAACGCGACCGTTCGAGACGGAGTTCACCTAGCTGAAGGCACTCTGGTTGGCATGTCGGCCTGCATCACCCGTGACACTGAAGCCTGGAGTGTGTACACCGGAGTCCCTGGGAGAAGGAAAAAGGTGTCGAGCCGGGATCTCGATCTTTAATTACCGTGTCATGAGATGGCGAAAGAAGGGGCTGATCTTCAAGCCTGGTGGCCATGACGACTGGATGGCTTCACATGCATCGATTCCAGTAGTCGACCCGATCAACGATGAAGTCTTAAGAATCTATTTCGGCACCAGAGATAGACAGGGACGTTCCCAGCTTACCTATATTGAAGTCAGCGCCGACGATCCACAGGACACTCTCTACGTGCACGACCGACCGCTTCTGCCTTTGGGGGAGTTGGGCACCTTTGACGATAATGGAATTATGCCCTCCTGGATTGTCAATTACGATGGAAGAAAATATCTCTACTATATTGGCTGGAATCCGCAGGTCACGGTTTCTTATCGATTATCGATCGGATTGGCAATAAGTGAAGACGGCGGCGATAGCTATAACAAGTATTCCGAAGGCCCGCTCTGTGACAGAGATCTGAATGAGCCATACTTTAACACGGCTCCTTGTGTTCTCTTCAACGGCGGCACGTGGAAAATGTGGTATGTCTCGTGTACTGAATGGACAATCGTCAAAGGCTGGCCGGAACCACACTATCACGTCAAGTATGCAGAGTCTTCGGATGGAATTCGATGGCGAAAATTAGGCTGCACATGTGTGGGCTACGATGATTTTTCCGAGGCGATTGGTCGTCCATGCGTGTTTGTAGAGGGCCGAAGATACAGGATGCTCTATTCGTATAGAAGTACCAGAGACTATCGAACCGATCGGAAACAGAGTTATAGACTGGGATATGCTGAATCGGAGGATGGGTATTCATGGGCCAGAAGAGACACCGATGTAGGCATTGACAGATCGGAGAGTGGATGGGACTCGGAGATGATTGAGTACTGCTATTTTTACGAACACAAGCAGAAAAGGTATTTGTTCTACAACGGCAATGCCTTTGGAGAATCGGGTATTGGGTACGCCGTTTTGGACGAACCTTGATTATTCTCCGTTTGGAAGGTGTGGGGTTCTGTCGAAAGCAAGCCCGAAAAGTCGGCTGATTGCGGCGCCTCAGTAGACTGGCGATGAGAAATGCAGGCTAACCGAGGCTCGGGGAGCCCACAAGTGCGGGCCCCTGTTGCTTGCCCGGGTTTCTTTCAAGGCGCCGTTTTTGCTTTGGGCGGATCAACGCGACGATTGCCGCGCAGCACCTTTCGAAGAAATGGATTGTTTTCGGTCGCCCTCACTAATCGCCAAACGAAGTTATTCCGTAGGGAGATCAGCCGAATTCGATTCGGAAGGGTCGCGTGCTTCCGAGGATTCTTCTTTCTGAGCCAAAGATAGGCTTCTACACATGGATCGTTCAAGGAAAGCAAGTAGGCTTGCCGGAAGAGATACTTATAGTATCTATAGAGGTAACGGTCCCCGCAGGATTCTCCTAGGTTGAACTTTGCGTCGTAGTCTGCAGCAATCTTGTAGAAGGAGCGCATGAACTCGAACTGCCTAAGCGAATCGCTGGTGTGGGACAGAGATTCAGACAATACACGATAACAGGCTAAAGCCTCGTCGATGTAGCCTATTCTGCTGTGCTTGGAGAGATCTAAGAACATGGGGTAGTCTCCTATCAAGTACTCCAGCGACGCGTATCGCCCAAACTGCACGTATTTCTTGATCAGCTCGCTCCGGCAGCAGAACGAACAGGTCATAATAAAATTCGACTCTAAGAGAGAATCGAAAATATAGCCCTCCGGAATCTTTCTTCCGAGCCTTTTCCAGTGGTTGTGCTCGACGTGATCTTCGTAGATGAAGTGGGTATCACTGTGGACGGCTCCCATCCCGGGGTGTTTTTCCAAGTACTCGACATTTCTTTCAATCTTGTTCGGAAGATAAGTGTCATCGGAGTCCAGAATACACACAAACTCCCCCTGTGCTAGCTGTAGCGCAGCGTCTGTTGTCTTGGGAGGGCCCCTGTGGGAGTGTCTTTCAAGGACTACTCGCCCGAAGCGGCGGATTGCCCGTTCCTCAAAGGAACACAACTTGTCCCAGGTTCCGTCGGTGGAGCCGTCGTCGAAAATGATCAACTCGATGTTGTCGTAGGTTTGATTGAGTAGACTGCTAAAGTAGTCGTCAATGTAGGACTCATGATTATAGGAGGGAGTGATGATGGTAACCAGAGGTTGAAAACTCACGAAGGTACTCTCCGGCGAGTTCTATGATCGATGAGCTTTGAGATGCCCACAAACCACATCCGCGTTGTTGACGCTCAGCCGGATGATTTGACCGATTGCGCTGATCGCACCATCGCTAAGTCCTGCTCCCGAGGGCAGAGCCAGAACCTGCTCGCAAACTCTTTCTGTCACGGGCAAGGAAAGATCACCCCTGCGAAGACTAGAACAGTACGGTTCCATGCGATGACAGCCGGGAGAGAAGTAGCGTCTGGCAAGTACGTTCTCAGCATGCAGGACTTCGAGAAGCTGGTCTCTATGCAACTTCGTTGTCCTCTCCTCTACAAGGACGGTGACGTACTGGTAATTGCTTTTTTCCAGCATCGGGTAACAACACAGGTGGACTCCAGGTATGTCGAGCAGGACTTTTTCGTAGCGTCGGTAGTTTCGGAGATTCTTCTCAATCGCACGGTTCAGGTGCTCCAAGGATGTCAATCCCATGGCTGCCTCTATCTCATTCATCTTCCCGTTCGTCCCGATCGAGAGCACCTGGTCGTAGCCCGAGAATCCAAAGTTGCGCATCAGTCGAGCCTTCTGCGCGAGGGTGTCATCGTTGGTTACCATGGCGCCTCCCTCGAGGCTGTTCAGGGTCTTGGTCGCGTGAAAGCTCAAGATCTCAGCGCGGCCGAAGCCCCCGATAGAAGTTCCTTTGTACGTACAGCCGAAGGCTTGGGCCGCATCGAACAAGAGGATCAGCTTCTCTTGGCGCGACAACTCCTCAAGTGAATCGATTTCGCATGTACGACCCCACAAGTGGACGCCAAGGATCGCCGTGGTCGAGCGACTCACGAGTGTGGCGACATGCGCCGGATCAGCGGTGAAGGTGTGCGGGTCGATGTCGCAGAAGACCGGGGTAATCCCCTGCCATTGCAGTGCATGAGCGGTTGCTATGAAAGTAAATGAAGGGATGATCACTTCACCTGAAAGGCCTAGGGCACGGACGGTGATCTCGAGGGCGGTCGTTCCATTGCACATTGCGACACAGTGCTTGACGCCCAGATGCTCGGCGATTCTCCGTTCGAACTCAGCTACATAAGGGCCGTGGTTCGTCAATCGACGGGAAGTCAGGATGTCATCGATCCGCTGTCGAAGGCGGGTCTGGTCGCCGAGACTTGGGTAACCCACGTGGAGTTTGCGCTCGAAGGTTGGCTCTCCATCCATGATGGCAAGATCCTGTAAGCGTTGCTTGGGTAGTGTTTCGTTGTCCATCAGCTCCCGGCGTCGGTCCAGTCTCGCTTGGCCCCATTGTCGCCAATCCGTCGTCGAAAAACCATCCGTGAGCCGGACAGCCAAGGGAGGTGTTGCCACGTCCGGAGTTCCCTGGAGCAGAGATTAGGCAGGTCCAGGCTTTCAGCCTGCTGTTCTTCCCTCGATCGAGGTCGCCGTGTTATACAGAGAGTCTTATATCTACGGCGGTCACGTTGGGGCTTGTAAGGCGAGATCAAGGCGGAGGAGGAAGTCGATGCTTGGCCATCTTCGAAGACGACCAACGCAGAGATCGTCCACAAGCCCCATCTGCTCTCCGGGTGGCGACGGGACAGGCCGATGGCTTTGTCGCTCCTCCCCCACTATGGCCAAGCATGGTGTTCGTCGTCGCTTCACGCCTTCGACACCGTCGCGCTCGCCACAAACGTGACCGTAGATGTAAGACGCTCTGTGTAACTTGCCCGGAGTGAGAATACCTTACGGAGTGATCGTTGCGTCCGGATCGAGAAGGTGTGAGCCGCGTACTTGATAAGGATGACCAGAATGCGCGGCTTCGAGGAAGGACGGCGATGAGACCTCGACGAAAACAGAAGCTGGGGGTGTGCTTAAGCGGACGTGAAACATTACCCCGGAGGCCAGAGCGTTGTTCAGCCTTGAACGAAGGTCCACGGATCTTGACCGGAGAATCCGATTCGGACTCAAGCGTGGCTTAGCGCGTCTAGGGTACTTTTCGGCTCCCGGCTTCTTGATCGTGGGTGCACAGAAGTCGGGTACTACGGCTCTTTCCCGCTACTTGTGTCAGCATCCCTCCATCAAGGGGAGCAGCAAGAAGGAGATCAATTACTTCGCTCAAGAGGTAGTCTATCGTCGTGGCCTGGACTGGTATCACGGCCACTTTCCCCTGCCTCGCAGGCTGGGTCCTCACGGAGTCACATTCGAGAGTAGCCCCTCTTACCTCTACTATCCTCCGAGTGCCGAGCGAATCTTTGCCTACGCGCCCGGAGTGAAGCTCATCGTTCTGCTCCGGGATCCGGTCGAACGGGCTTTTTCTGCCTGGAATATGTTCCGTAACTTCGCCCTGGAAAGCTTTCGGTTGGCTGCCGGTAGCTGCGACGAACCCGAGCGGATGGCACTCAATAAGCTCCTATGCGCCGAAACATTCCCCACCTTTGATGTCGCCATCGGAGATGAGATGCGGCGTCTGGAGCTTGAAGAGTCTGCGCTCGAGCCCAGCTTTGTTCGCTGTGGTCTCTACTATCAACAATTGCTGCGCTATCTCAAGTACTTCAAGCGAGAGCAGATTCTGATTCTGGATTCGAGGTCACTACACAATGATACGGTCCAGGTACTCGAGCAGATAACACGGTTTCTTGCTCTACCTTTCCATGACTGGTCCCAGGAGGAACAATCGCCTGTCCTGGTAGGGGCCTATGAAGGTGAGATGTCGCACCAGGCACGCGCTTGCCTAACTCAGTTTTACAACCCCCATAATGAACAACTTTATGAGCTGATCGACCATGATTTCCGTTGGTAAGAGAGATTCTCTGAGCTGGATTTCTCCGGCTGCTATGGTGACTCGGCAACGTTTTCTCGCTATTTCCGTCTTCGTCCTGATTGTCCTGGCAGGGTTTGCCTTCAGGAATCCCGGAAGGCAGAGCCCCAGATGGACCGCTCCCTACTTTTCAGCAGCCGCTAACTTTCAGTTTCGGCAGGGCTTCTACATTGATGTCGAGGACATCCGCCGGCACTCTCAACTGAACGACTTCGATGCGGAAAGGCAATACCGGTTCCGCCGATCCAACGAGCTCTCTGCCTACAATCACAATCCTATTGGCTACGTCTACGTAATCATGCTGGCCTCTGCGATTTTTGGTTGGTGGTTTGGCGACATCGAATCGCTTCTCATCCTGCAGATCCTGGTCCACGCTGCGACGACGGTATTTGTGATGACTCAGCTCAAGAGTCGATCTGCTAGAGCGGCCTTCGTGCTTGCCTACGGTATCAACCCTTTGATAATTCACTTTGTCACACTAGACTATTACTACTTCTGGCAGGTTGTCCCGTCGCTGGCCTTGATCGCCATCGGTTACCGGAAAGAACGCCGCTCGAGGGTGGCCTGGATCTTCTGGGGAGCAGTCTTGGGAGGTATTCTTACCATCCGACCCACGACGGGCTTGGTCGTCGCCCTGATTCATTTCGGGTTATGGAAGAGAGATTCTTGGCGACTCTCACTCTTGTCGCTGACTGCTTGTCTCTCGGTATTCCTGTTCTTGAGCCATTCTCATAGCAAGAATATATGGCACACGCTCTACATTGGTGTGGGTGCTTACTCCAATCCCTATATAAAGGGACTAACCGACGCGAACGGCTACAGGTTGATGGAGGCAAAGACGGGGTTGAAGCTTGACATCGAAGTGGGAGGTAATTATTACATCGATTCGATCGTTGATCGGTATCGTGAAGTCACGCGCTCCGAGTATCTTCGAATCCTGAGCGAGTCGCCACTGATCCTCATCAAGCACGCCCTTATCAACGTACTTGCGTCGTTCTCAGTAGGGTACGCTTATGCAATGGGCGATGGCGTGAACTACGGGATTGCCTTATCAGGACTAGTCTTGCTTGGCTTACTGTTTCGTCTACGTGAGTACTGGATGATCCTGGCAATCGGAATTTCCAGCATCGGCTTTGCGCCCTACTACCCCCCTGTTCAGGCATACATGTTCGGTAGTTTCATATTGCTCAGCTTTGTTGCGGCCAAGATTGGGTTCGACGAGGGACGAGTGTCTCGTGTTTTGAGAAAGCTGACACCCAGGTGACAGATCCAGCCCGATACGTATGAAGACCTTTGGTTCCAGACTCTCGAACCCCAGCGGAAGTACAGACGGGGTGCTCTCTTCCGAAGTGCAGTTACTCCTATCCTGCCTTCGCACCGAAATGGACCCGATGAATGCTCAGCGCATTACCGTTCTGATTGAACGGGAAGAGATTGACTGGCTTTATTTGAGACGGCTTGCCGACCTGCACGCCGTGATGCCGCTCTTGTACCGCAACATTTCGCGACTCTGTCCCGACTTGGAAAGTCTTCCTGTGTGGGCACAGCTGGGGCAGAATTTCCGAGCCAATGCCACCCGCCATCTCCATCTCGCGGGCCATCTGCTAAGTCTTTGCAAGGAGTTGGGCGAGGAGGGAATTCCCGTCATTCCCTATAAGGGACCGGTTTTGGCGGCGACGGTCTATGGAGATCTATCGCTCCGGAATGCTGGTGATCTCGACATCCTGGTTCGTCGTCAAGATGCCTGGCGAATTCGCGACTTCCTCCTTTCCCGGGGCTATCGGTCCAAGGAGGAGTTTAGCCGAGCGCAGGAAAGGGCACTGCTCAAGGCCTATTTCAACTATACGATGATTGACGATGAGGCAAAGGTCTGGCTAGAAATACATTGGGCGTTTGTGCCTAGGTATTATTCCTTTCGACTGGAATTTGAGGATCTGAGGCCGCACCTGGAGTCCGTCACCCTGGCGAACACGGAATTCCTCAATCCTTCACCCGAGGATCTTCTTCTGATTTTGTGCCTTCATGGAACCAAGCACTGCTGGACACGACTACAGTGGATCTGCGATGTAGCCGAGCTGGTGCGAGCCTATCCGGCTCTGGATTGGGATCAGGCAATGGAACAGGCGGCCGCATTGGGGGGACAGCGAATGGTTTGGTTGGGTCTCTCGTTGGCCCAGGATCTCCTGGGTTCGGCCTTGCCGATTGGGATCCGGCAGCGGATAGAGAATGACCCGGCGGTGCCTTCACTCAGTGCGCGCGTAGGCAAGTACCTGTTCGACGAATCCACACCGTTACCTGGAGAATTTGCGAGGTTCCAGTTTCAGATTCAGGCGAGAGAGAGGTTTCGGGACAAAGTCCGCAACTGGTTCTACCTGGCTACCTCGCTGAACGAAAAGGACATCGTTTTTCTCAGGCTGCCCAGGTTCTTGTTCGTACTCTATCCACTAGCCCGGTTGATTCGACTTGTGGCTACTTATACGTTGAAGCTGATTGCTCCTAAGCGGTAGGAACAATTGTGCCTGGGCGCCGACAGCCACGACGTAGGGAGCAGAATCGTAGAGGGTGGTTACGATTGACAGCTCCATGGCCAGCCCACATTTCTCATCGCCAGTCTACTACGGCGCCACAATCATCCGCCCTGGCTGTGTTTCGCTCGGTCGGTCTCCTCGACGTACTGTCAAAGCACGACTGGGGGGGCTCGCCACGAGTGGTCTCGGTCGCAAGCCTTCCCAGGACGGCCCTTGCGACGCCTCGCTACGACGACCGATGAGAAATCCGGGCTAGGCCCCGGCCGGTACGACGGCGAATTCTTTCACTAGAGAGTGGGTTTCTTCGTCTTGAATCCGAACCTCCACCACCATCCGGTAGTTTCCATACGGCAACTGTTTTAGGGGGAGTCGAGCATTGATACTCGCGGGATCGATATCGTCCGGTGTGAAGCTGGTCCACTGTCCCTCGAAGATCTTTTCCTGCTTGTGGTTGAGGAGGAGAAGCCGGTAGGTTCCGGATTGTGCATTTTCGACGGTAATCTTGCCGTGTAGATACAGGGTTTCCAGCTGAGTGAACTCTCCGTTGACCCGAGGAATCAGGACGCGGTCTTGTATTTCCAGGGGATTTCGGACGATCGTGACGTGTTTTCCCTTCTTGATCCGGTACTCCGATTGGGAATCCGGCTCTTTCCAGCCGCCAGCCAGAACCAGGGAACTGGGCCTGAAGCTACCCAAAGCAGGGAGCTTCAGTTCCCGAACTGCTCGGGACATGAGACCGGTTCGGTTGTCCCTGATAAAGGCCGTCAGCCGATACTCACCTGGATCCAGGACCAGGAGGTTCTGATACACGAAGCGGGTGTCCGATTCCTTGCCTTTCTGGGGGCGAATTTCGACCGTATCCCTGACGCCTCCTTGCGTCTGCTCCAGGGGATCCCGAGCCAGCATGATGACTTCCAGGTTGAGCGCGTCGGCACCTGAGAGGGCTTTCAGCTGCAGGTGATTGAATGCTAGGAGGATCGGAATCTGATAGCGGCCGGATGAATCTGGGAAGTATTCGGCAGAAATTTCGAGTCGAAAGTCCGAAACCGACAGATCGTCCATGACGGCTTGAAGCAGTTTGAACTCCCTCTCTGGAGGGCTCAGGTTTCGGTAGGGTTTGTCGGCGTAGTAGCCCCGTCGGTAGGCCACATTGGGGTAACTTATTCGGGTGCGGACCTCCACCTTGCGAAAGCGTCCGTCAGCCGGGGGAGCCGGAGTGTAGTAGCCGATCAGATAGTAGTGGCTGGAGTCCTCCCGGGCCATTCTGAAAATCTGGGAGAGATCGTTGTCGTCCATCAGAGAGGCTCCGCCGGTATCGGCGGCTAGTGCATAGAGGGTCTCCCGAGACTGGACCAGACTGGCCATCTGGTTCAGATCCGCCCTTCCGGTGTAGATTCCAGTCCCTCCCCCTCCTCCGCGATGGGCACCCCCTCCTGGGGAGAGCGCGACCAGGCCTCTGGCGTCGACCGCATAGATACTGATGTTGGAGCGATTGCACAAATCTGTCGTCCAGCGCATCTGGTCGTCGTTCTCGATACCGCGGCTGCTGAAGCCAGACGAGAAGTAGATCAGGGCCTTGCGTCCGGAAACGTCGCGGAAGGCATCTGCCACCGCGTCGATCGCGCTCAACTGCTGGTTGGTCTCAAACAGGGCGAACTCGGTTTCATCGGCGATGAATCCGCCATCTGAAGAAGGCTCAGCGGAATCGTCTTCGGGGAGGGAGGCGTCTATTCCCTCCTCACCGCTGGTCAGTCTTCCGATGGCCTGGTTGAGGACGACCCGGTCCGAGGTGAAGTCGGTGAGCATTTCCAGCCCATTGTCGAAGGCCAGAACTGCGATCGAGTCGGATGGGTCGAACTGTTCCTGCAGAAACTCATGAGCGGCCCTCTTCA
>JAKZYH010000615.1:0-3874 GCA_047514575.1 Acidobacteriota bacterium | reverse complement strand
TACCTTCAGATAGCGGAACGGGGATGGTCGCTTCGCCAGCATTCCATCAGCTCTGGTGAGAACGAGGCCCACATCTCGGCGTTTGAGTCCGTCAACGCCACCGTCCCCATCGCCGATCTGCGCTGGGCGCTGGAACACGTTTTTATGATTAGCGTCGATCCTATAAACCGCCTCAAGGAGATCGGCGCCGGCGTAACGGTACAAAACCAGCAATATCTACTCGGAGGTAGCGGGCCTCCCTATCGGGATCTCGTCGACAGTGGCATTCCTATTGGGGGCGGTACCGATGCCTCCGCTATAAGTCCCATGAGTCCCTGGATCTCGCTCTATCACATGGTCACGGGGAAGGATGCAGGTGGCAATGTGATTAATGCCGGCCAGCAGATCAGCCGGATGGAGGCGTTGCGGCTCTACACCACAGGCAGTGCCTACTTCACCTTCGACGAGAAGGACCTGGGCTCGATTGAGGTGGGTAAGCTAGCCGATCTTGTGGTGCTGAGTGATGATTACCTTTCCGTAGCGGAGCAAGAGATTCGGACCTTGTCATCGGTTTTGACCATCATCGGTGGCGAGATCGTCCATGCCGCTGCCGAGTTCTCCGGTCTCGACCAATAACGATCAGAAATTCCCACCAAACAGGCTGCAAATTCGATTCGCGGGGCCGAGCCGTATTCAGGGGCTACAGTGGCCAAATAGTCTCGGAGCGACCTTACCTGCTCCCACATGCCCTTAGTATCAAAAGTACCTGGCACCAATGCTTCCCAAATTGGAGCGCGTCACAGCCAGATCACCCTCCTGTTTCTCGAATGCAGCCCAGACGCAAGATCGAATAGAGTTATCATTTCAGTGACTTGGGGTAGACAGGGAATCACTCTAGAACACAAAGATGTTTGTTACAACGGAGTTTGTCCGACCCTCTCCGATGCAATGGCTCTGGGTGGGCAACCTGTGATGGCTCGTCTCAGAATGCGCACTGCTGCCCTGCCCTTTCCCTTTGGCCTATCGTGGGCCATAATTCAGGTACCCAGTCTGGATTGGGATCTTTGTCTGGAGGATTGCTTATGACTCGTTTGGGCTTCGTAGTGCTCTTTCTGTTCGAAACTATTGCTGTCCCTCTGTTTCTGTTCGGACAGGAGATAATAGAGGGCCCCAGAGGACATGGTCCCGCTCTATATGTCCGTGGAGAGACGATTCTAAGGAGGGATTGCTCGGAACAAGAGTCCGGTCATCCCTGTACGCCGCTTACGACTATCCGAGACAATATGCCTGATAATGGCTTTGGGTTTGTTAGTCAGTTCCTAATCACGGCTAGGGGTCTACCGGAGGAGAATTTCGGAGGCGCTTACTGTTTTCAGGCAAACGCGTCCCGCCAAGAGGAAACAATGAACGTGTTGTGCTCGGGCTTTTACTTCGAAGAAGATGTGGACGAAGAGACGGCCGTGGCCGCATCCATCACCTGGCGAGCACAGAGGGTGAACGGAATCGAGACGGTCCGGATCCTACACATCTCCGACTCTGACGGATTGGCGGTGTTTGATGGGACTTCGGGCTGGATCGACGGAGTGCTCTGGGCGGATCTTGGAGATGGTTGGAAGGCTCACGCAACTGACGCATTCCCGAAGCCTGTCATCCTTCTCGGCCGAGATGGTGTCGTTCGGGCAAAGGGTTTTGAAATCATAGGAGGCTTGCATGAAATCCAGCGGAACACTGATTTTGATCGGCTTGATGACACTCAGCTACGGAGAGCCCGGCGAAGCACGGACTGAACCCAACCGTATGGGGCCAACGCTCATCATCACAGGCCCGGAGAATTCCCGCACTCCCTTTGGCATTCGCCGCGAGCGTACCAACACTGTCCAAATGCCATCCTTAATGGACTTGGCTCTCCAGTCGGAGGGGCTTCCTGAGGCTGGCTTCGGCTCATCCCTTTGTTTTCAGGCCACTGACTTCCCAGGTGAAAGGACCCAGGTTTGTATGGCATGGAGACACCCCAAGGATGTTACTGAGGAATACAGCGAGCCGGAGCTGTTCTTCTTTCGACTGGCTCGGAATGGTGAGGAGAACCGACCGCATATACTGTTCTCGGCTGGAAAAGAAGGGCTGACAGTCTACGCCGATGATAGCACTTGGTGGACTGGCCGAAAGCCCTTTCGCGTTGGACGTTACCCAAAGGCTGTAGCACGGATCGGTACGGATGGCGTGATCAAAGCAAAGAAGTTCGAAGTGTGGGAAGGAGAGGAGAGAAAGATCAGTCCTGAACACGAAAACTAAAGATTGTTTGCTCTTTGCTCTGGTAGAGCACATACCTGGGAGCTATCCTTTCTTCGATACTGCTGAAAGGCCGGTCAGGCGCTCGCCGCGAAGCAAACTGAAGTGCGGGGGAGTGAGGCTGATGCTCGCCTGGACAGCTTCTGACCCGCTTGGGCTCTCTATCCTTCCTCTAGCATCACTCCATGGTCCGCGAATACGGTCCCTTCCGTGAACGATTCGAGGTAGCGCTGGATGGCCCTGAGAGAGTCCTGATCGACGAGGAGATCTCTGCCTGTCTGAAGACCTAGGATATTCAGGGGATCTCGCTGGCGAGGGGCTTCCTGATCTAGTAGCTTCTGCCTCCTTCGAGGATGAAACACTGCCACCTGGCTTCGAGGAGCTGATTCAGATTGTCAGAGCGGCCGCGGCTGCCACAGCGCTGGATTTTATGCGGGTGGTATTGCTTCGGGCCAGAATTCGATTTCGTAGGCCTCTGCTCCCGAGAGATCTCCCACGCTCACCGTACTCCCACCATTTGGCGTATGCGACGTGGGACAGACTCAGTAACCAAACGCCAAGACCTAGGGAGGTAGCTGGGATCAACCAGCGAATTGGTTTCATACGGAGAAGACCGTCCAAGTCTTGTCAGATTCCACGGCTGTTGGCTCGAATCAGGATCACTCCTACTACAATTGCGACTAGACTCCCCAGCACCCACCAAAGACGCTTAGGAGTCGTATCCATGTCGATGCCGAAGAACTCGAGTTCAATGTCACTGCTGACTGGGCTGAGTCCCCATAATGCAGCCACGCCAGCAACGGCGAAGATCGAGCCCATGACGATCAGGAGACAGCCGAACGCTCCGAGTTTCGACTCTGTAGAGGGCCGTTGATCCATGGCTTCCCCCGATGATATCCCACCCGCTACTAACAATGTGTGTGTGTGGCTTTCAAGAAAAGGGAGCCCCCCTCTGAGGAAACGGACCGATCGGACCATTCGGACCAAATGCGGTATGGGGTCTCAGTTTCCCAGGTTGGGATCGGATCCCGTACTTCGTAACGACGCAACTTTCCCCTGACAGGCGAGGCTCCAACGCGACCTTTTGTCGGTTGTGTCAGTGGGTGCCCTGGGCCTTTTCGGTGGTTTCTTGGCAAGGCTGGTCCATCTGACCTTTTGTCAGTTCTGTCAGTGAGTCGTATAGGCGCTTCTTCTGGTGATTTCCCGCCTTTGCTTTGCCCTTCGAAGCGGAGCCTCCTGGTCTTCAGGATTTCTTCAAGAAACGCCTGAGGGACTCACTGACATTACTGACAGAAGGTCCGACGCCGCCGAGTGGGCTCCCCGTTCACCTTGGCAGCAGAAGTGGGTTAGCATTTGGAAAGAGGTACCGATGGCAGAACTTCATGATTTGGTGGTCGTGTTTGCGGGCTCGGTCATGGATGCGACCATTGTGAAGGGCCTGCTTGAGAGTTCGGACATCGACGCAGTCTTGCTCGACGAGTATGTGGGCACGCTGGCCCCTTGGTATGTTGCACCGGGTGGGGCAGGGGCTGTCAAAGTAGCGGTGAGCCAAGCCGATCTCGATCAGTCACAGACGGTGTTGGCGGAGATCTCCTCCAAAGGTTCG
>JAKZYH010000614.1:0-13281 GCA_047514575.1 Acidobacteriota bacterium | reverse complement strand
CCCCTCCGGGCTGGGGTCCGCAGAGACGCTGGCGTTGTTACTCGCTCCTTACATACCGCAGCGGGTATGCGCGTCGCTCCCGCCTAGCCAGCGTCCCTGGGGACCCCAGCAAAGTGTATCTGTTATTTCCTGACAGACCCTTACAGTCGACAGGGAGGTGAATGATGGATGGTTGCCGTGTCCGCCGGATCGCCAGTTTCTTTTGGATCGTTGTCCTTGTCCTCGCTGTTCCGGCATGCCGAGAGACCGCACGGGAAAGACCGGAAGCGGAGCCCGAGGCGGCGGGACCCAGGTCACAGCCTGGGACGGAGATGTCTATCTACTCGCCCGAACAGCACGACCGCTACTCCGGCCGATTCATCCTGGGTGCTGGACGGATCTATCAGGTCGGAACCTTGGAAGATCCTCCTGGTTGGGACCACATGGGAAACGACGCGACGAATGTTCGACCGGTAGAAGGCAGCGTCCAGATCGATGTGGACGAGGTCGAGAATACCGGCAGCTTCGTGGCTCGGCTAACGGTTCCAGAAGGAGAACTGCTTCTCGAAATCCAGCGTTTCCATGAATTCAGCCCCTGTCAGGATGGGGGCATCGCGGCCTACATCTTCGAGCACGGTGATTCAGGTTGCGGCGACTCCAACTGGCCCAAGTCCCTGCTGTATGTTGCGGGGTGGGGATACGGCCGCGCTACCCTCAACGGCGAGAGCCTCTACGAGGACTACCAGATGCACTTCATGGTGACGCAGGGAATGCGGGATCGAGAGACGCTCGAGATCGATTACCCTATTCTCGACAAGAAGAGCTCCGCCGGAGAGGTCGACCCCGCGGCCCAACAGCTGGACTTCTACATCAGGAGTCCGGAAAGGGATGAGCAGAACAACCCCGCTCGTAAGGTCTTCGATCACTTCTTTGCCATGGAGGTGACCTGGAAGTAGCTTGCCGTTTGCTGCAGTTTGGGTCCGGGTCGTGGCGGTGGTCTCCAGGCCGCCGAACTTCGAGCCAGAGGCTCGAAGAAATAAGACTTCGGCCTGGAGACCAAAGCCACGTTTGATTTGGAGAGGAGGTTCCAACCTCGCAGATTCTTATTCTAGGAGTTTCGTAATCCTCTTTTCGGTTTCGGTGCTCCAACCTGAGAAGACGTCGGCAACTCGGCCCTTCTCATCGACCAGAATCGAAAGAGGAACAAACGCCTGGTCCCCGCCGAAAACTTTCTCGATGCCTGCCTCATCGAGGCGGTACAGAGGATAGGAAACGCCCAGTTTCCGTGCAAAGGCTTCAACCGAAGCAGAGTCTGCCTCCTGATCGAGGCTGATACCGAGCAGCTGGATACCCTTTGCCTGGAAACGGAGCTTGTGCTTTTCGAGTTCCGGCATCTCCTTGCGGCAGGGACCGCACCAGGTGGCCCAGAGATTCAAGAAATAGGAGGTTCCCTTCCGCAGGACAGCCGAGGCTTTCTGGTCGTGGCTATTCAACGAACGGAGGTCAAGAGCTGGAAGGTCGCCTCCCTTACTGAACCCCAACTTGTGCCAAACCAGATTTTCTCCCCTGATTGGATCGGGGAGTGATGCGGGACGGTCCGTCAGAGTTGCGTAATCTTCTGATGATTCAACGATCCTGAGCGAGGCACCGGAAGGGATCTTTCCGAAGCGCTGGCTCTTGCCCGAAGGCCAAAGCACCTCCATCCATTCCGCCTCCTTCTTCTGTCCCAGGCCGAAGAGGAGTCGCGGATCCGGCTGAGCGAGAAAACCGTTCCCCCCGGAACACACCCGGGTCTGGACTCCGTGGGCCGTCTTCAAGCGGACCACCGCTCCGAAGGCGTCCCTGCCACTGTCCCTTCCCTCCAGGACAACCCTGATGAAGTTGTTTGCCTGTCCCACATTGTTCTTGAAGAGAAGGTGTCCCTCGCCTTGGATGGCGGTCAGAAAGATGTCCAGATCTCCATCATTGTCGAAATCGGCCAGCACAGCGGCACGGCCGTCGGATATGGAGTCGAGGCCAGATACTCCGGAGATGTCCTGGAATTCTCGAGACTCGAGATTCAGGAACAGCACATCTCTCTCGAATCCGCTGAAAGAAAGCCCCTCACGAAACAAGAGCTTCATGTGCTCCTGCTGATAGTTCTGGTTGCCCGGGTCCTCCGGGCCCACGCTGGACGCCACCACGTGGCGCCAGAAGAAGCTTCAGGTATCCTTCATGGACTTACCACTGATGAATCCATTGGGAGAGTAGAGGTCCTCCCAACCATCGTTGTCGAAGTCCACGAAGACGCCCCCCCAGGCCCAACCTGCCCCGAAGGGGCCCAAGGAGGTGCTGACATCCCGGAAAGTGCCTTTCGAATTGCCTTGGAACAAGCTGTTCCCGGCCGCCAGTTTTCTCAGGACGCTACGACCTGGGGTACTATCGGGAAAGAGACGATCCAGGATACGATTCCCTGCTGTGGACGACATGTTAGTCACATAGAGATCGAGATGCCCATCGTTGTTGTAGTCCCCAAACGAGACCCCCATGCCGTTTCCAGGATCCAGGACACCCGATGAGTCTGCCCTATCCTGGAATCGGTCGCCCAGATTCACGTAAAGGGCATTCTCTCCAAAGTCGTTGGCAACATAGAGGTCCAGGAGACCGTCGCCGTTCACATCGGCGAACTGGGCTGCATAGCTCCAGCGTCTGTCCTGGACTCCCCAGGCTTTGGCGGACTCTGCAAAGGTTCCGTCCTTTTGGTTGAGAAAAAGTAGGTTGGGGGTTCCGTTGCTGGCCCGATGCCAGGAGTTCGGCATCACCCGCCCATACCGGTTGTAAGAGGTGACGTAAATGTCGACCCATCCATCTCTATTGACATCTGCGGCGGTAGCGCTGAAGCCGACAGCCGGCAGCGCCACGCCCGACTCCTGGGAGATATCTCGAAAATCCAACTTTCCATCCGGAATGAGGCGGTTCTCGAAGAACATCTGCTCCCCCACTGCGGCCACGAACAGGTCCAGATCTCCGTCATTGTCAGCGTCTAGGAACAAAGGCGCCGTCCCCGACGGGGTTACCGCGATGCCAGCATCGTCCGCCACGTCGGCAAAAGAGCCCCCTTGGTTCCGGTAGAGGTAGTTCCGCCCAATCCCGGTGGCGAAGACGTCGATCAAACCATCCGCGTCGACATCTCCGGCAGCAGCTCCATGGTAGACAAAATCGTTGTTGCCAGGTGAGCCATAAGCGGGGAGGGAGACCGAGACACCGGCAGGAAGAGCGACCTGTGAAAACAGCTCGACATCGGCTCTGAGAACTTGGATCTTTTCGATCTTGAAAACCGAGATCGACCAGCTTTCGGGCCCCTTCCGTTGAGCCTCGATCCGGCCACTGCCTCGGACCCAGAGCCTCCGATTCTTCTGATCTCGGCCCACCAGGAAAAACTTGAATCCGCTCTTGCCGATACTCGTCGCCGGCTCTCCCGAAAAGCGGGCCTGCTTGACCTTGAAACGCGTGTCCTCGATTTCCGAAAAGAGCTCGAGGAACGCGTCCCAGGTCTGTTCTAGCTGTTCCTCCGTCAACATCGTGCTGGGAGCAGCGAAGGGAGCGGCCAGTGAAACCCATTTGATCGTCTTTTTGGGGGTTCCCAAGGACGCAGGCCAAGGCGTGGCCCGCACAGGATCGTGGAAAAAGCGGGCGATTTGCTTTAGATCTCTCTGCTGAACCGCGCTGGAGAAGTCAATCAGGGCGTTGGCCAGCGACTCCGACAGATCCTCTGTTTGCGTCAGGCCCTCCTTGTCCAGCTGGAACTGACCCGGGTCTGCGGATTGGGCGCTGATGAGACCGATTCCGAAGCAAAGCATCACCGCTAACACGTTCAGCCTCCTAGGGTTTTGAGGCAGGCGATGATGGGGAAATCTCACGGACCGATTATACTTCAATCTCCGCCACTCCAGCGGCGTCAGTATTCCTCACCCCAATCCAAGGACCACATGGACAAAGATCAGCGCGGTTCCTGAAATCTCTATAACGTTAAGCACCTACCGCTTTCGGTTTGTTTGCGTCACTGTTGGACGGCTGCCAGAGAATAGTGGATCTTCTTCTCTGGTGAGTTCGCGACTACGTCCTTGCCATCGACATTGAGCGTGAGGCCCTTGTCCTTGCTCCAGCTCACGGAGACCCTGTGACCCAACATCCTCAGATTCGAGACCGACGCCTCCCGCCAAGGGCTGTTGACATTCACTTCGATGCCGTCCGCTACCCTCAGGCCGAAGACGCCTTCGTAAAGCCCCAGCATCAGATTGAAATTGGCTGGATAGTTGAAGGACCTCGGAGCGGGACGGTATCTCCCCCCGGCAAACATCTCGCCGGTTTCGGCGCTATATGCCTCCGCCATATACCTTGGTCCGAGACCCTCACTCCAGGAGTGCAGCTTGAAGAGCTTCTTCAACATGAAATGGGCCATCTTGGTCTGTCCCGCCCAATAGAGCCCCCGGACCACCTCCATCTGGTAGTGCCAGACCAGGCCCACAATCTCATGGTTGTCCGGATCGTAGTAGGGGCTGTCCCAGGCCAGCGAGGGCAGGCCGTAAGGTCTGTTGAAGGCCTTCGATTCGAGGTTCTTGACCAGTGCTTTGGCCTTGGCGTCGTCGGCCAGACCGCGTACTCCGTTCATGAAGAAGGAGGCCAGGAAACCCGTGGTGAAGGAGAAAGCATGCTTGGAAACGATCTGCTGTCCTTCGGAGTCCACGTCGACATACATCCCCAGGTCGGAGTTCCACATCAGACGGTTCACCCGCTCCGCCAGAGCCTTCGACTTCTCTGAATAGAGACGGGCCTTCTGGGATCGTCCAAGTGCTTCTTCCAGAAAGGCCAGATCCGCCAACGCTCCAACCAGGAACGCGTTGAGATCGCAGTAGCTGGAGTGGCTCCCCCGGTACTTCTCGGCCAGGTCCATCCAGGCGTAATCTCCTCCAATCGTCCAGTAGAGTCCCAGCGCCTGGTTGAACCGATTCTCGTCGTACCACTCGAGGCCCTTTTCCAACCGATCGATCAAAGGAACACCTTCGATCTTCTGCCGCAGGAATGCCGTGTCCCCTGCGAACTCGACGTACTTCTTCGTGATCTGAAGGAGTGTGCTCGGGCCCCCATCCATCATGAATGGATCCTTCTGCACCCGCCCTTTTCCGCTGTCAAAATAGACGCCCCTGACGCCCGGCACCTGCCCGTCTGCCCGCTGCGTCGACCACATGATTCGGACGAAGTCCTTCACCGTCTGAGGCGTCCAATAGATGACGGCGGCGGCGGCCTCCATGTTGTCTATGTTTCCAATCACCTGATCGTGTAGATAACCGCCGTAGTTGGTGCTCCACTGGCCATTCGGGAGGGCATCGTCGTCAATCTCCCACTGGTTGATCCTGAAGTCGGCCCACATCCAGTACTGTCCCTTCACAAACTCCTCATCCGGACAGCTGAATTGGGGAATCTCCCGCAGGAACCTGTTCCAGTAGTCGGTCGCCTCGTTCAGGCGCGCTTTGGGGTTGGACAGGATAGAGGCAGCGTCTTCTCGAGCCTTCTGGGAATCCTTGGCGATGGACCGTACAAAGGAAAACTCCAGCGGTGTGCCAGGCTCCAGGTTGATGTCGTGCTCTTCCAGGATGTCGTAGACGTGCCCAGAGAACATTTTCGATAGGGTGAACTTCCCGTTCTCGAGGGTGGAACCCGAGGCCATGCCGGTGCCCGGCCGCAGGTCACACAGCGCCATGCCCTCTTCGACCCAGGCCTTCTCGGCCCCAAGGTCTCGGGGCTGCGGGTCTCCAAAACCCAGGATCTCTCGGAACAGGGTCAACTTGAGCCTCCTCGAAGCCTCGATCTTGATGTTGGTGCAATAGGCAAACAGACCCGGTGGGGCAAAGGCGCGTACTTCCAGCTTGAAGTGCTCGAACTCGAACTGCCAGATGTGCTGCTCCGGACGAAAGGACACCGTGGCCTTTCGGGCATACTCCAGGGATAAGGGGTACTTTTCTCCGGTGTCAGCGTCGTAGACAGCCGTGATGATGTCACGATCCACTGGTGGTTTGACGCTGGCCCGAATGACGCTGCTGCACAAGCCGCTGACCTCCGGTCTTCTGATGTCGCAGCGAAACATCACCCGGTTGTTGCCATAGCTGGCAGGCAGGTTTCTGACCTTGCTGGGGTCGACTGAATACTCCAGCCAGGCGCAGCCATCGGTTGCCAGTGAATTTCCCTCGGCGGCCTTCGCCTTTCCCGAACCGCTCGCCGAGACAATCGTTGTCGCTGTGGTACCGGCCAGTGATGCAGCCAGGAGTTCTCGTCTGGTCAATGGGCTCATTCTTCGACCTCGTCCTTTCAAAAGAATACTGATTCAGTTGTGCTAGTACCCTGTCAACTTTGGCATTGGTCTGCTGACAACACAAGCATCGACATCCACCCTTGGGCGGTGGAATCGGAGCCAATCGTTGACGCTCGAAGAAAGGACTGGTAGGTATTGATCTTCTGTCGGGCGATGCCACAGGGGTTCGGTCTGAGTTTCCAAGGGGGTCAAGGCATGAAGAAGTTCGTAATAGCAGCGTTGTTCTTGAGCACTGGTTTGCTGGCGGGAGGTTCTGGGAGGCTATTACCGACGGGCGAAAGTTCTCGAGAGCAAGAAGCAGGAAAAGTAAAGAAGTCACCCTTTACCGAACCTCAGAAACGCTCCAAGAGGATCCGTCAAAACCCCGGCTCCTGGAATCCTATCGTCGATCTAACCGATGTCTTTCCTGGAAACAGGGCCATGAATCGCCACGGAGTGTTCGAACTCTACGACGCGGCGATCGGTGTCAAGCTTCGCGTCGAGCAGGCCCGGCGCTCTGAACCGTTGTTGGAGGCAATCGCGGAGTGGGAGCAGGGGCAGTTTATCGGTCCACTCTTCATCTGGGAAGCCGACGGTCACTTCCACATGATCTACGAGTCGAGCCGCGCCGGTGGAACCTGCTACGCGAAGAGCACCGACGGCTACCATTGGGAGAGGCCGAAACTGGGAGAGGTCGAGTTCGAGGGCTCATCCAAAAACAATATTCTTCGCAACGGCATCAAGGGTGCGACCGGTGTCTTCATCGATCCCCATGGCCCCCGGGAGGAGCGCTTCAAAGCCATGGGGGGAGACATGGCGTGGTACGATCCAGCCACCTTACAGCCGCTGGACGGGGAAGAGGCGATGCGGCGCTGGAACGCTCAAGTCTATGAGGAGGACTCCTACGAGGGGCCCCGAGCCGAGATATGGGGCCGCACCCTGGCTTGGATCTCGGCGGACGGTCGCTCCTGGAAACCGCTAGAGGAACCGCTGGGCAACCGGCCCGTGAACGGCGGCATCTCCGCCCACTACGATGCCCACAACGACGAGTACATCGCCTACCAGCAGATCATGGGCAATACTGCCGAACTGATGCCAGGCATCGGCACCGCCCGCCTCGAGGAAGAAACCCAACGCCGTGTTATTGGATTCTCACGCACCAAGGACTTCCGGCGCTGGCCCGCACCCAAGTTGATACTGGCTCCCGATGCCCAGGACGACCTGGATATCTCCTTCTATGGAGCCAATTACTTCCCCTACCCCGGGCGCACCGACCTTCACGTCATGATGATCCCCATCTACCATCAGTTGATCGACCACGTCGATACTCAGATCGCCTTCAGTCGAGATGGCCTCTTCTGGTCCCGTCCCGAACGCCGCCCCATCCATACGGTGGGCCCGCCCGGCAGCGGCGAGGACTCTCAGGTACATACCTGGCGCAACGGACTGGTGGAGCTGCCGGACGGTCAGTGGGCAATTCCCTACACGGGGATGTCGAGCCTGCACAATGCCTACGGGGAGAAGCAACTCTTCCCCCGGGGCCGACCCATCCAGATACGCTACGCGCTCTGGGATTCCCACCGCTTCATCGGCATGGAGGCGGAGCACGAAGGCCGCTTCACGATTCCGACCATCTATCGGCATGGCACTCAACTGCGATTGAACTATCGCTGCGGAGTGGGCGGCTGGATCAAAGTGGAGCTCCTGCGCAAGAGTCCGTCCATGAACCAGGCTGATGTGGGTCCTATTGAGGGATTCAGTTTCGCTGACTGCGAGCGCCTGACTGGCGATGAATCCGATCGCGTTGTTAGCTGGAAAGGCAAGAGCGACATTTCAGAGATCGGCGAGACCGGAGCGATCCGCATCAAGATGTTTCAGGCCAAACTCTTTGCCTACCAGTTCTAGACAAGTCGGTGCCGACGGCGACGTTCAGACGTTTCGACGTGCGACGTCTTTCTGAAGTTTCACCCTAGCCCCGCCCCCGGCTGCGGACCGCCGGATCATTCGAAAAAGAAACTTCGACCGGCGTGGCGGTGGCTTCCAAGCCGCCGTATTCCTTCGGTCGAGCCTTTGGCTCGAAAAACGGCGGCCTGGAGGCCACCCCCACGGTTCTTAAACAATAGTCTGGGGAATTCCCTATCCAATTGTAGATCAATGAGTTACGCCCTTGTTCCCTCCGAATTCACAAATGAAGTTTCACCCTGGGATCACGCCGACGGCAGCCTCACCTTCGCCAGGTAGATGCTGGTCTTTTCCTCGTGGGTCGAGTAGTAGCTGATCCAGAGCAGGCCTTCGTGAAACGCCAACCCGGGGTAGCTGGTGTCGCCTCCGGAGGGCAGCTGCAGAATCTCGGTGACCTTCCCGGCTTCGGGGTCAAGCCACCAGAGGACGGTGCGCCTCTGGCCATCGGGCAGCCTGAGCCGGCCCGACGCCAACAGGCGCCCGTCGGGAAGGCTGATCAGGTGGGGGCCTCCAATGTATAGACCCAGGTCCTTCCACTCCCACAGGCTATACGGGGGAGTTGAGATCCCGATCTGGGCGGAGTCGTCTTTCCCGTCGCGACGTAGGAGACACAGGGCCGTCTCGTCCTCCAGGAAGATGGTGGAGGCCTCGGTGGGGGCTCCCCTCTCGAAGAGGTAGTTGATGTAGGTGTCGAACTGGACGCCATCTTCGCTCCGGTAGAGACGAGCAAACTCCTCCTGGTCAGGACGGCGGGAATGGGCACGCCGGTCGGTGTAGGCAACTCCGTAGGCCGTTTCCTTGTGCCAGGCAACTCGCCAGAGGAGAAAGTCAGGGTCCGCCACCGGTTGCAGCTCGCCCCAGTTGCTGCCGTCGGAGGAGAAAGAGACGAAGGAGACAAACGCCCGCTGGTCCCCCTCCAGCCTCTCGACGTCGAACCCGAGGAGCATGAGCCTTCCATCCGGCGTCACCGCCAGCTTGGGATCCCGCAGATCCCGACCAGCCTTGGGAGGCAGGAGAGCCGCGGATTCCCAGCTCTCGCCGTCGGCAGAGCGGATCACCCGGATCGAGCCGTCACCGGAGACGTGGCTTTCTCCTTCCCGGAAGGTGCAGTACCAGAGATCGTTGAAGCGGATCAGGTCGGTAAAGCCACTATGAGGTGCCTGATCCCAGATTCGCTGGACCGAAACCAGCTCTGCTTCAGAAGCGTCCCCACAACCTGCACCGACCGCAGTCAGCAGAACCAAAAGCCAAAAGAATCTCCCGTGTCGTATCAAAGTGTGACCTCCCCTCTATTTCGTAGTTTGTTTCTCAGTTCGCACAGGTGACGACTAAAGCGTATTTTTGATGTCGCTGCGCAGCCCAACTCCAGGCATCGGTAGGGGCAAATCGGATCCCAACCCTATGCGAGGGTCAACTGCTTGACAGACGTTCAGACGAATCCTAAAACGTAAAGCCGTCCGAGCTGTCCTGAGGTTTGTATCCCAACACCTCTTGCGCATGGGTGGTGTCTCGGATGGCCCATTTGTTGTTGGAAACCAGGTCGAAGATGTCGAATCGCAGGGAGTCGGGGGCACTCAGGCACAGGTCGATCATCTGGACACAGTCTCCGTGGCTGAGCCAGCCCGACACGTGACGTTGGATCTCTGGACGGTTGCTCTTCAAGAGGGCGCCGATCCTCAGACAGATAACCGACATGTTCCACTCGGCGACGTACATGCGACCCAATATCTCGCCAAAGGCCTTGGTAACCCCGTAGAGATCATAGGGCCAGTAGGACGAGCGCTGATCCAACATATCCCATTTGTCAGGGACCTTGTCGTATTCGCCCGCGGCAATTTCTTTGTAGGGCGAGAGGTGGTACTGGGGCCTAACGTGACGGCGCCGCTGCTGGCGTAGACAACACGCTTGACGCCCTGTATCCGCGCGGCCTCGTAGACGTTGCGACAGCCCTTGATGTTGATCTCCAGGTTGCCCTCCCAGCTGTGGACGTTCCGATTCTCGGCTGAGAGATGAAGTACCGTGTCGATTCCCTCGAAGGCCGGCAGGATCGCCTCGAAATTGGCAATGCTGGCCCGGGTGTTGGGAATACCTTCTACGTGACTCCGATTGAGTCCACTGAAATCGTATTTGTGTCCCAGATTCCTCCAGGTGAGACCACCGATGTCTCCGCTAGCGCCAGTGATGAGTACTTTCTTCTTTGAATCTGCCATTGTTTACTCCCTATAGTTGGGGCGACCGCTATTAGCCAGAAGGGACGGCAAAGACTGGATCAGTCCAGCCCGAAAGTGTATAGAGAACTGCCCGCCGCGATAGCAAGGTACTGCTTTCCGTCTATCAGGTAGGTGATAGGAGCCGATATGATAGCTCCTCCCGTCTGGAAGCGCCAAAGGTCCTTGCCGGTCTTCGCCTCCAGGGCCATGAAGTAACCCTGCATATCCCCGGTGAACAAGAGTCCGCCAGCGGTGGAGAGGATTCCTCCCCAGGAGGGAGCATAGAATCTGAACTCCCACTGGGTCTCCCCTGAAGTCGGGTCCAGCGCTTTGACGCCTCCCCAGGTATCCTCATCGGGTACCTGGAAAGTGCTCCCCATGAAAAAGTGTCCTTCCTGAAACTCCTGCTCTGAGCTGTAGTAGGTCGTACACTCCTCCCGGATGGTGACGGCCAACAACCCGGTATCGGGATTATAGGCGGGAGCCATCCAGTTGGTGGCTCCACCGACGCCGGGACACTGGTAGTTACCTTCCTCGGTGGGAGCGGTATCGGGAAGTACCTGGGGGCGTCCATCTGATCCAATACCCGAGGCCCAGGTCATCCGGGCGAACGGCTTGCCCAGCAGAAACTCTCCCGTTTCCCGGTCCAGGACGTAGTAGAAGCCGTTCCGGTTGGCCTGTACCAGCAGCTTCCTTTTCTTCCCCCCGAACTCTCGATCCAGAAGCACTGGCACCTCGTTCGCATCCCAGTCATGAACGTCGTGGGGCGTGAACTGATAATGCCAGCGTAGCTTGCCGTCGTCAGGGTCCAGTGCCAACACGCTGTTCGAATACAGATTGTCTCCCAGCCGATCTTTACCGTCGAAGTCGGGGGCAGGGTTACCCGCACACCAGTAGAGAAGATCGAGCTCCGGATCATAGGTCCCGGTCATCCAGGTGGGAGCTCCCCCGATCTTCCAGGAATCGCCCGGCCAGGTCTCAGAGCCCGGCTCTCCGGGAGCGGGAATGGTCCAGAAGCGCCAGCTCCGTTCTCCGGACTCGGCATCGTAGGCGTCCAGAAGACCGCGAACACCGTACTCGCCTCCGGAGGTCCCCACGATTACCTTGTCCTTCACCACCAGCGGAGCCAGGGTGGAACTGTACCCTTTCCGGTAGTCGCCCACCTCCACATCCCAGACTACATTTCCCGTCCTTCTGTCTAGAGCCACGAGATGACCGTCGAGCGTCGCCATGTAGAGCTTCTCACCCAATATGGCAAAGCCTCGATTGATGGGTCCGCAGCAGGTGCTCTGGGAGGGAAGCTGGCGCTGGTAGCGCCACAAGACTCTCCCGGTCCGGGCATCCAGGGCATAGCCGTTGTTTTGAGCAGCGGTGAGGTACATGATCTCGTCTACGACCAGGGGCACCGTCTCAAACCTCACCGCCCCCCCGTCGCCGGTCTGGAAGACCCACTGGACCTTCAGACGCTTCACATTTTTGGTAGTAATCTGATTCAGAGGACGGTGATTCTGACCGCTGTAGTCACCCCGGTAGTGCAGCCAATTGGACGGCTCATCGAGTGCCTTTACCAATCGCTCCGACGTCACCTGGGCATCGAGCCATGAGGCCCCCACGAGCCCAACTACAACAGCCACCAGGATCCACACTCGGGACGGACGTCGATATCCTGCCTGACTTGTGTGCTTTGTCGGTCGTAGACCGATCATCAATCCTTCTTTCCGGGTGGCTGGTGGGTAAGAAACGTCAATAAGTCGAGCAGATTTGTCTCGGAGAGCATGCCTGTTGAGTATGCAGGCATCAACGAGTGGTCGAGGCGAACGATCTCCTTGAGCTCACCCTTCTGTCTGCTGTGGAGAACCTCTTTCTGATCCATGATCTGGATCGTGAAGGTATCCTCGTTTCTGATCACGCCTGTAGTCCTACTTCCGTCTGCGGCGACTAGAGTAACCGGCTCATAGTTGGTCCAGGGCCGACCGAGGATGGTCCGTGTCCTGAAATTGGCACTCGGATCTCGTATGGATTCCCGCAGGTCCACCAAGGAGCGCATCGCCCCAATTCGCGTCAAATCGGGCCCCAGCCGGCCGCCCTCGCCACTCACCATGTGACAGTTCCCGCAGAAGCCCTTTCCAAAGTAGAGGGTCTTCCCAGCCTGCCAGTCTCCATCCGCTCCGACGGCCTGCCTCTTCGAACGAGCTTCAGCGAGGAAGGCCATTATTTGCCAGATCTGATCCTCGGGTAGGGCATAAGGGGGCATATCCGTACCCAGGATGCCCTGACTGATCACCTGAAACATCTGCTGGTCCGTGGGGCCGTGCGTCAAGTCGGGACGGGTCAGATCGGGACCGGTCAGACCTCCCTCTGCTTTCAGGCCGTGGCAGAAAGAGCAGTAGACCCGGAACAGCCCCCGGCCCCCGGCGATGGCAACCGGGTCACCGAGCCTGGGATTCTTGTTCCTGGGGCCTGCCTCCTGGGGGTGAGCAGGCAGTAGAAGCATCCATAGGACAACAGTGAAGACACCGAAAAACATCAGTGCTCTGACGAGAGAGACTCCTGTATTGACCGACGCGTCATTCTATGCTGGCCTGGGAAGTCGGTCAAGGCGAGATGGGCAGCCGAGCAGATCCGTCTCGTTCATCGATAGCACCATGTGCGTTGTAGGATGGGCACTCCTGCCCGTCGAGGACAGTGACGGGCAAGAGTGCCCATCCTAGTGCGCCTGTGAAGGCGTTTGATCAGAAGGGTGCAAGTCCCTTCCAGGCTAACGTTACCGGCCTGAAGTCGACAGTGGTAACTGCGTTTCCA
>JAKZYH010000613.1:0-6368 GCA_047514575.1 Acidobacteriota bacterium | reverse complement strand
AAATCGTCCTAAGTCGTTTCAGTCTAATTGTTTACACCAGATAGTCTAGCAAACGACCCTGACAATTTCGGAGCTTGAAAAAGCCCTCTTTCCCCTTCCTTATCAATTACTTACACATTTCCGGACGGGCACTAGCTAAGGATCACGGCGCTACTCTCCTCTGAGTAGGTGAAGCCCTGTTGGCCCCAAGCCCCGACCGTCAGGAAGACAACCAGCAGAATACCAACTCCGATCCCACCAGTTATTCGATCAAGCCTGTCCGTCATCACATCCTCACTGTTCTTCTGGGTCTCAGTTTGCCGGAAAAATTTGGCTAGACTCGTGCGCTTCGTTTCCGGTTCATGCATTCAAACGACACATATCATAGCAAACAGTGGGTCTTGCAGCATAGAAGAATTTCGGAATGCGCGATCAGGATACGGGTGCAGGAGGAAGGATCCTCAGTCGAAGACGTCCCACGAACCCCTCGATCCCGCTGTGGGCCACGTTGGAGCCAAGGCTCCTACCCGCCGTCGTCTGAAGCCGGGGAAACGAAACGTCCTCGGAGGAGCGTCCGGCGTTCAGGTCGAAATAGTCGGCGGCCACGTTCACCGTGACCAGGGCTCTGAGGTTGGAGTCGAAGCTGATCTGGGCGCTGATGCCAGCGAGGGGCGGTTTCCGGAACGGCGGAACTACCGAAACGGTCCAGCCGGTCCAGATCTCGGTACTCGAATCGAAGACCTGGATCAGAGACGATCCCGCAGTGCCGGCCCGCATCACCATGGCGCCTCCCTGGATCACGATCTCGGGTCCGGGAAGCCACCTCACATGGGGGTTATGACCACGGACGTGAAGCCAACGGTTGTTGGTCACGAACCTGGTCTCGCCCAGAGGATCGGCGGTGACCCTGAACTTCTCCAACAATTCAGATCTCTCGACGATCCGGCTGCTAATCTGGCCGGGAGCTGTGAGCCTCCTCAGAGTGCTAAACATCCCGTCCTCCGGTGTAAACGTCAGGGTCGTCGTCTTCCCCTGCGACGGGTTCACGGTGAACGAGGTCACCACATTGTCGCTGGAATCAGTCGAAGTCGCAGACTTAGGGCGAAGCGACCAGCTTGCACCTTCTTCCGCCTCGATCTCGGCCTCCACCTCAACGTCCGGACCCTGCTCGAGAAGGTCGATGATGAAAGGAAGGAGAGAGATTCCCGAGAGGCGAGTCTGCTCGCAGTCCTCGCAGCCGGCTTCGCCTATGAGATCGAAACCGTCTACGGTCCCGCCCAGATTGCTCAGGGCGAGGATCAGCAACAGTCCCCAGATCTTCAACTCAAATAGATGCTTCAGGAATAACCGCACCGGATTGTCTCTTAGGGAATCTCCAGAATCAGGCCGGCCTCTACCTCCAGGCCCGAATCGGCTCCGTTTGTGGTCCCCGATCGCAGGCTGACTGCCGCCGGAACCTGCGCCCCTGACGACGGGAGCTCGATGGGAAAGTCGGTGAAATCGAACCTGAGCTCAAAGGAATTGGGAGGCTCCAACATCACCGGCTCCACGGCCAACACATCCGGTGCGTACGCGAAGACGAGGCCCAAGGGAGACCCTTCTCCATCCCGAACCTTCTGCACGATGATGGTCTGACCCAGCGATCGGGTCGGGTCGAAGGGGCTCACCGTGAGCAGCACCGCTCGGTCCTCCTCCGCCTCGCTCACCTTGAGGTCGAACCTCTCTTCATTGAAGCCTTGCTTCACGACCCCGCTTCCCACCAGACTGTCGACTCCAAGCGCCGCGAGAGAAGAGTCGACATCATAAAGCTCGACCGAGAAACTCTCCAGAACAAACTGCTTCGGGTTCTGCTGGAAGCGGAAGAAAACGGGCGGATCTGCAGGAGTCTGGGGCTGCAGCGCCTGCGGCTCGGGCTCTACCAGTCCTAACTCGAAGCGGGGACTGAACAGCACCTTGACCTGGTGAGAGTTCCCAGGACCCTGGCCGTTGTCGACACGGATCTCTCCGTCGACCATTCCGGCTGGCACGTTCACGATCAGGATCTGGTCTTCGTCTAGACCCGCCTGAACCGCAACGGTTTCCCCGCCGGCCATCGGGAATTGGACCATGGGGGCCTCCCCCAGATTGGTGCCCGCCAGCTGAAGGGCCCGGTTGGGTTGGGGAAACTGGGGCGCGATGGCGAACAGGTTGGCCTTCTGGGAGTCCGCTTGATTGAACTCTATCTCCTGGGTGGTGCGCCGGACAATGGGCGCCACCCCCTTGGGGTCGGTGGAGACGGAAGTGAACTCGGTCGTGATCGTGATCGGCCCGGCGCCTGCAGGAGCCTGAATTAGACCCGACGGAAAGAAAAACTCCTGGTCGGCATCGTCGGCCACCTCGGTAAAAGGCTCCTTGCCCAACAACGTCAACTCCACAGTAAGGCCTCCACTGGAGGTACCCTCCATCCGTCCCGTCGCTTGAACGAAGATCCCGTCGCCCTTCGTAATCACGGTGTCGAAGTCCACACTCCCAGGCTCCCGGACCAGGAGTTCGAGGGTTCGGGTATTGTTCCCCAGCGCCAGATAACCAAAGGCCAGGCGGCTGCCCTCGCCCAGACCATCGGTATTCAAGCCCAGGTCGGGAGCGCTGATTCGAATCTTCTCGAGGGCAAAGTCGCTGTCGTTCTGATGCAGCAGCCATCTGGCGGCAGGAGAGCTTGCGGTCAGGTCCTGGGCAACCTCCAGTGTGGAGACGGGTCGGAACTGGTTCAGCCGGGTGTGCAGGGTCGGCGTGGCAGTGAGCTTGGCCCCGGCCGAACGCAGGGCTAGCGGAGCCACTGGTTCCTCACTAGAGAAGGACAGAGAACCATCGAACTCCTGGATGTCGAGGTTGGGAAAATCCGTCGGGTTGAAAATCTCGGTCAGAAACAGTGCCTTATGGCCCCCTCTTGGCACTTTGATGCTTTCAAAAGCGACAACCTCACCCTCCCGGTCACGGAGGCTCACGTTGAGGTTGACCTCCTCTCCCAGCTCGTCGGACTCGCTGATCAGGGGAACCGCAGCGGCTACACCGGTGTTGAAGGGGTCCAGGGAGCTGACGATGAGCCGGAACCGCTCGAAGAGCGGGGTCGCCGCTACGCCCACCTCCGCTACCAGAGCTTCGACGCCGGTGAGGGTATCCGTGGCAGCCGAAGACGCGACCGTCTCCGACAGCTGGAAAATCCCAGAGCCGCCCAATGGCTGGTCCATCGTGACCAGTGCCCAACCAACGCCGTCGCCGGTTCCCGAAGTCGCCAGCCGCAGAACCCCGTGGGCAGAAAGCGCGAAGTTGAAGAAGGAATTGGTCTCTCCGTCGACCGTGACCTGAAGGGGACTGGTATCCGATTTGAAGAATTCAATCATCCCGCTGGCCGGGTTGGGGGTGTTGTTGAAGAGAATCACACTCGTTATGACGCGGAGTCCCCCAAAGACTCCGTCTCCGACGTTGGGGAATCACCAGCTTGGTCTGCTGGCTGTCCGCCGGCGGGGGCAGGAGGGCGGGCAATGAGGTGAGCAGGCTGCCGGTGGAGCGCAGCGTCACGGCGGCAAAAGAGGACCCCATCGCCGCCTGGGCAGGAAGGCTACCCGATTGGGCGACGCCCACGGAGCGAATCACCACACTCCCTTCAAGCTCGTCGATTCCCGGCACGGTGCTGAAGAGCTCGTCCAGGAAAATGGCAAGATGTCCGCGAGGAACCAGAGTCCGCTCCTGAACGGCGACCTGGGTGCCGTCGCTGCGGTTCAGGGTAAAGACCAGATCGAGAGACTGATCGTCGCTGGGATTGGCGGCCGCGACCCCGGTGCGGCTGCTCCCGATGGAATCGGCGAAGATCGTGAATTCATTGCCCAATACGGACGCCGGTACCCCGACGTCGGTCAGTACGTTCCCTTCAGAGTCACGAATCCCGAAGCTGAGGGAGCCGCTTATGGGTTGATCTGAGTGGACGTGGACCCATCCGGTCTTGATCTCGCCCGTACCCGCGGTCGTGAATCTTGCCAGCTCGGCTTCACTCAACTGGAAGGGAAAGGCGGATCCGGCAGTCCCGTTGAGCGTCAACTCCAGCGGATTCCCGCTGTCATCGTAGAACTCGATGGTCCCGGTGACGGCCTCCTCCGAGTCGAAGAAGTCATCCTCCAAAAGCTCGATAGTAGTCTGGAGGCGCTGGTCGGTGCCAGCGATGGGGCCATCTCCCATCTGTGCAAAGACCAGGGAGACGCCCGTTTCCACGACCGAATAGGAAGGCGGCAGATCGTGCTCGTGGGGAGGGGACTCTAAGTGTGCCAGCGAGGATCGCCGCCAGCCTCCCGGCAAGTCGAAGGAGAGCCGATCCAACTGTGTCTCGGATAGACCATAGGATTGGAGCAACTTACGGCGCAGCAACTCCTCGGTCACCCGGGAGCCACCGGTGAAGTAGGCGAGTCCCGCGAAGAAGATCAGCACGAGGAGGAAACCCCAGATAAGCTTGGGAAACCTCTTTTCCTGTTGGCTCATGGTCAGGCGCCCTACGACACGAGCCTACCCCCTGGGTCCCCAGCAATGCAACCCGGTTGGAGTGATGGCTCCAGTCGAGCGATAGACTTCGGGTCCGGTGTGGCGGTGGGCTCCAGGCCGCCGTCCGAGCCAAAGGCTCGAAGGAAGAGGACCTTCGGCCTGGAGACCGAAGCCACGTTTGCGAATGAAGTTTCAGCTTAGCGCCCCACCGGCTGCGCCGAATCGAAAAAAAAGGAAACTTCAGTCGAGGGACGTGGGGGTGGCCTCCAGGCCGCCGTGTTCTTTCCGTCGAGCCCTTGGCTCGAAAAACGGCGGCCTGGAGGCCACCCCCACGGTTCTTCGACAATTGCCTGCAGGATTCCCTATCCAACTCTTGATCAATGGTTTACGTAAATGAAGTTTCAGGTCAGTCTCGCCCCCAGGGATGCTGGCCCCATTCGAAAAAAGAAAATGCCGAGCCGTGGTTTGCCCTGCAAGCAGCGGTTTAGTATGTTTCTCCCGACCCTCAATCACATCATTGTTCCCGTAGACCTATATGAAGCGACGAAATTTCCTCAAGTCAGTACTGATGGCGCCCGCCCCTTTACTCGCCGGCGGACTTCCGGTCGGCACCAAGCCCGTCAGGATCAAGGTCGCCGGTGTCGTGGCCCGCTGGGTCAAGGACCTGGACGACTATCGGGAGGTGAACTTCCGTCGGGTGGAAACACTGATTCGAGAAGCTGCAGCGGCAGGAGCTCGGGTCGCCTGCACCACCGAGTGCTTCCTGGACGGATACTACCGGGAGGTCACCGACCAGCGAGCCGATCTGACGGATATGGCCGAGCGCTGCGAAGTGATCGAGACCAGTAGCTACGTCGAAAGGCTGGCAGCCCTGGCCCAGGAGCTCAAGATCTCGATTGTCGCCGGAATGGCGATCCGTGAGGGAGAGCGTTTGTCCAATACGGCACAGCTCTACACGCCCGAGGGACAACTCGCCGGGCTCTATCGCAAGACCCACAACTTCGGGCGACACTCCGCCTGGTTTGCCAGTCAGAGCGCGCTCGCACGCTCGAAGTCCTTTCCGAGTTTCGATCTGGGTCTGGGGGTCGGTAGGGCCGGGCTCATGATCTGTAACGATCGCAATTTCGAACATACCTCCTTCGAGCTGGCTCGCAACGGCAGCCAGGTGGTCTTCTGTCCAACAGGAGGTGGTTACGACTACGCGCACCTTGCGGAGTACTGCTCCAGAGTGGGGCTTTGGAGCGTCTGGGTCCACCCTCTCGGTGCGGCCATTGTCGATTGGCGCGGCCGTACCGTGGTTCACAGGAAGAACCCTCTGGAGCTCGATTCCCTCGCGGTGCCGTCGAACGAGATTGATTCCTCGGATGACCAGCGCTTTATCGTGCTGGGAGAAGTCGAGATCAGGTCACCGATCCTCCCCCCTCCGGCAAGCGATTGTCCAGGCGACAAATATTGGCCTCCCCCCAACAACCGTCTCGATTAGGTCACATGCCGGTCACAGCGGTTCAGAAGGCTCGCCAGATCATGGGTCGCAGCTTCGTAGGCGTGGAAGAGGTTGCCCAGCACTTGAGCATTCGGTTTCGCGACGACCAGTTGGGGCATCTTGCCAAGGTTCCTTTTTCCGAGAACACTCTCAACCAATGCCGAGAGACTCACGTCCTCGCCCCCGGCTATCCTCTCTCCATCCGTGAACTGCGGCAGCGGTTGCCCTCGGGCCTCATCGATCCGGACCAGGATCCCTGGTATGGCAAAACGGCCTTCGCTGTCCAGGAAAGGGTGGGTCCTCGCTGGTACCTCATGAGGGCAAGCATCCTGCCTGAGTCCACCGACAAGACGCTTGAAGAGCAGAAGAGCCTGCTGGAGAACGAAGAAGTTCCGCG
>JAKZYH010000612.1:0-4356 GCA_047514575.1 Acidobacteriota bacterium | reverse complement strand
ACCACTCACAGCAGCACCAGCGGCGTGGCACACTTTGCGGCTCGCTCAGAAGAGGAGTGTCTTGCCCGAATCCGGGAGCTGCTCTCGTTCCTCCCCTCCAGCAACATGGAGGACCCTCCACGTGGCGAGCCAGATCGCTCGGAGACGGTTGATCCCGGTTTGAACCAACTCATCCCCTCGGAACCAGACAAGTCCTACGACATGAAAGAGCTCATCCAAGCCGTCGTAGACCAGCACTACTTTTTCGAAGTCCACGCTCACTTTGCACAGAATCTGGTGGTCGGTTTTGCCCGGCTCGCTGGGATGCCGGTCGGAATCGTGGGGAATCAACCCGCGGTCCTCGCGGGAACTCTAGACATCGACAGCTCCGTGAAGGGTGCCCGTTTCGTCCGCTTCTGTGATGCCTTCAACATCCCCCTTGTCATCTTCGAGGATGTCCCTGGCTTCCTGCCCGGTGTCAATCAGGAACATGGCGGTATTATCAGACACGGGGCCAAGCTCCTTTATGCTTTCGCCGAGGCGACAGTTCCCAAGATCACCGTTATCACGCGGAAGGCTTACGGAGGTGCCTATTGCGTGATGGCCTCAAAGCACATCCGCGCCGATCTGAACTTTGCCTACCCCACAGCTGAAATCGCCGTAATGGGCCCAGATGCGGCGGTAGAAATCCTCTATCGCAACGAACTGAAATCGCACCCGAATCCGGTTGAATTCAGAGCCGAGAAAGTCGAGGAGCTCCGGTCAAAGTTCGCCAATCCGTATGCGGCCACAGAGCGGGGCTATATCGACGAAATAATCGAGCCGAAGGACACCCGACGGAAGCTGATCCGAGCACTGGAGATGACCTCCACCAAGCGTGACTCGAATCCTCCCAAAAAACACGGAAACATTCCTCTGTGATCGCAAAACAGGCGGCATCCCAAGACTCCTCAGGATCGCCCATTATCTTGCGGCCTGGAACCTGCAACCTGTAACCTGCAAACTTTCAACTTGAGAGCACCTGGAATGTTCAAGAAAATCCTCATCGCCAACCGGGGCGAAATCGCTGTCAGGGTAATTCGTGCCTGCCTCGATCTTGGCATTTCTCCAGTCGCAATCTATTCGGAGGCTGACCGCGGTGCCTTGCATGTCCGGCTTGCTGAGCAGGCTCAATTCGTCGGCCCTTCCCCCGCCTCCGAAAGCTACTTGTCGATCGAATCGGTCCTGGGAGCGGCAAGGGCAGCAGAGGTAGAGGCAATCCATCCCGGTTACGGATTCCTGTCGGAGAACCAGTCCTTTGCTCGTGCCTGTGAAGACGCTGGCTTTCGGTTTATTGGTCCTTCACCGGCTGCGCTGGCGCTCATGGGGGACAAAATTGCCAGCCGCAAAGCAGTAGCGCAAGCGGGGGTACCTGTCATTCCAGGAACTGCAGATGCCGTTCAGTCCTTAGAAGAAGCGGTTTCAGCAGCAGCGGAGATTGGTTACCCGGTGATGGTAAAGGCAAGCTCGGGCGGGGGGGGAAAGGGACTGCGGATGGTCTCCGGTGAAGAAGACCTACGTTCCGTCTATGGAATGGCGTTGGGCGAAGCAGAGTCCTCTTTCGGCGACGCCACCATCTTTCTGGAGAAGTATCTACAGCAGCCACGCCACATTGAGATTCAGGTCCTCGGAGACCAGCACGGCAACCTCATCCACCTGGGCGAAAGAGAGTGCTCGATCCAGAGAAGGCACCAGAAACTGGTAGAAGAATCGCCCTCCCCCGCTGTCGACGAAGACTTCCGACAAGAGTTGGGAGCGGCTGCCCTTTCCGTGGCTCGCGCCGCCGAGTATCACAACGCAGGTACGGTTGAATTCCTCGTCGAGGCATCGGAAGGGGAGAGATCTTTCTACTTTCTCGAAATGAACACTCGTCTGCAAGTTGAGCATCCGGTGACCGAAATGGTCACCGGAATCGACCTGGTTCGAGAACAGATCCGGATTGCGGCAGGCGAAGAGCTGAGCTATCGCCAGAAAGACATCGAACTGAGGGGATCGGCCATTGAATGTCGGATCTACGCGGAAGACCCATTCAATGATTTTCTCCCCTCGCCTGGACCGATTCTGGATCTCCTGGAACCCGCGGGCCCAGGCATTCGAAACGACAGCGGCGTCTATCAGGGCTCCGAAGTCCCCATGCACTACGACCCGCTGATCTCCAAACTGATCGCTTTCGGCGAGGATCGAAAACAAGCGACGGCGCGCATGCTCAGAGCTCTGACGGAATATAGAATCGTCGGAGTCAAGACTACGATCCCCTTCTTTCAGGCACTCCTGGGCGAACCTGAGTTTCGGGAAGGAAACCTTCACACCGGGATGATCGAGGCACTCTCAAGCCCAACAGGAGAGGTGCCGAATCCTGAGGAACTCTTCCCCATTATCGCAGCAGCTCTCGACTTCCACGCCGGCAGTCGTAGCCCGACGACCGATCGATCTCAGGCCGGAAGTCGATGGAAGTACCACGGGCGAATTCCGGCTCCCTTCCGAGGCTCCTAGGATTGACCATCTAGTGAAGATCGAAGCCAAGCATCGCGAACAAACCTATCTGATCGAGATCCAGGAGGAAGAGCGCGAGGGGTGCGAATCCGAGTTGAAGCTCCGAATCGAAACCGGCCCCAATAGCGCTGAAGAGTTCGTCGTCCGTGTCCTATCCCGGAGCGAGCGGCAATGGACCGTCGAGCTGAACGGCAAAGTCGAAGACTTTTCAGTCATGGGTGATCGGGGGAAGAAGGTGGTGACCTGGAAACACCGTCTTTTCCCCATCGACGTCTACTCACTCCGAGATCGGCTTCGGCGAGAGGTCACCGAATTAGAGGCGGCAGACACGATCACGCTCAAAGCCCAGATGCCCGGCAAGGTAATCAAGATCCTACTAGAGGAGGGTGATCCCGTAAACGCAGGCGATGGACTGGTGATCATCGAAGCCATGAAGATGCAGAACGAGCTGCGGTCACCCAAGTCCGGAACTGTGCTCAGTTGTGGGATCCAGGAAGGTGACACGGTCGGTGCGGGTCAGTTGCTCTTCCGGATCGAGTAGCCTTCTGCTTGGCTACTCCGACTAAGGGTCTGCGCAAGAATAACTTGGTAGAATTGGCGCTCAGATTTGCGCCAGATTTGGTCGCGACCGATTGAGCGAAACCGCAGGCGTAGCCAGGTCTACGTTGAGGATTCGCGATTGAGGAGCGGCCGAAGATGGTGTGAAGCTGAGATGCCAAAATGCCAAGTTATTTTTTGCGCAGGCCCTAAGGGTCTGTCAGGAAATAACAGATGCACTCTGGCGCGAGCGCCGTGGGGGCAGATGCGAGGCGTCGCGACGCAGGCGTTGTTACTCGCTCCTTACATACCGTAGCGGGTATGCGCGTCGCTCCCGCCTAGCCAGCGTCCCTGGGGACCCCAGCAAAGTGCATCTGTTATTTCCTGACAGACCTGACAGACCCTAAAATCAAAACTACTCTTGCTGAAAGCGGAAGGCGAACAGGTCAGCGTCCCTGAGAACGAAACGCAGCCTTACAGGCCGGCCAGCGAGCTTTCCGACACCTGGGCCTCCCTTCCACCTGATTTCCCTCTTGAGTTCATCTCCGAAGGTGGGGGAGGAATCCTCCAGCCGGTAGCCGTCCATAGGAACTCCGTCGGCGCCTTGGATCTCTACCTGAATGCTACCAGCCGCAGAGGTGGCAAAATTGAGGGAAAGGCGGTTTCCCTCGAAGATGAGGGGCCGGGTGATGATCTCCCCTCCTGCCATCGGAGCCGACACGGCGACGAAGCCGTCAGCACGAAGCGTAAAGCGGCGCAGATTGAGGCTTTCTCCCCTCCAGTAGCCCTCGTTGACGTAGATGGACAGTTCCTTGGGAGCGCCTGCGAATTGGCTACCAGTCTCCACCAGGCCCCAGTTCTGAAAATTGTCCCCGTAGACCCAGTTGTCTGCCGGACTCAGTCCCGGACGGATGAACGCCTCCTGCCAACGTCGAAAGCTCACGCGGTCGCGGCCCGCCATGAAGAGACCTTCGGACAGAGCCGTACCGTAGCGGGTTGAGATCTTGGCTCTCAGGCGCCGATGCTCCAAACCTGGGAGGGCTCTCATGGAGTCGGACCATCCCCGATCGATGTATCGAACTGGGAAGCCCAGCAGAATATGAGGGGCCCGGTAGTAGGGCAGGATCTGATTGATGTAGAGCTGCTCCTCCGGGGCACCAGGGTAGCTAGTGCCCGTCCGGAAACCGGGGTTTTCAGACTGCAACCTGTTGAATCGTAAACAGTTATTGTACTTGAGACCGCTGACAGACCGGTTCGATCAAGCTCGATCCAGAGCGAGGACCACCAAGCGGGGGCAGGCGCGCCAAA
>JAKZYH010000611.1:0-2659 GCA_047514575.1 Acidobacteriota bacterium | reverse complement strand
CGACTCGGCCCGAGAAGCTTCAAAATCACTCATCACAAAGGCGAGGGCGGATCGAGCCTGGTGGACATCCATCACCGTCATCCCGTCGACCGCGTCACCCAGGCGACGGGCGACTGCCAGAGCCTGCCCGTAAAGGGCCATCGCCTCACGTGGGGCAAAGGCCTGAGCAGCCTTCTCCGCCGATTTGCACAGGTACTCGAGCGCTTTCACCCACGCCTCTCCCTGCTCGAAGTGGTGAGCAAGAACTTCATAGTGATCAGTCAGCCGACCTGCCAAGAGCGCCTCCATCGCCTCGCCGATCCTGCAATGCAGTTGCCGTCGATGCTGTTCCAGCAAAGAGTTGTGAGCCACCTCCTGGGTAAGGGCGTGACGAAAGATGTAAGTCACTTCGGGAAAGAGGCGCTTTTCGAGAATCAGTTCGGTGGCCTTGAGTTCCTGCAGATAACGCTCCGTCCCTTCGCCAAAGTCAGCCAGCTGATCCAGCAGGCGATGTGTGAACTCCCGGCCGATCACCGAGGCCAGCTGGAGAGTCTTCTTGGGCCCCTCCTCCAGGTGATCGATGCGAGACATGAGAACTTCCTGAATACTGTCGGGTACGCCGATCTGGTCAAGCGGTCTGGTCAGGATGAGCTTGTCTCCGCGGGGTGCAATGGCTCGTGTCTCTCGAAGTGACCGGACAACCTCCTCCACAAAGAATGGGTTTCCCTCGGCCTTCTGAACGATGAGAGCCCCCAGTTTCCCGGGGAGATCTTTGGCAGCCAGCATCGCTTTTGCCATCTGCAGCGTGTTTTCGGAGGAAAGAGTACCCAGGGTAATTCGCGCATGATAGGTCCGGTCGCCAAAGGGATGGACATAGTCAGGTCGGTAGGTGAAGAGCCAGAGCATGCGGCTGGAGGGAATGCTGTCGGCCGTCAAGACCAGGAACTCTTCCGTGGCCCGATCCATCCAGTGCAGGTCCTCAAAAAGGACAATCTGCGGCTTCACCTCGGCAGCGCGGAGTAGAAGCTTTCGAAGAGCATCGAACACCTCCGCCCTCCTCAGTTTGGGATCCATTTCCCTGACCGCCGGATCGCCGGGATTGACGCTCAGAAGGTAGCGTAGAAAGGGGAGAATCGGTTCCAGGTGAGGATCGAGCTCGAGAACACCGTTCGCGGTCTTCTCCAGAATCATGTCCTCCGAATCGTCCTCTTCAATCTGGAAGTTACACTTGAGCAGGTCGATCAGCGGATGGAAAGCCATGGACTGCCCGAAGGACATCGCGTGTCCTTCGATCCAGGTGGCCTGTTTGTCTGTGCTTCGATGGAACTCCCTCACAAGCCGAGACTTCCCGATGCCAGCGTCCCCGACCAGAAAGACAATTTGACCATGACCTTCTCGAGCCTTGTCGAAAGACTCGGTGAGGAGCTGCAACTCTCGCTTACGTCCCACAAAGGGAGTGAGCCCACGTCTGGCTGCCACCTCCAGGCGTGTCCCCATACGCCGGGCAGACAGAACCTCCCAGGCTCTAATCGGCTCCCCTTTCCCCTCGGTCTGGGCTTCATCCAGGAATCGCATGGTGCAATACCCCTCGACCAGTCCAAAGGTACTGTTGGAGATGAGAATCTGCCCCGCCCTGGCACGCGCCTGAAGGGAATCTGCGACCTCAGTCGTGTTTCCAACCGGGGTGTAATTCATCCTCAGATTGTCCCCAATGGCGCCGACTATTACCTCTCCCGTGTTCAGTCCCATGCGGGGAGACGCCTTCCGCTCTCCAGAAGTCAACTCCTGTGACCTCAGCCGTTCGCGGAGACTGACGGCCGCCAGCACTGCCCTCCAGGCGTGATGCTCATGGGCAATGGGTGCTCCAAACAGGGCCACAAAACCGTTTTCCCCAAACTGATGGATCACACCCTCGTAGCGGTATACCTCTTCCACCGCCAGCTCGAAAAGCCGGTTCAAGAGGCGGTGCCTGGTTTCGGGATCCGGGGGCGAGGTAGAAGAGACCGGATCAGTGAGATCACAGAAAAGAACGGTAATTCTTTTTCGCTCACCTTCGACAAACGGGCGGGATGTGAGGATCTTTCCCGCCAGGTGTGCGGGAGTGTAGCTGAGTGGTTCCGGCCCGGGGACGTCTTCGGAAGCGGCAGTGGGCGCGCCGCGCTCCATCTTCTGGCCTCGGCCAGGTCGCGCCCTGGGTTCGTGGCGACTCCAGGTGGCAGAAGAGGATCTTTGTCCCGGTCCGTCCCTCAACCGCTTCATGTCCTCGGCCATCTCCGCTGCGGAGAGGAACCTTTCCTCTTTGTTCTTGGCCAGCGCACGCTGGACAATTGCACTGAATTCAGGTGGAAGGGCCGGGTCGACGACGTTGGGCGGAGGGGGGTCGGTTACCGCAATCTCGTGCATGATCGACAAGGCACTCGGTCCCTGAAAGGGCAACTCGCCCGTGGCTGCTTGATAAAGAAATGTCCCCAGTGAAAACAGATCGGTTCGCTGATCCAGGGCCTCGCCGCGCGTCTGCTCGGGAGACATATAGGCGACGGTTCCCAGGATAGTCCCGTCGGCTGTAAGGAGAAACGAATCGTTTCTCGTGGTCGACTCCCCACCAACTCGACTCACTCTTTTAGCCACGCCGAAGTCAACCAGCTTGATCTGGCCCCCGGAGCTGATAAGTACATTGGAC
>JAKZYH010000610.1:0-4160 GCA_047514575.1 Acidobacteriota bacterium | reverse complement strand
CGCCCCAGGCGGGTCCATCCTGCACCGTAGCCGCGACTGCAACCCCAGCATCCTTGCGAAGGAAAGGCAGCATTTGTCGCACTTTGTCTGTGAGATCGACGGCGAAAATCCCCAGTTGCGGAATCAGGTTCTGCTCGGGCGTCTTCAAATCCAGGAAACGGTCTTCCTCATCCTGGCGTTCCGTAACCGGGACTCTCGCGGTGTGCCTCTCAGAGCCGCGAAGCAATTCCAGAGAGACCAACTTACCCAGGGGACTTCGATAGATATTGACCTCGAACTGACGACCGTTCTCCATGACCTTTCCGTCAAGAGTGAGTATGACGTCGCCGATTTTCAGGTTGGAGAGAGTGGCCAGACTTCCCGGGGGGACGTCAGAGATGATCACACCCCATTCTTGCGCCAGTCCCAGCCCATCAGCTAGCATCGGAGTGATCGTTTGTACTTGGATATTGAGTTGGCCACGCCTGACGCGGCCATTACCGCGAATCTCATCGAAGACATGGCGTACGATGTTGCTGGGCGCAGCGAATCCGATACCCTCACTCCCTCCTGATTGGGAAAAGATCAGTGTATTGATGCCAACCACCTCGCCGGCAGCGTTCAGGAGAGGGCCTCCGCTGCTCCCTGGATTGATGGATGCGTCGGTCTGTATGTAGATCATTGGATCGTCAGATCTGAGCTGTCTGGCAGTCGCGCTGATCACCCCCAGAGAAGCCGAGTTTCTCAGACCCAAAGGACTTCCAAAGGCGATCACGATCTGGCCCGCCCTCAATAGGTCGGAGTCTGCCAGCGGTAGTGCCGGCAGGTCCTGCCTCTCGATCTTCAGCACCGCTAGATCCGTCTCGTCATCCCTGCCTACGATGTCGGCTTTGATTCGCCTTCCCTTGGGTCTCAAGATAGATCGACCCGGACCGGGATCTGCGATCGGCGAGGCGAGCAGCACTTGAACCAAGCGAGCCCTTTCGACTACGTGAGCATTGGTGACGATGTAGCCAGCCGAGTCCAGGATAACGCCGGAGCCCACGGCATGCTGTTTGGACAGGCTAGCGGCGCTGAGAAGCTCTCCTCCTTCGATCGGCGAGAAGCTGGTTGCGAAAACCTGGACCACCGAAGGGCCGACACGATGCGCTAGTTCCTCCAGGGACTGGCTGAGTTGACCTAGTGCTCCCTGCTCAGGCGCACTTTGGTTGGTCTGTCTTTGCCCAGGCAGAGGGGTGGCGAGGAAAAACAGCGTTAGCAAAACCGCGTAGATTGAATCAGGCTGCTGCTTCGAACTCATAGAGGAGATCTCCGTTGCCGGCTCCTTGACGCCTCCAAAATATCGCGCCGACGAGGGATTGGCAACAACAGGCTCCAGTATCTCAGCCGGGCGCGCTGGATCCTTCAGGTGGTGACCTCAGGCCGAGCACCCGGGGGGAATTGTGATGCTGACCGCTCTCTTCTTGGAACGTGGTCGTATATTGCTGACGATTCAAGTCGTTCGCGGCTCTGTAGCTGCTAGCTCGTGGATTCTGAGAATTTTGCTCTCACATTTGTCTGGAAGCGTGGGTTGGATGGGGATCACAATTCCGAAAGTTCACGAACGGGTCCAGTTGGCAAAAGACAGTTCCCGCTTTCGGCGGGGGCGGCGTGGCCCCCTGGGGTAGGTTGAGGGGTGGCCTTTAAAGAGGCCGCTTTAGCGGTCTGGCGCGAAGCGTAATAGACCGGTCCTTCAGGGCCGGGTGGGCGGGCAATCGGCTGCTGGAGCCTGCTTCAGCGGGCTTCTCGGTAAAGGCTTCAGCCAGGCTCCGGGTCCACGAGGGCTAAAGCCGCCGTTCGAGAAGGACCGTAAACGGCCCTCAGGGGAGGGAGGAGAAGCGGCTGACCCCGGCGTAAACACCGGGTCTAATACGCTTCGCGCCAGGCCCCTGAAGCGGCCTCCTAGAAAGGCCCGCTATGCCGACCGTTTCGTGTCCGATCGGTAGAAATCAAAATTTCGAATATGTTTGGCTAGGACTTGGTTCCAGTGGTTGGCGATTCTGGTCCTTTCTTGTTTGATCGTTGCCTCTACAAGACCCAGTAAGCACTCCGGGAGGCGTATATCTTCCAGGCCGTAGATGGTAGCCTGGTTTGAAATGCGACTGTTGTTTTACCCGAAGAAAAGGTGTCTTGCCCTGATCACAGCTGCTGCTGCCCTCGCCGTTTTCGTCTTTTCGTCCTGTTCCCAGGGCAAGCTGTATCCGCCGGAGCAAGGTTTGGAGATCGGAACGCAGACCCAGCTTCTGATTGACGATTTCATACTGGAGTCGACGCAGGCGTTGGAGCGAAACCTCAACCCTCTGAGCAAGCATGAGGGCAACCCACTGTTACGCCCGGAACGTCCGTGGGAGGGGCAGTACACGCTCCCGAGCACGGTGCTCTACGATGACTCCGACGGTCTTTTCAAGATGTGGTATTCGTGTCTGGAGGAGCGCTGGCGTCCCCACAGCCGGAAGTCTCGTTCCGCCTACGCTGTCTCTCGCGACGGGATTAGCTGGGAACGGCCCCAGCTGGGCTTGGCTAGCTACCAGGGTTCTCGCCAGAACAATCTGCTCCCTGATAACGTCGGTCGCGTCTTTCTGGATACACGGGAAACTGAGCCGTCCCGGCGCTTCAAGGCAGTGGGTTACGGCAGAGTGCAAGAAGGAGAGCCGGCGGGACTCCTGATCAGCTTTTCGGCCGATGGTCTTGCCTGGACGCCACACCCTGACAACCCGCTTCTGAGTCAGCCCCGAGGAGGCGGTACCCATCCCGGTATCGGAGATACACACACCATCCTGGGTTGGGACGATCACTGGGGACGCTATGTTGCCTATATGCGGCCCAGCAGCCGTTTCAGGGACATCGGGCGATCGGAGAGCTCCGACTTCATCGATTGGAGGCTGCCCACCCCGGTTCTCGTCCCGGACGAGCTCGATCCTCCGGGGACTCAGTTCTATGGAATGTCAGTAGTTCGGGATCACGGTATCTATCTGGGTCTGTTGTGGGTCTACCATCCCAATTCCTTGATGATGGATGTGCAACTGGCATTCAGCCGTGACGGGGTAGGCTGGCGGCGTCTGGGCCGACGCCACCCTATCCTCACCTACGGCCTTCCGCATGAGTTCGATTCCCACATGCTGTTGGGTCTGAAGCCCCTGGTAGTGGGGGACGAGATCCGGGTCTACTACGCGGCGGAGAATGAGGCTCACGCCCTGACGAGGCAGGATTTGCCTCTCCTGACCCACCCACCAGTGAGTCCCCCTGAATCTCTGTCCAAACAAAGTTGGCTGGAGCGACGCCGTGGCTTCGGGGGACTGGCGATCTCCCGTCGGGACGGGTTCGTCTCTCTGGACAGCGGCTCTCCCCTGGGAGTATTGGTGACCAAGCCCTTTACTCTTCGGGGCCAGAAACTGTTGATCAACCTGGACGCATCAATGGGTCGATGCCGTGTCGAGATCCAGGATTCTCAGGGTAATTCGGTGGAAGGTTTCGCTGCCTCCGATTCGGATATTTTTCGGGGGGATTCACTTCGTCACGTCGCGAGTTGGAAGGGGAAGCGGGATCTATCTTCGCTTCAGGGAGAGGCAATCAAAGTCAAGCTGTTGATGACCAATACCAAACTCTACTCGTTCACCGTCTCGGACAAAGAATGATGCGATACCTGTCTGAGGGCGGTTGGGCTGGGTCATGGGTCTTTCTTGCACTGGCCTTCACTTCTTGCAGCGGTGGGCCGGCGGTCACCACTGGAGCGTCGACGCCCCTGGGTCTAGGAGCGCTCAGCCTGAACGGGAGCATTCATCCCGGGGGAATGTATACCACCTATTACTTCGAATACGGAACGACTGACGCCTACGGGTCGCGAACAGAGGAGGTGGCGCTTCCCCCAAGGCTGGCCGCCTACTACCACGAGACCTGGGACAAGGGCACCGGAGGCTGGGGCAGTTGGGAACAGCCTGAGATCCACCATCCCTCCGGTGGAATTTCGGGAGGCTACATCGAGTGGAGGGAGCCAGCTGCCAGAAACGATTTGGGTGCGGCTCTTTTAGAGCGAACCATTATCCTTTATTGACAATAGGTTAGCCGGGTCCGAATCGTAGCGAGTGGCGCTTTTGGGCGAGATAAGGCTTGGCGAAGGGCATAAGTCGGCTAAAACGCGTCGG
>JAKZYH010000609.1:0-7106 GCA_047514575.1 Acidobacteriota bacterium | reverse complement strand
GCCTTATCTCGCCCAAAAGCGCCACTCGCTACGATTCGGACCCGGCTAACCTATTGTCCATAAAGGATAATGGTTCGCTCTAAAAGAGCCGCACCCGAATAACTTCACACGTTTAGCGCCCCAAATCCTTGCCCTTGCCCTCACCTTCAAACCTGCCTTCGCCTGTGCCTTTGCCTTCCTCCTTACTCTCCCGCGTAACCTTCCGGCCATCCCAAACGAGAGAGCAGGCCCGCTTCTACAGAATCGCCAGACGTTCTACGACGGAGTGTGCCCCGATACTCGACATTCCACTGCGTTTGAATCCCGTCGTGGATAGGGATCTGAGTCACGGGGGAAGGCAAAGGCAAAGGCAAGTTTGAAGGCGAAGGGAAGGGTCAGGTGCTAAACAAGTACAGAGGAGACCTGCGACTAAAGTAAAGGCGACGGGCTCACGCCTTCACGGATGAGACTCCAGTTCGAAACTTCCTCGAGAATGGAAATACAGCTACGAGTTCATTGCAACTCGGCCCACACAGAGAATGGGGCGATAGCCCTCTTGAAGTCTAGGTGAGTTTCCTACGGAATGATCCAGCGTAGCTGTCGCCACGCTTCACTGGAAGAGAGAGCCCAAGAAACTCAGTCAGACTGGACTTCTCGTCTCTGCACGCGATCGCTCTGACTCAATCGATGTTTGAAGAATTGATGGCCCCGCATGACCAGGCCGCTACTCAGATAGACACTGGCGAGGACCATGAAGGTCGGCCGAGAGTAGAGGATCACGGCCGCCACCACCAGAGCCAGCATCAAGACGAACAGGTGGGATCTCCCCCGCCCCAGGTTGAGGTGCTTGAGCGACGGATATCGAATGGTACTGATCATCAGCAAGGCCACCAGATAGGTTCCGCCTACGAGGAAAAACTTGAGCATGTTCGAAGTTGGAGGATCCCCGAAAAAATGGATCGTGGCTGCGACGAAACTGGCGCCCGCTGGAATCGGGAGCCCGGCGAAGCTCTTGAGGTCCTGCACCTGGGCGTTGAATCGGGCCAGACGCATGGCACCACAGATCAAGAAAACAAATGCAGAAAAGCGGGCAAAGTTCCCGAACTCCGACAAGCCCCAGGAATAGACGAGGATCGCCGGCGCGATTCCGAAGCTGATCACATCGGCTAACGAGTCGAGTTGCAGACCAAAATCACTGTCGGCGTTGGCAAGACGGGCTACCCAACCATCCAGACCATCCAGGATCACCGCGATTCCAATCGCAACCGCAGCCGACTCGTACTCCCCGTTGAGCGTCGAAACCAGGGCGAAGAACCCTGCGAACATGTTGGCAACCGTGAAAAGTGAAGGGATCAAATAGACACTTCTTCGGAGGTGCCTGCCCGGCTTGAATATATCCCTGGCTTCTCGCTCCAGAGATTTCTTTCGCCCTTTCACGGAGTAACCTTCCAATAAGCCAGAATACTGCTGCCCCCGGAAACCCGGTCGCCCTCTTTGACCGCTACCTCACAACCCGATGGCAGGAGGATGTCCACTCGGCTTCCAAACCGAATCAAACCTATTCTATCACCCTTCTCCACGCGGTCTCCCTGTTGCTTCCAGACAACGATTCGGCGTGCCACGATGCCGGCGATCAGACGAAACGTCAATTCCCGATCGCCGCTGATACATAGCTCCAGCCGTTCGTTCTCAACCGAAGCTCGATCGTCGTAGGCTACCAGAAAGCTGCCTTGTTGGTGGTCGCGCTTGGTAATCACACCGCTGATGGGAGCGCGGTTGACGTGGACATCAAAAACGGAGAGGAAGATGCAGACCGTTGAACCCTTCTCATCCGCATCAATTCGAACGATCTTGCCATCGGCCGGACTCACAATCGCATCGAGTTCATCGGGGATTCTCCGCTCTGGATCGCGGAAGAAGAACGCTACAAAGAGCACTAGACAGAAGAAGACGATTCCGATTGAGGTGAAGCCGAAATAGAAGAAGACGGCTGCCAGCAGAAAGAGGGGAGTAATGAAGTAGTATCCGTCCCTTGCCATCTTTTCCAAAGAAGGATCAAAGGGCCTCCGGACGGGAAAAAACACTGAGCGACGGGACCGATCCGAAGACGAAGCTGACCTAAAAGAGACTCGAGCTAGAGTGCAGAGGTCTAGACCTGGTGTCGATGAATGATCACCTGCATCTGATCTTTCAGCGCCAGTTTCCTCTTCTTGATGACGGTCTCTTCCACCTGCTCATCCTGGTTGAGAAACGGCTTTCCCAACAGCAATTCAAGTCGGTGTTCATACTCCTGGTGTGCCTCTGCCAGCCTCACGAATTGCTCATTGGTTCTCATCAGATGGTCCCTGACGAAAGCGTCATCCATAATTCTCCTCCCAATTTGGATTCTCAGTTCGCCCGTCTCGTTTAGCTCTGAGTTCAAATCTAGCAAATGTGCTTCTACCGTTCAAGCGCCGAGACAACCCTGTTTTTCCCTGACAAAATTGCCGCCCAGCGACCGTTCAGAGAAGGATCATCTGTCAACCGACAACCCCTGGGCCCGCTCATGCCGCTCCATGCCAAGAGCGATCAACTCGTCCAGCAGGCTACCATAGGAAAGACCAGATGCCTCCCACAGTTTCGGATACATGCTGATGTCGGTGAAGCCAGGGATGGTATTCGGCTCGTTGACCCAAAACCGAGCGCTTTCCTTCTCTAGCAAGAAGTCAATCCGTGACATACCTTCCAGCTGAAGAGCTTTGTAGGTCATCAGAGCCAGACTGCGGACCTCATCCATACTGGACTCGGAGAGTGGAGCTGGGATCAGAAGCTGACTATCTTCATCGATGTACTTGGCTTCGTAGGTGTAGAACTCCCCAGAGGGCACGATCTCGCCAGCTACCGAGGCTCGAGGTTCCCAGTTTCCAATCACCGAAACCTCGATCTCGCGGGCGTCGACTCCCTTCTCAATCAGAATGAACTCGTCGAAGCGGAGCGCATCGACGATGTTCGCGGCAAGATCCCGCCTAGTCCGGCTTCGGCCAACCCCGATCGATGACCCCATATTGGCGGGCTTGACAAAAATCGGATAGGGCAGCTCGTCCTCGACTCGATCCAGCACCGCCTCCTTATCCAGGGCCCACTGATTGCGGTCAGCCTGGACGTAGGGCAAAACCGGAACGCCCGCATGCAGCAAAAGCCTCTTTGAATGGATCTTGTTCATGCCCACGGCCGATCCCCAGACTCCTGACCCTACATAGGGTGTGTCGAGCAGCTGCAGTGCCCCTTGGACAGTTCCATCTTCGCCGAAAGGCCCATGTAGAACCGGAAAAACTATATCGACCGAACCCTGCATCTCGGCCAGCTGACACAGCCAGTGTCCGCCGTCGAGGAACTCCAATGATCTGCCCTCGGGCAAGAGGAGTTTCTCTTGCAATTGCCGGGTGCCATAAGTCGAGCCGTCTTTCGCGATTCCGATGACGGAGACGCGATATCTCTGCGGGTCCAGATAGGCCAGTATCGAAGCCGCAGAGCGAAGCGAAACTTCGTGCTCTGCCGACCTCCCACCACAAAGGACCAACACATGCTTCTTGTCCGCGCGCACAGCAAACTCCTGTTCTCAGCTTCTCTCGGCTTCGGGTCCATGCGGCTTCGTCTCGTAGGCCTGTATGATGACCCTGACCAGGTGGTGCCTGACCACGTCCCTACGGTCGAATCCACACATCGAAATCCCCTCCACACCAGCTAGAATAGACTGTGCTTCCACCAGCCCCGATTTCTGCCCTGCAGGCAGGTCGATCTGGGTCACATCACCGTTGACCACCGTCTTCGAGTTGAGGCCGATACGGGTCAAGAGCATCTTCATTTGTTCAGGGGTGCAGTTCTGGGCTTCATCCAGAATGATGAAGGAGTCACTCAGGGTGCGTCCGCGCATGAAGGCCAGGGGAGCAATCTCGATTACCCCCCGATCGATGAGCTTCTGGACCCTATCCCCTCCCAGAAGATGAAAGAGCGCGTCGTAGAGAGGCCGGAGATAGGGGTTCACTTTCTCCTGCATATCTCCGGGAAGAAACCCCAGCTTCTCTCCCGCCTCTACTGCAGGTCGAGCCAGGACAATTCGCTGGACCTTTTTCTGACGTAGAAAGGAGACTGCCATGGCCACGGCAAGATAGGTCTTGCCAGTGCCGGCGGGACCTATTCCGAAGACCAGATCATGCTGATCAATGGCGTTGACGTAGTAACTCTGATTCAGACTGCGTGGAGTTACCTCTCGTAGCGAGGTCGTGAGGATCGGCTTCTTGGGGGAAAAATCGCGAAGACTTTCGGCGGCTCCCTCCGAGATCTGCTGAAACGCCGCCCGGAGCTCGCCATTGGAAAAGGAGCACCCTTCGGTGATCAGGGCCGAGAAATCGCTGAGGATGCCCTCGACTTCCTCTTCTTTGCCCTCCTCACCTTCGATGAAAACTCGAGACCCTCGGGCACTGATGCGAACCTGAAAGAGAGATTCTAGAAGGCGAACGTTCTCGTCGCGAACGTCAAAGAGTACTTCTGCTGCCCGAGCAGGTAGGAGAACTTTTCTCAAAGGTGGGGCTATCGAAGTCCTTTCAGAGACGAACCGGAGTTACTGAATCCATCGCGGCGCAAGTCCTGCAATGCCGGCGATGACTTGCTCCACTAGCTAGCAGTGGAGGCACCCAGAGCGAGATTCAAGCTGCTCGTTATTCGAGACTTATAGCGCGCCGCCGTGTTCCGATGGATGACCCCTTTCTGGGCCGTGTGATCGATGACTGAGTAGACCAGTGACAGTCGATCCTTGGCTTCAGCGGACTTATCTTCGGCCAAAAGACTTCGGAATCTCTTGATCTCAGTCCTCATCTTCGAGAGATGACGACGGTTTCTCTGTTTCCGCTTCTGACTCTGTCGCATCCGCTTCGCGGCGGACTTTATGTTGGGCATAAGTCGCTACTCCTCAGGGTCAAGAAGCGCCTATTATAGAGGCGACTTCTGGCAGCTGTCAATCAGCAGGCGCTCAAGGTGAAAGCGGCTCTCCCCACTCGTGGTCTTGCACAGACGGTCGGTCTTGCGGATCCCTAGGAGAGTTGTCTCCAGCCATTCCAGGGAGTAGCTTCTCACGGCCCTCTCCTTTCCGCGATAGCTCCAGATCTTCAGTTCTTTCAGAATTGTCTGGAAGGGACGTCCTTGATCCAACAGTTCCTTCGCCACTCGCAGGCGACGGAAGTTCCAATAGAGGAGAGCGAGGATCTGGGGAGCACCTACACCCAAATCGCAGAGGCGGTTGAGAATCTGCAAGGCCTTGGACCTCTGGCCGGCAGCCATGGCTCCGATCAGGGCGAACACGTCGTATTCCCTGCTCTGGAGCGTCATCGCACGAACCGCTTCTAGAGTGATCTCCTTGGATTCCCAATGGGACAGCTGCTGCTTCTCCAACTCACGGCTCAATCGCTGAAGATCTTCTCCTGCCAGCTCGACCAGAGCACGTGCGGCTTGCGGCTCGATCCGATAACCCTCCTTCTGAACCTGGGCCACAACCCAACGTACCGGGTCCGGATTCTTCTCGAATTCGATGAGGGGGACCTTCGGCCACTTGGCAGGAAGCCTGGAAGTTTCGAGAACCAGGACGGTTCGAGAAGAGGGGTTGTTGGCGTAATCGATGAGGCCTTGGGCAGTCTTGCCCGAGTCTCTCACATAGATCCAGCGCCTGGGAGCCATCCAAGGCAGCGTCCGTGCGGTGTTCACGACATCGAGGATAGAATCGCTTTCCAGATCGAAGACGGACCAATCGAAGCTTCGAGCCACGGCATCCACCTGTTCCTTGCAGAACTCGTAAACCTGCTGCCTGAAATAGGTTTCCTTGGTGAGCAAGGCATAGACCGGCTGGGGGGACGAAACCGATTCCTGGAACTTCGAGAATTTCATGGGTTGGCTCAGACGCTGAACCGAATCTCTATTACTTCCCCGGGCTGAACAAGGTAGCCGCGATCGACGAGTTTGGCCACCCCCTTGGACTTGCAGTCATTGAAGTTGTGACAACTCATATACTCGTCGAAGCTAACCACGTCTCCCTTGATGAAACCGCGCGCAAGATCGGTGTGAATCTTGGCCGCACAGTCGACGATCTCCGAGTCCTTCTCGACCAACCAAGCATGAGATTCCTGGGGTCCGGACGTATAGAAGAACATGAGACCCGCTTTATCGATCGCTTGCGATATGACCTGGTTCAGCTCGGTGCCGTCCTCTATCTGTGCCACGGGTTTCAGACTGTACGGGCCCAGCGTTCCCAGCGTCTTTGCTTCCGCTTCGGAAAAGTCCACATCGCAGAGCGGTACTTCCTCTTCCAGCGTACTGATACATTTCTCAAGCAACGCGATCTCGCTGGGATCATCGGCACGTGAGAGGCGTCCGTCCAGACTCTCCAGGTCGTAAATCAAGAGATCCAGGATCTTCGTCTTTGGAACAACGATGGCATCGACCTGGACAAACTCATCGCGGATGAATTCGGCAAAGTAGGGCGATACTTTCTTGGGTTTGTCTTTCGCCGCCAAGGCTTCGAGACTATCGTCCCTGTATTTGGTTTTTCCTGCCGGCAGCTCTATGCCCGTGAATCCAATCTTCATCTAAGAGCCTCTCGGTCAATAGTAGTGGTGCTCTCCAGGACGCCGTCCGAACTTCGAGTCGCCAGGCTCGACACAAAGACTTCCGCCCGGAGGCTAAGTGCTACTTAAGAGATCCGTTCTGACACACTTGCCGATCGAAATAACACTAGGCCTAGCGAGCTGCCTCATAGCTCCGAGGCGAGCTGCAGGGACTAGGCGCATTTCGACCCTTTCCACGCTTCGTAGCTGTCTAGCGTACTTGCGAGAGCGTACTCGTTTGCTGAAATCTGCACATCAATCGAGGTCAATCCCAACAAAAATGCGGTTTCCAGCCCAGTGCCACCAGCCTTGGGTTACGGAACCTACTCCATCACAGAGGTCAACCCCAACGGGGTTGCGGCGTCCAGCCCAGGGTTTCCGAACCCTGGGGTGTGCGGGATAATTGAACAAGATCAACCCTGTAGGGGTTATGGAAGGAAGTTGACCACACCGCAATCGCCCACTGGTTGAAGTAGGAGGCCACAACCCCTACAG
>JAKZYH010000608.1:0-3330 GCA_047514575.1 Acidobacteriota bacterium | reverse complement strand
TGGGTTCACGAGCCTGAATGACGCCCATATTCGTTTCGTCCAATCCACAGGAACCTACTGACCGGAGAGCCGTATGCGGGAGAACCGCATGTACGGTTCGGAGGGAGGGGAGCCGGGTAACCGTGCTTCCCTACCCCTATCAGCGGGAAACTTTTGTTGAATGTGGGGGAGATTGTGCTGCTGAAAGGTCATCACTTGGAACTCAATCTGCGGTCGCTGCCGCGTGGGGAATCGTATCCAGCTCGGCCACTTGGTGAGCCTGGCGGCGCCGTTCGACGACGAAATAGAGGCAGGGGACGAAGGCCAGAGTGATCAGGGTGGAAGTGGTGAGCCCCCCTACGATGACGCGTGCCAAAGGAGCCTGAAGCTCAGCCCCCTCTCCTACTCCCATTGCCAGGGGAAGCATGGCGAGAATCGTGGTCGTCGTGGTCATGACCACCGGACGTAGTCTGCGCCGGGCTCCTTCCACCAGGGCCTCGTGGAGCCCGAATCCGTGCTCACGGCGCAGCAAGTTGACGTAATCGACTAGAACGATCGAGTTGTTGACCATGACGCCTACTAGGACGATGGACCCCAGGAAGGAATTCATGTTCAGGGTGGTTCCCGTGAGGTAGAGGGAAAGAGCCACCCCAATGAAACCGAAAGGAACTGCCGTCATGATCACCAGCGGGTGCAGAAAGGACTCGAACTGAATCGCCATGACGGCGTAGACCAGGAAGACGGCAATCAGAAGACCTATTGAAAGATCCCAGAATATCCTTTGCTGCTCCTCATATTCTCCACCGATGGCCAGGGTAAAACCCTCGGGTACGGCGATGCCCTTGAGTCCCTCCTGCAGATCGGCCACCACATCTCCGAGTGCCCGGTCGCCGAGCCCGGCGTTGACCTTGACGATCCGTTCCTGATTCTCTCGTGAAATAGAGGTTGGGCCCTCGGTCTGAACGATCCGTGCCACCGACGAAAGAGGTACCAGCTCACCGTTTGAGGCGACGATGGGAAGTTGAGGCAGCTGTTGGATGTGAACCCTGTCGTCGGGACGCAGTTGAACGCGAATATCGTACTCGTAGCCGCCCTCTCGAAAGCGGGTAGTTACCTTTCCCAGTATGTAGTGTTCCACCGCCTCGGCCACGTCCGCCCCTCCTAGCCCCAGCTGGGCCAGGCGTTCTCGGTCGGCATAAACCACGCGCTCCATCTTCCCCGGCTCCCGGTCTATGGTTGCGTCGGCAACCCCAGGTATCTTCTTCATCATGCGAGCGGCTTCCAGCGCCAGCGCATCCGCTGTTTCCATGTCGTGTCCGCGAATATCCACGCTGAGCCGGTCCTCGCCTCCCCGCATGACGCGCACCAGGATGTTGCCGCTGCCGAGACGGACCCGATGCTCGGAACCAGGGATGCCAGCGATTGACTTGCGCACGGCGGCAGAAATCTCCTTGATGGACCGTTCCCGAGCTCCGACGGGTACCAGCGTGATCCGCAGAGATCCCTGATTCGAGGTGCCGGCTCTCCAGCTACGATCGGGTCCCGCAACCGTCATGATGTGCTCGACTTCGCCCGGCTGTAGAGTGCCCTGAATGCGCCGCTCCATCTCCAGCACCACCTGCTTCGTCGTCTCCAGCGGAGTACCTATGGGGAGCTCAACCGAAACATCCACCCGTCCCTCGTCGGCCTCGGGCATCAATTCGTATCCGATCGAGGGGACCAGAAGAAGAGCACTCGCCAACAGCAGCATCGAAAACGCGATCGTCACCCAGGGATGGGAGAGGGCCCTGCGAACCATGCCTCCGTAGAGATTCTCGAGCCCGGCCAGACTGCGCTCGCCAAGGTCATACAGGCCGCGAGTCCAGCTGCTTTGGCCGCCGGGCCGGCCCTTGAAGACCCGGGCCGTCAGCATGGGCACCAAGGTAAGGGCAACGGTCAGGGAGCAGAAGAGTGCGAAGCAAACGATAACGGCCATCTCCTTGAAAAAGATTCCCGCGAATCCGGGGACGAAGACCACCGGGAAAAAGACGGCCAGCGTGGTAACGGTTCCAGCCACGACGGCCGCGGCAACTTCGCGGCTCCCCTGCACCGCCGATTCGGTGAGCTCCATCTGCATCTCCCGCTTGCGGTAGATGTTCTCCAAGACCACGATCGAATTGTCGACCAGCATTCCGATACCCAGAGCCAGCCCTCCGAAGGAGATCACGTTGAGCGTGAATCCGTAGAAATACATCAGGGAAAAGGTAGCCAGCACACTGATCGGGATGGCGGTCGAGATGATCAGGGTCGAGCGCCAGTCGCGAAGGAAGATCATGAGGATGATCACCGCCAACAGGGCTCCCAGAAGGGCACCCGACTGGACATTGGCCACGGACTTCTTGATGAAGTCGGCGCTGTCCATGATCACGGAGAGATGGAGACGGCCCTCGAACTCTTCATTGATCCGGTCGACCTCCTCCCGCAGTGCGGCGACAACTTCGACCGTGTTAGCGTTGGACTGTTTGGCTATCCGCAAACGGATTCCGCCTTCGCCATCGATCCAGAGCTCGCTCCGTACTTGCTGAAAAGAATCCACCACCTCCCCCAGGTCACCCACGTAGATGGGTCGGCCACGACGGTAGGTCACTACAGTGCCAGCCAGGTCGTCCAGATTCTGGAACTCACCCGAAGTCCGAATGATGACCTCTCGCTGATCGTCCAGCATGTCTCCGGCGGAGACGTCCCGATTCTCCCGAGCCAGAGCCCGGCTCACGTCCTGTGCGCTGATACCCAGCGACGCCAGCCGCCTGGCATCCAACCTCACCTGGATCTCTCGAACCCGTCCCCCTCGGACCTCGACCGCTGCCACCCCTTTTACTCGCTCCAGCCGGCGGCCCAGCGTCTCCTCAGCTAAATAGCGCAGCCGGCGGATGTCACCTCCTCCGCTCAGTCCCAGATACGCCACCGGATAATCGGACAGGTTGAATTTCCAGACCGTTGGGGCGTCTGCCTCTTCCGGGAGCCGGTTTCGGATGCGATCCAGCATGGTTCGCACATCGTTCAGCACCTGGTCGAGATTGACCCCCCAGATGAAGCGGAGCGATACCCGGCTCAGCCCCTCCGAGGAGACCGCCTCGATTCTCTCCAAACCCTCGATGGTAGACACGGCCTGTTCCACCGGACGGGTGATCAGGGTCTCCATTTCTTGTGGAGCTACCCCTTCATAGCGGGTCGTGATGGAGATGCGGGGAAAGTCCACCGAGGGCATCAGATCTACGGATAGACGCTGTACCGAGATGTAACCCAGGACGACGACCGACAGAAAAAGCATGCCGGTGCCAACGGGTCGGGTAACTGCTATCCGAGCTAGAC
>JAKZYH010000607.1:0-4048 GCA_047514575.1 Acidobacteriota bacterium | reverse complement strand
GGACCAGGCTTTGGCGGGGAGCGCATCCGCTATCGCCTCTCATACGACGACGGGCAGACATGGGATAGCGTGTTTGAGTACTACAACCCTGGCCGGGCGATCGACGGCCGGGCCTGTCCCCGAACAGTGCAACTCGACGATAAGACAATCGGCGTGGTCTTCTACGACATTGACAAAGGTCAGGAGGGAGGACCGGGTTTGTTCTTCCTGCGAATCCCGATTGCGAAGCTAGACGCCCGTTAGCCGTAGAGCCTGGGCCACGTTGTTCGATCTATCTCTCCAGCACCATGCCTTCCCGCTCGATCCGTTCGAACATCGTCCTGTAGGCCAACGAACCATCATCGTCCCAGTATTCCGTTGAGATGGGCCAGCTGTAGCTCATGGGACTCAGTTGGCGGGAAATGCGATCCGGCCTCACCATGAACAGCGAGCGCTTGGGATCCGCGATGTTGTACATCTTGGTTCCGTTCTTGAACCGAGACTTGATGATCCAGCGCGGCTGCTCCGGAAGCTTGAGGTTCTTCTGTCGGTCCAGTGCCTGACGATCAAGCGTCACCCCCAGTCCGGGGGCCTCAGGCACACGAAGGAAACCATTAATAGGCTCCAGCCTTTCCTTCACTACATCCGATTTCCAAGTTTCCGCATCGCAGAAAAAGTGGAAGTCCGCAGTAGGAAAGGCTGCCTGCATGTGGGTCGTCATGGCCCGGGTGATGTGCCCGCCGACGTTTTGAATCATGAAGGAGGCATTGGCCGCTTCAAACAAGCCGGCACGACGAATCACCTGTCCGATCTTGTAATGACCCATCATGTAGATGTCAGCGACGCCCATCAAAACCTCGTGGGTTTTCGCCATGGGGCTGGCATGTTGAACGATGGGAAGACGTGATCGTTTGCGCAAACTGACATAGGCACTGATGTTTCGAACGTCGAGCGGGTCCTCGAAGCAACCGACTATCCGGGAGGCTGAGAGTCTTTCCAGAAGGTCGACCATATGGTCGTCGGTCCCTCCTTGAGTGAAATCGAGATGGAGCTTGAAGTTTTCGGGTGCCACGCCTTCCATCGCCTCGAGCTGGTCGAACAGGCTCTCGAAGGGAGAAGGATGAAACTTCATCCAGGTGTAGCCCTGAGCGGAGTACCTCTCAACGGCCTCCGCCATCCTGGAGGGATGTGTGGAGACGGTCCCAGCTTCCCACCGGGACCCAGGAGCGACGTTTCTGGCCAAACAGCTTGTAGACAGGCACACCCACTGCTTTGCCCATCAGATCGTACATGGCGATGGCCAAGGGCAGAGAGGTCTCGTCTCCAACCCAATCAAAAGGGTTGGTACCTATATATTTCTTCAGGACCTCCTCTGATTCGAGGGGGCCTTCACCCAGACCCTGTAGTCCCGTGTTGGTGTGGGCCACATACACAGTCCGTTTGGTGGGACCGTAGAAGTGATTGAGTTGATAGGCGATCCAATCCTGGTACTCCAACATCACCTCATGGACTTCAATATCGGTGATCTTCAGAGAAGGCTCGGAGGTCTTCGTGGGCTCGACTAGGGCCGCGGATGACCCTGCGGAGCTGACGGTGGGACTCAAGGCCGCTCCTGCAGCAAGTCCCAGGGATGAAGTTACGAAGGTGCGACGACTCGGTACCTTCGCCCCTGTCTGCCCCAAGGATTGCCTGCCAGTAGCCAGCTGCTTCTGCTTCTTCATGATCAGGCTCCGGGCTCCGATTCAGGCGCGTTCTCCAGATGCCAGAACAGTGCTCGAATCCCCAACTAAGGAGGCCGCTTCAGCGGCCTCGCGCGAAGCGTAATAGACCCGATGTTTACGCTGGGGTAGGCCGGTCTACTACCTTTCCTGAGGGCCGTTCACGGTCCTTCTCGAACGGCGGCTTCTAGGTTGCCGTCGCTAGGCCATGATCTGCTCGATCAGGCGACCTCCCAGGTCGGTGAGACGCTTGAAGCGGCCGGCGTGGTAGTACGTGAGGCGCATGTCGTCCAGGCCCATCAATCGCAGCATCGTGGCATGCATATCGTGCGTGTGATAGACGTCTTCAACCGCCTTGATGCCTAGTTCATCCGTGTTACCCACCACCGTGCCCCCCTTGATACCCGCCCCCGCGAACCACATCACCATGGCCTCCTTGTTGTGGTCACGTCCCGGTCCGGTTCTGAAGAAGTCCATGGTGTTGTCGGCGGTGCGCCCGAACTCACCCCCCCAGATGACCAGGGTCTCGTCCAGCAGCCCCCGCTGCTTCAGGTCCCTCAGAAGGGCGGCGATGGGTTGGTCGGTCTCCAGGCCTCGCCTCTTGTGCTCGCCGGCGATGTCCTCGTGGGAATCCCAGCCAGTACAATAGATCTGGACGAACCGAACGCCGCGTTCCACCAGGCGTCGGGCCATCAGGCACTTTCGGCCCATTGGTTCGGTGATGCTGTCGTTCAGCCCGTACATTTCCCGGATCTTTTCCGGCTCCGAATTGAGGTCCAGGCTTTCAGGGACCGCGACTTGCATCCGGAAGGCGAGCTCGTAGTTCTTGATCCGAGCCAACAGGTCGGGATTGGTGGGATGAGCCTCCCGATGGGAGTCGTTGAGTTGGTTGAGGAGCGTCAGCGCCTTTCTCTGCCCTTCGCGAGTGACGCCCGCAGGTGGCTGCAGGTCAACAATGGGGGGCCCTGACGAGTTCAGCAGTGTCCCCTGACAGGAGGCCGGCAGGTACCCGCTCGCCCAGTTGATGGCTCCCCCAAAGATACTCTTCCTGGTATCGGGCAACACCACGAAGGCAGGAAGATTCTGGTTCTCCGTCCCCAGACCATAGATGGTCCAGGCACCCATGGAAGGGCTGCCGGGAATCGGAGCTCCGGTGTTCATGAAGAAGGTGGCCGTGGTATGGGCTTCCGAGCTGGTGTGCATCGACCTGACGACGGCGATGTCATCGGCACAGTGAGCCGCCAGCTGGGGGAAGATCTCGGAAATCTCCATGCCAGAGTGTCCATGCCTGCCGAACTCGAAAGGACTTCCGACGTAAATGCGCTTTTCGAAGCTACCGTAGATACGGGTGATCGGGCGCCCATGCAACTCGGCCAACTTGGGCTTGGGGTCGAAGGTGTCCATCTGCCCGGGGGCACCCTCCATGAAGAGAAAGATGCAGGACTTGGCTTTGGCGGGAAGGTGGGGAGACTTCGGAGTCAACTGATCCTCAGTTCTGGCAGCCGCAGCCAGGCAAGCGTCCTCGTAGAGCAGAGAGGAGAGTGCCAGGCTCCCGACTCCTGTGCCAAATCGGTAGAGAAAGTCGCGCCTTCCCAACCCGCCCAGACGCGAATCCACGGGCTGTACGTTGCTACAGAATTCAAATTCTCCCTTGGACACTTACCATTCCCCCTTCGCCCTGGCCTCCGAGATCCCGCCAGAAGATGTTATCGAAGATCGACCCCGACATGATCAACCGACCGCCGAGGGACTTCAATCCAGGAAAATAAACTCGTTCATGTTGAGCAAAATGAGGCAAAGATCCCCGAGCGGTTTCGGCTCACCCTGCTGCTCATCCCCTACCCTTTGCTCCGCGGCCGTGGCAAAGGTCACCTCTCGCAAGCGCGGGCCCTGTCCAGGGGCAGATTCACGCAGAAAGGCGAGGCTCTTTTCTTTCTCTGACGGGGACGGAGAACGCTGAAAGGCCAGCCGGAACGCTTTTTCGATCTGCCTTTCAGGATCCGCTCCCACCTCGGCCAGGATTCGGTTCGCCATCTTCTGGCTCTGTTCATGGGAAAACCTGCTGTTGAACAGCGCAAAGACCTGGGGAGTGACCGTGGTGACCCCTCGGACCACACAACTCTCATCCATATTGGGCCCGTCGAACACCTTGATCATGGGCAATTGAAAGGACCGGATCTGGAGCATGTAGATGGTCCGTCGATTCCTCTCCTCCCGGGAAGAGGGCTCCCACCAGGTTCCGCCTCGGGCCATCTGTTCATCGTTCGATTCCGGAAAGAAGGGAGGCCCTCCCAAAGTCGGGTTCAATTCACCACTGACGGCCAGGATGCTATCGCGGATGGCTTCTGACT
>JAKZYH010000606.1:0-7794 GCA_047514575.1 Acidobacteriota bacterium | reverse complement strand
GCCTGGCACCGTGCTGAGATCGTTCTTTTCTCGGAGACAATCCGCCAGTTTGACCAGGGTGATCTCGCCTTCGCCCTTCACCACCACATCGCAAAATTCGTCCCTGAGGGTCGAGTCCGGGCAAAGCGTCGGATGAACCCCACCCCAGACCACGGGCAGTGCGGAATCGGTCTGACGGACGACCTTGGCGGCCTGAAGGCCCCCGCGGATCTGAGCCCCGGTGATGCTGGAGATGCCTACCAGAATGGGCCGTTCGCGCTGAATCGAATCGGCGACATCCTGCTCGAAGGTCTCGGTGATCCGTTCGTCCAGAATCTCGACGCGATAACCCGCCTGTTCCAGGACGCTTCCCAGGTAGACACAGGAAAGGGGAAGCCCCACGTTGATGCCGAAGACATCCATCCCCGTGACTGGATAGATCAGCAGGATCTTGCCCAGATCGTGGTCGGAGGTTCTCAGCCAGGGATAATCCGTCGTTTTTTCGCTCTCCTTTGCAAACCAACTCATCGCATCAACCACCTTTTGTAGAGATTCTCGGCTCCCATGGTCAGACGGGGAAAGGTGTCCTGAATGCGGGGGCGAAGACGCACCAGCGGGGTGGTCCAGGCTGGATGGTTGATGTAATCGCAGCCCTCGCAGATCTTGAGATCGTCAAACTCCCGGCGGTAAAGCGAACTCCGCTTCTGATTGAATTCTCGGGAGTGCCAGACCTCGTAGATGCTCTGCCGTTTCAAGTCCCCCACGGTATACTCCGCCTCGGAGTCGAAGCAGCACATGGCCACACGTCCATCTGCCAGGATGGTGATGTAGTGATAGAGCCGCTCACAGAAGTTGACTTTGTGAGGAGTGCGGCCCTCGTTGTGCAGTTTCCCCGCCCAGTTGAAGTAGACGGCGAAGCGAACATGATCGGCTTCCTTCCACGCCTCTTGTAATTGTGCCCGAGTGCCCTTGTTCTCATCGACGGTCACCATCGAAATAGATACGGTCGGTTTGGATTTCCCCATTTCGTTACGGGTCCGGATGAAGCGAAGTACGTTGTCTCGAACCTCGTCGTAGTCCAGTCCCAGGCGGATTCCCTCGAAGGTCTCCTTGTTTCCACCGTCGATAGAGACGATCACGCTGTCCAGCAGATCCTCTTGAAGCAGTGTTTCCGTCTTTTCGGCAGAGAGCTTGGAGCCGTTGGTCGTCAGGTTGACGTGGGTCTCGGGAGCCGCCTCGCGCACATATCTGAAGTAGTCCAGGACGCCGGGAACGAGGAGGGTTTCGCCATGTAAAAAGGGAAGGATTTTCTTGGCCTTCCTGCGGCCGCACTCGTCGACGATTCTCCGAAACAGCTCCATCGACATGACTTCCCTCTTGCGCACCATGGCCGGTGTGGCGCAGATGGTGCATCGAGCATTGCAGACGTTGGTCAGCTCGACGTAAACGTGGTCTGGGAAGTCTGGGTAGCTGTACATAAGAAGAAACCAAGCTGGCCCGAATCTCCTCGATTGAGCGCTTTTCTAATTCACTCGAGAGGATTCTCCGAGCATAGAATCCGGGAGGAAATTTCGTTCGATGGCCTTCAGATATTTCCTGCTGGAGCGAAGGCTGAAGAGCTTTGGCAGCATCTTGATGAACCGGAATCGGCTCAGGAAGAACATCAGGTAGGCCTTGCGTTGAACCTTTCTCAACTGCTTGAAGCTGAAATCCTCGGTGGTGATCCGGATGACGTCATGAAGCGGATCGGCTGGATCGTACTGGCCAGAGTCCAACACCTGTCGGTTCATCTCGGTACCCGCATAGGGGATCACGATGCTGAACAATGCCTCGTCGAAATTGGTTTCACAGGCAAAGCGGATCGTCATGTTCATCTCTTCAATGGTCTCACTGGGAAAGCCGATCATGAAGAAACCGGTGGTCACGATGTCGTACTTCTTGGCCCAGTTGACGACGTCCCTGACCATGTGCAGCTTGAGATACTTCTTCATCTTCGATTGAAGCCGCGGACTGGCCGATTCGATCGCGATTGCCATATGGTGAGTCCCGGCAGCGGAGAGCTTCTGCATCAGCTCTTCATCGAACCGCTCCAGCCGGACGCCGTTGCCGAACTGCAGGCCCACTTCGAGTCCCTCCTCCACGATCAAGTCGCAGATCTTCTTGGCTCGATCCATGTCGAAGTTGAAGATGTCATCCTCGATCATGAACTCCCGGATCTGATACTCATCGTAGAGCATCTTCATCTCGGCCAGGACGTTTTCCGGGCTGCGAGGACGAAACTGCTTTCCGAACAAGACGTGGCAGTAGGTGCAGTGCCAGGGACAGCCTCGGCTGGTGAAGACCTGGATAGCCCTGGAGTACTTGGGAGGGTATCGAGCCGACTCTGCCTCGACGTAGCGATCCAGGTCGAGAAGGTGGTATGCCGGGAACGGAATTTCGTCCACGTCATCGATCAGCGCACGGGGCAAGCACTTCTTCGGCTCGTCCTCGCCACCCTTGTACACCAGCCCGTTGACCTGGGAGAGATCGCCGGCCTGCGAGTAGATATCCAGGAACTGCCCGAAGGTCTCTTCTCCCTCGCCCACGCAGACGAAGTCGCAGAAGTCCGTGGCGATGACCTCGTCCGGTACGATGCTGGGATGCTGTCCCCCGAAAATGACCTTGATCCTGGGATCGAAGGCCTTGACCTGTCGGGCGGCAGCCTCGGCCCCTTCGAACTCAGCGGTCATGCAGCTGAGTCCGGCGAGATCCCAATTCCGCTCCTGCAGCTTCTGTTCGAGGACCGGTTCCGGATCCTGCTCCAGGGCGAGGTCTATCACCTCTACGTAGTGGCCTTTGTTTTCGGCGATGGGAGCGATGTAGACCAGGCCGATGGGGATGCCCACGACCATGTCCATGAAAGTGGGTTTTCCTCGGATGAGCAGAATATTCATTTTCAGTTCTACCTTAGAGCCTGAACCAGAGCCTGAACCGTCAACGGCGCGGGCCAACAGCCGGACTAGCGGTCGCGGAAAATCGGCATCTTGTAGAACATGGCCATCTTCTCCATCTTCGGGATCCACTGCCGGATTTTGAACATGTCGACCAGGAAGCTTCCAAGAATGATGGGCAGCCGGGGATTCGGGGCATGGCAATCCTGGCACTCCGGATAGTCGCTCAGATCTCCATCCAGATGGGCCTGCCGCATCTTTTGCATCTTGTCGGAGTTCCAAAGGTCGAAGATCGACTGCTCACTTACATTCCCGATGGGCTCTGACTGCCAGGTGTGACAGCAGGGAAAGAAATCGCCATCGTAGTTGACGGTAGGTGGTCCCTGCCAAAGCTGGTAGCAGGGATGCCGGCGACGTTCGTGATGGATGCGTTCTTCCAGGGCGACCTCGGGGATGACGATCTCATCTTCCTTGATCCGGACTTCGTCGACGCCCTCGATTCTCCAGATCTTCTGGAAGTCCCGAACCTGGTGGTTGTTTTCCGGCAGTCGCACCATCTGAAGAACCACGAACAGATCCGACTTCATTCGCTTCTTGAGTTCCAGGAAGCGGAAAATGTTGTTGCGAACCTTCTCGAACTTGGCCCCTTTGCGATACTTTTCGTAAACCTCGGGTGTAGTTCCGTCGAAGGCGATAATCAGGTTATCGAGTCCCGATTCGATCAACTCACGTCCGCGTCGTTTGTCGAGCAGGGTCGCGTTGGTCGACACTACGGTGTAGATGTCCGCGTCTTTGCAATATCGGACCATTCGAAACAGGTCGGGATTCATCATCGGCTCGCCCCCACCCCAGGGGAAGACCAGTTCGGTCTTTTGGCTCACCTCGTCGATGATGTCCTTGAACAGCTGAAAGTCGAAATCCTGGGACGGATAGTACCCCAACTCCCGAGGACACATGGGGCATTTGAGGTTACATTTACCGGTGTTCTCGATGATGAGAGTAATCGGAAACCCCTGCAGATCGGACTGACCCGTAATATAGCCTGAGGCGAGCTTCCAACGATTCTGGATCTGCGAGGTTTTCATGCGTAGCTCCACCGCGGCTCAAAAGCTTGCCTATCTTAACAGAATCCCTATTGGGTGCCAACGAAGGTCCGGACTGGACGGATGGAAAGTGGGGGGGATCGGGCTACATCGGAGTCCTCTCACCCTTGCCTTTGTCTTTGCACTTGCCTTTGGCTCGCCTCGCCTCATATTCTGTTCGGCGTCGAGGCGTTCACTCGTCCCAGACCAGAGGAACGCCAGGCGATCGGGGGAATGGGGCCGGGCAAGGCAAAGGCATGGTCAAAGGCAGGAGCGAAATGCCGGAAATCCGTATCGATCTTTATAGCGACACGCTGACCAAGCCCACCAAGGAGATGCGCGAGTTCGCCCTCTGGGCCGAAGTAGGCGATGAGCAAAGAGGTGAAGATCCCTCGGTGAATGAGCTGCAGGATATGGTGGCTGGGATGATGGGAAAAGAGGCTGCCCTCTTCCTACCCTCGGGCACGATGTGCAACGTGATTTCATTCGTCGTGCACTGTAAGGCTGGGGAGGTGGTGCTGCTGGACCGTACCGCCCATCCTTTTATTGCGGAGGGCGGAGCCGCCAGCGTTGTCGGAGGTGTGGTGTTTTTCCCGCTGGATGGGGAACGAGGGATGTTCAGCGTTCGGCAGCTGGAGGAAGTGCTCCTTCCTCCGAGCCGCTACCGTCCTCCGGCTCGGTTGCTCTCGATCGAGCAAACCGTCAACCTGCCTGGAGGCCTCGTCTGGCCCCTGGAAAGGATCCGGGAGGTCTGTGCGACTGCGAAAGACCGGGGTTTGAGCACGCACATGGACGGGGCGCGGCTGTTGAACGCCTCGGTGGCAACGGGTATCAGCGTGGCCGACTATGCCCAGACGCTTGATTCGGTTTGGATCGATCTGAGTAAAGGCGTGGGTGCTCCGGTAGGCGCCGTCCTGGCCGGTAACAGAGAGTTCATCACCCAGGCCTGGCAATGGAAGCAGCGCCTGGGCGGGGCCATGCGTCAGGCTGGAATTATCGCGGCAGCTGGGATCTATGGGTTACGGCATCAGGTCGAGCGCCTGGGCGAGGACCATGAGAATGCGAAGCGGCTGGCTCAGGGTATCGTCGGAGCTCCCGGAATCGGAATCGATCCGGATGTAGTGGAGACCAACATTGTCCGCTTCAACGTGGACTATCCGGGACTGACGGCCTACGACTATGCCGATCGTCTGCTCCGGGAAGAGGGTATCCGTGTAAGTGTCCCGTCACCTGCTTCGATCCGTGTAGTTCCCCATCTGGGCATCAGCCGGGCGGACGTGGATGCGGCTGTCGCCTCGATCCGAGCCCTTGGTGGGCGGCTTGTGAACGAGTAGCGGTGGGCTCCAGGCCGCCGTCCGTCGAGCCAGAGGCTCGAAAGAATAAGACTTCGGCCTTGAGGCCAGCTACTTTCTCACGCCGGATCGTTCAGCCGGGAAAACTTCAGTTTCGAGGACCCGGGAGAGTGTGTGTCCAGCTCGCTCCCTTCTTCGTCGTCCTCGACGGCCGGACCTTGGCTTCAAATTGCTAGCGAGTCGATTGCAGACAAGGCGAGTCGTTCGCGGCTCTGTTGGACTGCTTCCGGTACTGCTCGCCTCGATCTGCGCTATTTGAACTGGAAGGAGTAGAGTTTTGCGTTCTTGAAGTAGAAGCGCAGTTTGATGGGTTTATCCTTCAGTTCGTTCAGGTCCGACTTGCCGTTCCAGGACGCCACGTGGGCCGTCTTCGTGGTAGTGATGGGATCAGCCTCGTCGAAACCATAGCCGTCAATCGGATGGTGGTCGGCTCCGATGATCTCTACCCGGACCTCGCAAGGGCCGGCTCCCCACTGCCGTAGCGAGGCGCGTAGGTTCAGGTAGAGCTGATCTCCGCTGAAAGTAAAGGACCGTGTCACCATCTCGCTGAAGGCGATGCGCTGCCGCTTATCGCCCTGCACCCCATCCAGAGAAACGAATCCATCCGGCTCCGTCACGGCCAGGCCTACCGATGCCACCGCCTTGTCCCCTAGATTCATGAGGCTCTCGGGAGAACGCCAGTTCGCCCCTGTGTAGTAGTTCAAGAGCCGTCCCTGGTGGATCACCAGACTCTGCGAGTAGACGACCGCCGAGTCGAAGCTCCCGTTGGGCCCGGGCGGGATGAAGGGCTGTCGGTAATCGCGGTTGTAGTGAATTCCATCCCGGCTGAAAACGGCCTGAGGCAGAATGGTGGTATTGGTCGTGCGGAAGTTCCAGAGCATCCCTACATACATCCCTTCGTACACTATGACCGGCATGTAGTAGAACTCTAGATCCGGATAATCTTGCTCGTCTGGGAGGATGATGGTCTCGGGTTGGCTCCACTGGACCATATCCGGGCTCTCAGCCCGGCCGATGAGACGCTTACCCAAGGGGCAGCGCTGATGGCGGCAGTTCTCCATGTGGACCGCATAGGTCTGTCTGATCGAGTCCCACCCCATGAAGCCGGTCGGCCCCCAGCGCCCCACCCGAGGAGAGGTGTCGATGACGGGATTGTTCTGGTATGGCGTCCACTCGAACCCGTCGGGGGAAAAGTACAGATCAAACTGCATCCCCGGCGTTTTGGTGTTGCCTTTTCGCTCGAAGCCCTTATATCTTCTGGCCGGATCCGTCTCGTGGCGGTCTTTGAAGAAATAGGGCCGGAACTGCTCACGGGGGATCATGTTGTTCTCCCTGGATCCCTGGAACTCTACCTTCCCCAGGACTGGCTTCTCCCAGTTGAGACCATCCTTGGAGATGGCGATGCACACCCCGGGCGCTCCCTCCGATTCAATAATGATCTCTGTCTCACCCTCTCGGGCGCTATAAGTTCCAGCGCCGTACCACATCCGAAAGATTCCCTCTTCCTCTTCGTAGATCACCTTCGAGACCCGGACATCGTTCCCTTCCCAGGGGCGTTCGGGGCGGATGATGGGGTTGTGGTAGACCTTCTTGGCCGGATTCAGAACCCGGCGCGTGCCCGTCAGGCTTTCGATCAGATAGTCGTCGATGAAAAACTGCTTCTCGGACCCGATGTGGATCAGGCCAGCTTGAAGGTTGAGCGCCAGACTGAAACAGCACAGCACCAGGATCCAGACTCTCAGTAGCCTCATCGGTTCCACTCCTTTTCACCCAGGTTAGGGTCTGTCAGGAAATAACAGACCCTTAGCTCGGAACTCTGCTGAACCAGCATGATAGCAGCGGCAGCTCCGGAGCGCTAGCAGCAGAGATGCCGTCCGAAGGATCAGTGCGGTGAACCTGAATCCGAAGGATCAGTGCGGTGAACCTGAAGCGGTTGGATCCTTTTTCATTGGGATTCCTCCTTGGTCCTCCTCCATACCCGCGCCCAGCACCATCCTAAACCCACAGACGCGGATGTACCAAAAAACTGTTGTGGTGCGTCCTGATGGATAGTATCCTCTTCAGCATCTCAAAGATTCCTAAGTACTCGTTACCAAGGTGATCGGCGACCAAGGCCGGATCTCGCAGCCGTCCGTTATTGGTCACTGCAATCCAGCTGTGCTGAGTGCGGAGCAAACCCGAGTGGAGTGCCGGAGTTCTTGCCGTTTCGTGACCAGGAGTTGGCTGCCGGGAATCAATAGGCCTGTAAGTTGGTCCTGAGTTCTGGGCTCGAGTCTGCCTGCGTGAGGTAAGGGTCTGCGCGAGAATAACTTGGTAGAATTGGCGCTCAGATTTGCGCTAGATTTGGTCGCGACCGATTGAGCGAAACCGCAGGCGTAGCCAGGTCTACGTTGAGGATTTCGCGATTGAGGAGCGGCCGAAGATAGTGTGAAGATGAGATGCCAAAATGCC
>JAKZYH010000605.1:0-3326 GCA_047514575.1 Acidobacteriota bacterium | reverse complement strand
GGAGCACGCCTACCGACCTATGCCTCCTGGTGGATCAAAGCCTACATCATCAAATTCATCCTCGACAATTTTCGGATCGTGCGCGTGGGAACCACCAACGACAGGCGGAAACTGCTCTTCAACCTCAGAAAAGAGAAGGAGCGTCTAAGCTTGCAGGGAATCGAACCCACCCCGGCACGCATTGCAAAACGACTGAACGTCAGTGTTGAGAACGTGAAGGATATTGAGCAAAACATGGAGTCGTCCGATCTGAGCCTCAACACCTACGTCAATGCAGATCAATCCATTCAGTACCTGGACACCCTCAAGGCAACGGAGGAATTGGTAGACGAGCAGCTCGCTCGCGGGGAGCTCCAGAGGTTGTTCTCCGACAAGATCCAGGAATTTTCGCAGACGCTGAGCGAGCGAGAGCGATACATCCTATCTGAACGACTCATCGCCCAAGAGCCGAAGACCCTTCAACGGATTGCAGATCGTTTCGGAGTGACTCGTGAGGCCATCCGGCTGAACGAAAAGGGTCTCGTCAAGAAGATCAAAGTCTATATGCAGGATTCGCTCAGCAAGGTGACAGACGTCGAATTCAGTTTGATCGCCTGATCCCACTCCAGCCATCTCCACCACAGCCTTTGCCCTCTCCTTTACCCCTGCCTCCGCTCTGCAGATTTCTAGTGTTAATCTCTTGTACACCTGGTCGGAAGCGTTCAAAGCAGGTGAATATATGAAGGCAAAGGTAATCCTGCTTCGCTTACAGGATGAGCATACAATCTCCGTAGCTGTAGAAGCGGTAGCGCTCCTCGATCGCTGCCTGGTAGCATCTCTTTACAAGATCGTGCCCGGTAAACGCCGCCACCAGCATCAGTAGCGTTGACCTGGGCAGGTGGAAGTTCGTAACGAGTCCCCCGACGACGCCGAAAGTGTAGCCAGGTCGGATGAAGAGGTCGGTCAGACCCTGATCTGCTACCAGGCTCCCATGTTTGAGGAAAATGTGCTCGAGCAGCCGTGTCGTTGTGGTCCCCACGGCAACAATTCGTCCATCGCCGCTGCGATGACATCGAATCTTCTCGACGGCTTCCTCGGCCAGGCGATAGTATTCGGCGTCCATCTCGTGGCTCTCAATCTCTTCTTCGGTCACCGGTTTGAAGGTTCCGTATCCAATGTCCAGCTGCACCCGGCAAAATGAGATCCTTTCAAGTAGTCCTGCAGTGAAATGGAGTCCCGCTGTCGGGGCCGCCACCGAACCGAACTCTCGGGCATACACCGTCTGATAGCGTTCCCGGTCCTCCGGGCGGTCCGGTCGGTGGATGTAAGGAGGGAGAGGCGTATGTCCAAATCGCTCCAGGGCTTCCCACACATCACCCTTGCAATGCAGACGAAGACGACGCTTGGAGGAGGAGCCCCGGTCTAGAACTTCGATTTCCAGATGCCCTGGATCAACTACCAAGCGCGTTCCCAATTTGGCTCGTCTTCCAGGCTTTATCAATCCGATCCAAACATCATTAGCTTCCTGCTGAAGCAGCAGGACCTCGGTTCGAGTTCCCTGGCCCTCTTTCCTGGCAAGGAGCCGGGCCGGAAACACTCTGGAATCGTTGACGACCAAAAGGTCACTCTTAGATAGGAAATCAGGCAGATCGCTGAAAAGGGCGTGCTCCCAGCTACCCTTGCACCGGCTCACTACCATGAGACGAGATTGATCCCTCGCTCCTCGAGGCGACTGTGCGATCAGTTCCTGGGGCAGACGGAAGTCAAACTCGGCCAGTTTCACGACAGCCTACATTCTATAAGAATTCCGCGGGGTCTCTGGGCGTGGGGGGATGGGAAGGGGATGGGGGGGATGGGTCGCCTACTTTCGGATGCTCAGAGGCTTATGCCAGAATAGCGCCCCATGCGCTTGGGGCTGCACCGACCCATTATAATCCTGGCCTTAGCCCACCTGATGATCGACTGCTACTCGAGTATGTTTGGCGCCTTCCTCCCCTTTCTCCATCAGGAACGGGGACTCTCGCTTGGGCAAGCCGGTATTCTGGGCGGAGCTCTTGCCTTTTCCAGCGCCCTTACCCAACCCCTGTACGGCTACCTGGCTGACCGCCTGCGAAGCAGAGTCTTCCTGGTAGCAGGACCGGCACTGGCGGCAATCTTCATTTCCTCTCTGGGACTGGCGTCGGACTTCTCTCTGATGCTGCTGATGGTTATTCTGGGGGGCACCGGAATTGCCGCCTTCCATCCTCAGGGGGCAGGAATCACAGCTCAACTATCAGAGGGTCGACGCGGACTCTACATGTCCGTGTTCATCTCTGTAGGGATGGCCGGCTACGCTCTGGGACCGGTCTACATCACCACCATCATCACCCTGGTAGGTCTCCACAATAGTTACTGGGCAGCCCTCCCGGGCCTTGCGATGTCAATCTTTCTTGCTTTTCGTGCTCCTGGCCCAGTGAAACAGAAAAGGGTGAGGCAGAGCCGCCTGTTCGCTCGCCTGCGACGAAACCGAAAGCCTCTTTTCATTCTCTATATGCTCGTCGTGGTCCGGGCCTCGATCCAGATGTCCTTCGTAGCTTTTCTTCCCCTCTATCTCACCACCAGGGGTTACAGCGCGCTCGAGGGCAGCCAGATTCTGACGCTTTTTCTCGCGGCTGGAGGCAGTGCCGGATTTCTGGGAGGTCTGCTCAGCGACAGATTTGGGGGTAAGGGTTTGATCACGCTCTCGATGCTGGGATGCTGCCCGATGTTGTTGGGTTTTCTTTGGACCGAGGGCTGGATCTCGATTCTCCTCTGCGTCGCCGGGTCGGCTTTTCTACTCTCCACGGCGCCAGTCAATGTCGTGCTGGCGCAGCAGCTAGTTCCCGAAGGAGTATCGACAGTCTCGGCTTTCCTAATGGGTTTTGCCTGGGGGGTCGGTGGCCTCTTCATTCCCGGCGTGGGCTTTCTGAGCGAGGAAGTGGGACTGCAGATAGCGCTGTCAGGAATCGCCCTACTGGGAATCCCCGGCATCCTGCTGGCGATGGCGCTTCCAGCGCGCATTGGGCAAACTGGATTGGTGGTCCGGGAACCCGCCATCGAGTCGCAACCCGTAGGGTAGAGCCGCAGCCGCTCCTCAATCGCGAATTCTACGCCTCGCGGAGGAGGAGAGACAAAGCCGTCGGCCCGTCCCGTCGCCACAAACGTTGGCGTATTTATGAATCCGTGTACTTAGTGTCCCCATCGGGGATGGTGGAAACCCCTCGCCTTCAGGCGAAGCGAAGGTCCCCGAAGTCCCCAAAGGGGGGACGATAGGGGAAGTTCCAAGTGAAGGGAGATGCGCGACATTCAGTCTGTGACGTGGGTTTGGC
>JAKZYH010000604.1:0-7050 GCA_047514575.1 Acidobacteriota bacterium | reverse complement strand
CAAATCACAAGCACCAAATTCCAAACGATCGCCTATCATCAACCCTTGGCGATCCGACAGAGCCGCGAACGACTTGAGCCGCTAGCAAAATGAGCCCAGGTTCCGAGGAGAGAGCCGGACAACTCTTCCCCACGGAGTGACGCACAAATCCCCAGTAGTCGGAAGTTTCTTTCTCGAATGGGGCCGGCGCTTCAAAAAAAGGGAGTAACCATGTCAGAACACATCACACACATTGCGGTATATGAAGATCTGGCACGGATTGCTCTCAGTATTCCGGAAATATGCGATCTATTCAAAACATGTATCCAAAACCAATATGACAGTGGGCTTTTGGGAGCCGCTTCCCGAGGGAATAGTGACTACGCGGTACCCATCCTGGAGAAATACAAGGACGACTGGGATTCAGTCAAGAGCGATCGCGAGGCACAGATCAAAATCGCTTATGCAATTGGTTGGCTGGCCCATCGTGCAGCCGACACGGGATTCAGTGTGGCTTTCGAAGCAGCGGAAACTGATCCAAACCCCCTCTATACCAATGACAATTGCCGGGTTTATCAAGATGCCATGACCTTCAAGAAGGTATATGGCGGCGGCAAGAAACCTTCCTTGTCGCCGAAGGAAATCTTTTCTCAAGCTAGCTTTGACTACAATATGCGGTCACATCCTGCCAGCGGTCGCATTGATGTCCCGGTAGCTGAGCCCCTTCTTACCCTGATGTGGCAGGCAGACATGATTGGAAAGCATCGGTTTCTCGAACAGGAGGATGACTTTGACCTCTGGGTCGATACTTTCCTTGAGCGCTATCAGGTCTTGACAGAGGATGTCAGAAGATACGAGGAAGCGGTCAACAATCCCGATCCTGAACTGACCAAACGCTACTATGACCAAGACAACTATTACGATGACTCCGACGCCATACTTCGCTATGTGCGGGCGATCCAAAACGGTCAGGAACCTGGTTTGGATCTGAAAAACTCTGTGGAAAAGGCAAGGGATCAGAGCCTTTACGCAAGAGTACTCAGGCTGGGGTACTTCTATCTGAAAGGTGCGAGTGATTATTCTGCAGGCGACATTGACCAGACTACCTTGCTCGAAATCCTGGAAAAGAGAGTTTCATGAATTTGCTGGACCGAAGAGATTTTCTGAGAATACTGGCTGCCAGCAATGCGGGATCAGCCTTCCTTACAAATATGTCGTTGGCAGGCAGCCTTGGAGTTCATGGCAAGCAGATATCGCCACCGAACAGACTCACGTCCTTTGCTTTACTGGACGATGTTGTCGAACTGGCGACGAATTCCAGTCTTGTACCCGCAAACACGAAAGGATACATCCACTCGGATTTCCAGCTTGCGATTCCCGGAAATCTCTCACGCATGGGTGGGTTGGTTCGAGCCTCTGAGCAACAGGTAATAAATGTCATCAAGAGAGAGAAATCCGAAGCTGGGAAGATGTGGGATCAGATGGGCGTCGAAGATCTAAGCATGCGAAGAAGCAAAGCCTTGGAAAAGCACGTCAAAACTGAGGGTAAAGTGGCTCTGATGATGGGTTGGTTCATGTCCAAGGGTATTCGTGAAGTCCTGGAGCCTGTCTGGTCCGCAGCAGATGATTCAGCCGGGGAGATGGCTGTCTATCAGGATATGTATGTCCTGAGACAACTCGCCGAGAAATCGCCCGCACGATCCATCGAAGATGTCGAGGATCTGTTTCTGCAGATGAATCCGCGCATGATCACCCGTATCCATACCTTGATACCGGATTTTGATGATGCCGAAAACTGGACAGTACGAATCACCGACTGGCGTGATGAAATTAAGCTTCTAATTGAGAGTTATGCCCGGGCCTATGTTCGACCTGAAGGCAACAAGATCAACAGATATGTGCGAGACCTGGGATTCTATGACCCCGACGATGCCGTGATCAAAGCAGCCCGGAACCACCGCAGAATAGATTTATCGACCATGGCCGATTCCAAGAGTCTGTATGCTCAAGCGCTGGTCAAAGGGGTTGAAGGATTAATCCAAGGAAGCACGCATCTCTGAAAACTACCTAGTACCACCCACATGGAAGATATCCTTGCCGTGTCCGAAACTATAAATGTTACAACGTACTAGGAGCCTGAGCGGCAGAAACTGATCTACTGCAGAAACGGTAAAATCGGACCATATTTCCCCGATTTCTCGACGAATAGAACAACTATGCACCTCAAAATCGAGAAAATCTGGCCTCGATTCCCCGCTTTCTCGCTACGATCATTTCTACCGCGCAGACTCCCAGGGCTTGTGAAGAGACCGCTTCAGCGGTCTGGCGCGAAGCGTCCTAGACCCGGCCTTCAGGCCGGGGGCAGTGGGCAGTCCTTGCCTCCGGAGGGCCTTTCAAGGTCCTTCTCGAACCACGGCTTTAGCCATCGTCGCCCCGGAACCTGGCTGAAGCCTTCGTTCGAGAAGCCCGCTAAAGCAGGCTCCGGCATCCATCTCCTCGTCTACCCGGCCCTAAAAGGACTGGTCTATTACGCTTCGCGCCAGACCGCTGAAGCGGTCTCCTGGAGAATGGTACTTCGGCGAAGACCCCTGCCTCGGCGGTATGCGGTCGCTAGCGAGACGATAGGAGGACAATCGTGAGTTGGACTTACTGGATTTTTCGCTCTGGTGCTCGCTGAACATCGGCATCATGGCGCTGGGTCAGACAGCAACGAAGATCTCCGAGAAGCGAGGGACTTTCGACGGGACCGGCCATCTCGTCACCGGAGGCAACCTCTCCAGTTCAAAGTATGTCAAAGGAACCTCAATCGAAGGCTCCTACGCGCTCGTACCTACCCGACCCCTGAAGCTGGGCCATGAGCGCCAGCTACTGATGGACGGATATGTAGTTGAAGATACGGCTGGCTGTCGGAGAGTCGTGCACCAACCGACTCGACACCCATCCAATCCCCTCATCCCGGGTAAGGCCTTTCTCGACTACGAAGATACCGAAGGAGTGGGCACTCCCAGCGTAATCTACGACAGCGAGCAGAAGCTCTTCCGAATGTGGGCCAATAGCTGGCGGAGCTACCGGGATGCCGACCACCACTACGGACTCTATTACGAATCCAAAGATGGTATCAGCTGGCGCTCGCCGGAACTCCGGCTTCATCAGATCGAGGGTGTCGAGTCGCCTAACGTGTTCTTCAACCAGCCGGGACGAAGTACTTCCATCGCGGTAACCAAACTCCCCCCAAATGGCGGCATAAGGGCCGTTTCCTCATGACCTATCACAGCGGCGAGCTGGGCCGGGACCCCGCCACCTTGAGAATGCCCGGTGGGGGAATGGAGATCCGGATCGCTTTCAGCGAGGATGGGATCCACTGGAAGGATCAAGAAGAGAACCCCATATTCAGGGGGCAAAGTGACTGCGAAAACCAGATTCTCTACAACCCTGAGCGGGACGTATTCATGCTCTACCGGCGTCCCCCTATCAATGCGAGCCAAATCCGCCGCATTGCCTATTCCGAGAGTTCGGATCTGATTCATTGGACCCAGCCCACCCAGATCATCCGACCGGACGAACTGGATGCCTTCTCCCTCTATGGAATGACGGTAGCCCGCTATCAGGGAGTCTACCTGGGGTTCTTGGAGATGTTCTATAAGCAGCAGCCGCTCGATTGGAACGCCAAGCCGGAGAAACACATGCAGGTCGATCTGCAGCTGGCCTGGAGCCGCGATGGCATCCGTTGGGAGCGCCATCCTGCTCGTCCCATCTTCCTGCCGACCGGCCCCGCCGGCAGCTATGACTGGGGCATGGTGTACCCAGCAGTCGGCCTGATCGAAGGCGAGGATCGGATCAACTTCTACTATGCGGGCCGGGAACAGTTGCACGTGCGCATGCCGGGAAACTCCAACATCTGCCTCGCCAGTCTACGAACGGACGGGTTCGTCTCCCTCGAAGCTCCAGAGATCGGGTTCGTCTTGACCCGGCCACTGGAGTGCCCTGGAGGAAGGCTGCGCATCAATGGCAAGACCTCCGAAAAAGGCTCGATCCAGGTCGCAATCCGCCGTGGAGACGGTGAGTTCGATGGGGAATGGATCCCTGCCCGAGACTTCGACCAATCACTTCCCTTCAGCGGAGATTCGACGAGCCAGGTGCTCGACTTTAGAGAAGCCGACAATCTGGATTCCCTGAAGGGGCAAGCCGTCCGACTCCAGTTCCGGCTGAAACAGGCCCATCTGTACTCCTTCTGGTTCGATTAGACTGCTGGTCCTGGAAAACCAGAGTAGAGGAAGCCACAGGGAGTTATAGAATGGGGGGATGATGAACCGCGAATGCTCTTCAATAGCAGACTCAGTTCTCCATGGTTCTTCCCCCGAGAGGAACTCAACATCTCCAAACCACGTTCGTCACAGGGTCGGACTGGCGTGCCGAATCCTGATCGGTTTTCTAATCTCGCAGAGTCCCTGCCTTGCCGCCACTGGAGCTCTGATCGTCGACACCCCGATGGCGCCTCCTACCTGGGCCCTGTTGGAGCGCGAGCTGCTTCGGTCTTCATCCGGGGCTTGCAAACTGCTCGCGGACTGGGCCCTCGACGAGAGGGGATATCTGCTGCATCGTCCCCGATGGGGGGTAATTGACGGTCCGGACGATGCCATCGAGACCTTCCACAACTGGCCTCTTCTTCACGCTCTGGGCGGTGCCGATTCGGTTTTGGAGGACTACAACCGGGCCCAGGAAGGTCACTGGCTCCAGTATTCTGAGCTGCGGACGGTAAAGACCGATCTAGCTCGGGAAGGGGCCTACTTTCAGGAATTCATAACGATGTCTGATTGGGCTCACACCCTGGAGGGCACCCAGTCCTTCCTTTCTCTTGGGCTTTCGGCCCCGGAGGACCCGACCTTCAGAAAACGCATGAAACGCTTTGCTGGGCTCTACATGAACGAAGACCCGGCGGCACCCAACTACGATCCCGTACACAAAGTGATCCGAAGTGTCTGGACCGGAAGCAAGGGGCCTATGATGCGCAAGCCGACGGTCTACGACTGGGTAGGAGATCCTCTCAGTGGGCGCTTCCACTTCCTGCACAGTGCCGCCGGTACAGGGCAGATGATCGAGTTCGCCGAGCACTATCCAAAGATGCTGGCCCACTGCGAGAACTACACCGACAGCGCAGGCGATAGCCACTTGAACCTGTACGCCACCAACCCTGCCGTAAACGCCTACGCCCTCACCGGAGAAAGCAAATACCGCGATTGGCTTTTGGAGTACGTCGATGCATGGAAGGAGCGAATCGACTCAAACGGCGGGAACATTCCGACCAAGGTGGGTTTGGATGGCAAGCCGGGTGGTGCTTCGGGACAGTGGTGGAAAGGCCTCTACGGATGGAACTTCAGCAACTTCGACGCCGAAGTCGGTTACGTCAAACATCGTGGAAACTTCTACCTGGGCCCCTGGGACGGCTTTGGAAACGCATTCTTGATCACTGGCGATCCCGCCTACATCGCTGTGCTGCGTCGCCAGCTGGATAACCTCTATGCCTTGAAAAAGGTCGTCGACGGCAAGACGAAGATCCCCTGGAACTATGGCGATCCAAGAGGCTACAAGTACTCGGAACGAGCCGAATGGTACAACTGGACCGACAAGCTGCCACACAACCTTCTGACCGAGATCTACATGTGGTCGATGGATCGCCGAGACCTGGAACGAATCCCCAGGACAGGCTGGATCGGCTTCCTGGAGGGGAATGATCTCCAGTACCCAGAGAAGACTCTGCGCCTCGACCTGGAATCAGTGAGGAAGACGGCACGGAAGATTGACGAAGACCCGACGACGCCTGACACCCGACTGGCGGACTGGTTCATGTCCTTCAATCCAGCTCGAACCGAGAGCCTCAACAACCTGATGCTGGGCGGCTACTACTCGACCGGAGTCGTTCGGACCCTGCACAGTCGACTGCGCTACTTCGATCCTCTCAAACGACGCTCGGGACCTCCCCAGGACGTGGCGGCACTGGTGCACAAGCTCACCGCCGATTCGGTCAGTGTGACGCTAGTCAATCTCGACCCAGTGCATTCGCGAGAGCTGGTCGTCCAGGCAGGGGCCTATGCGGAGCATCAGTTCACCGCTGTCGAGCGAGAGGGTCAAGAAGAACAAATTGATGGGTCGTCCATCACCGTCCGATTAAGGCCGGGTAGTGGAGAACGCCTGACTTTTCGGATGAAGCGTTATGCCAACCAGCCTACCCTACTTCCCCCGTGGAGCCGTTAGGAGCCTGCGCGGTAGAAACTGATCTACTGCGAAAACGGTAAAATCGGCCCATATTTCCCCGATTTCGTCGGCATAGATTGCCCTTCGCCCCAAAGAGCTAAAGTTCTCGCAGAATCGTCCGAAAAGACTCTACGTGAGGAACACAAACTCGAACTACAGAGCGACTGCTGTCGGGTAGTCCAACTGATTTCGCACCCACAGCGAAAGGGCTACCGAAGCACGAAAGACTCGGACGCAAAGCTGAGGCCTAAGTCGATTTCTCGATAGGGTCGATCAGCCACCGAAGGTGAGTTCGCGAAACCCAAGGAGGTTTTGTGACAAACCGTTCTCGGCCTCAGGGGAAGAGTGCCACAATCTCGGCTCCCCCTTTCAAGTCCATCTTCATCTGTCGAACCTACCCGATCATCTGGGCTCGCACTGACCCGATCCTTAGGTGTACTTAGTCGTCCCGAATCCAGCAGGAGCGAAGGTCAATCATGAACCAGATAAACTCAGCCCCGGTCCCACTCCCCGTCTCCGGCAAGAGCGGAAACACCACGAACGTCGTGTTTTCCCAGTGCGCGATGCCCCAAAGGGCCAGAGGATACGTCTTCTCTATCATTCTTCTGGGGCTTCCGCTGATCGCCTATTGTCTCCACCATGCTGTCACCCAGCGGGATACGCACACCTGGCTCTATTTGCGTATTCCGGTGAAACCGGCCACCGAATCCGGAGGAAACCGGCCGGGTCGGAGCGAAGCGACGCTGGAGGTTGATAATCATGTTCCAGGTGGCCGGTTTGAGTCAATCCACATGACGCTTTTTGGGTAAGAACGCATCA
>JAKZYH010000603.1:0-4618 GCA_047514575.1 Acidobacteriota bacterium | reverse complement strand
CGACGCCAGCACCTGGGCTTCGCGGGAGAAACGTGCCATGCGTTCGCGGTCGGCGGCAAAGGCTTCGGGTAGGACTTTCAGAGCTACATCACGGTTGAGCTTGGTATCGATGGCGCGGTATACCTCGCCCATACCCCCTTCGCCGAGCTTGGAGGTGATCTTGTAGTGGGAGATTCTCTGGCCGATCAACGGGACCTCCAAGGTACTGGGGAGCCTATCTCGGAAATACTAGAGCCTTGGGCCTGGAAGGGCAATCGCAGAGGATGGTTTCTACCCCGAACCGGGTGTCTGCCCGAGACCCACGACGAGGTCCTCACTCCCAACAGAAGCAAACTGAAAGCAAATCATTTGTATTTCTTCCAGCGCAAACCAGGGGAATTCCCCCCTGTGTTTATGTGAGTTCCAGACCCTCGACTTCAGAGGCTTTGTCTTCCACGACGCGGGAAACTTGAAGGACCGCTTCTAGGCGGTGAAAGCGGTCGTTCGTTCGACGCTGTTGCAAAAAATACGTCACCGCAATTCCTTATGGAGGTTCGGATGTCGATACCGATCCCGATCCCGATAGCGATTTCGATAGGAGACAGTAGAGCCCCGTCGCTAAACAAAGTTAGCGGGTCCATGTCATCCAAATCGAAATCGGGATCGGTATCGGTATCGAACCGCCATGGGTTTAGGACACGGCAAGCCTTGAACGTCCGCTTTTTAGGCGGAACCAGGACAACCGAGAAAAGTGGTGATGTGCGGCTGTCCTGCTCCCCCAGGATTCAGATCAGCGGCCCCCAAGGCTTTCGGTCCATTACCCGGCGGGCAAAGCCCAGGAAGTTCTCCCCCAGGATCTTCCGGATGTCGGAGTCGCTGAATCCTCGACAGACCAAGCCCACTGTGAAGTAAGGCCAGTTGGTCCAGTCCATGGCGTGGGGTTTGTGGATTCCTGATGCGGTAGGGTGCGGCAGGAAGGTCAGATCGGTCCCGATGGCCACGTGATCGATGCCCGCCACCCGAATGGCGTGCTCTAGATGCCGCGCAAAGTCGTCGAAGCTGGTCGACTCCCTCTCGGATAGCTGCCCTGGCCAGACATAGACGGCCGCCAGGCCTCCCTTTCGGGCCAGGCTTCGCAAGTAGTGGTTACGATCGTAGCTGGCCTCACAGGCCACGTGGGCGTTGTAGACCGGAGCCTCCGAGGTTTCGATCACCTCCAGCGCCGTCCGCTGGCCTGCGTGGGCCAGATGGATCATTACTCCCAGTTCATTCAACCGCCGAACCACCCGTCTCCCCAGAGGAGTGAGGCCCGTATCGTTCCTTTGCTGGTCCGAGCTGCAGAGGAGATTCTGCTGGCGATAGGTGAGCTGGGTCGCTCGGACGCCCAGGGCATAGAGGAGATCGAGATTCTCGAGGGGCCTGTCGGCCTCGGCAAACGCGCCCACGCCGGCCAGGTGGTAGATCAGGGCCGGTTTGCCCTCATCCCGCGCTCTGAGGATGTCCTCGAAGCGGCTGACCTTCACCACATCCTGCTCACTCTCATACAAGTACTGACAGCGGGCAAGATGCTTCAATGCCCTTCGGAAGGTATTCTCTGGGGGGTGGGCCACATCCTCGATGGCGAGATCCAGCCCGGTGAGCCGGTACAGCCCCAGGTAGTCCTGGCGCCACTGGGGATCAAAGGCGGACTCGAAGGCCTTCAGCCTCCGCCACCTTTCCCGAACTTGCTCTTCCAGCTCGTCCCCTTCGAGGCCCTCCGCTTCCAGGCTCCGACGAGACTGCGCCAGATCCTCGCGAAGCCGGTCCCCGATCATCGTGATGACGGGGTCAGCCACGTAGCTGTTGAAGTGCAGATCCAGGCCCCTCCGGAGTTGCGCCGGGTTCGGCTTCAGCTCTTCGAGGATGATCTGTCGGCCTGCTTCCACCCTCTCAGCCGTCTCCTTCCGCAGCCGGAAGGGACGGTAATCCGCCGGTGTAAGAGGCTTCGTGATCCCTGGTAGAAGAGAGACGCGACCCTTGAGATCATCGGTGAGCTTTCTGGCGTCGAAACGATTGCCGTTGGAAGTCGAATTCGCGAGCTGGACCGGCTGCGTCGAGTCTACGGTCCCGGTAGATGGCGCAAGCGCAAGGGAATAGCTCTGGTCCGCCTCCCGGATGGCACAGCTAACATTGCTGCTGCTTTCATATAACGCCGTGGCTCAGCGGCGGCGCGGGAGTGCCGTCCGCTGCAACCACTTGTTATGCCGGCTCCTCGTCTCGAGTGCTCAATACAACGCGCCCGGACGCCCTTCCCTGCTCGACTACCTCGTGAGCCTCCGCGATCGATCCCAACGGAAACCGTGCTTCAACTTCGAAGCCTGGCCACTCGCCCTCTAGTATCTCGTTCAATGCGACTGCTCCAGCCATCTTCACCTCAGCTGGAAAGTCGTCGCTTCCAAGAAAGAACACGGAGACATTCTTGAACACCAGCGGCCAGAATGGGATGGCCGGCGTCGAGTCCCCCGTGGCGTACGCCGCTACAGAGCCGCCCAGCCGTAGCACCTGCGCGTCCCACGATATGTTCGGGTGAAAGGCAACCTCCACGATGTGATCGACTCCATCGGGAGCCCGAGCGCGGACGCGTGCAATGATATCGTCGACGCTGAGGCCACCGGTCTCAATTACGTGGTGCGCACCCGCTCGCTGTGAGATCAGCACGTCGCGTTCAGAACGTACGGTGGCGATCACCAGTGCGCCTGCATGCCGGGCGAGGCCGACGGCACATTGCCCAACCGCACCAGCGCCCCCTTGCACAAGGACGACGCGCCCATCCACGGATCCGGCTGCATGGACGGCACGATGAGCCGTGATGCCTGGGATGCCCAAGCAGGCTCCCTGCTGGAACGAGACGTTGCGGGGAAGGGGGACCGCCTGCTCAGCGGGTAGCACGACGTACTCGGCGGCCGTGCCGAACGGGCGATAGCTCTGCGCACCGAAGCACCAGACACGCTCGCCAATCCGCGACGACGGCACCCGGTCGCCGACCGCGTCGATCACGCCAGCCCCGTCGCTATGTGGAATCACACGCGCGAAAGTCATGCCTGCGCCAAACGTGTTCTGGCGCTTCTTCACGTCACCAGGATTGACACCCGAGGCGGCAACGCCGATACGCACCTCTCCTGGTCCCGGTTCAGGAGTTGTCATCTCCCCTAAGACAAGGACATCGGATGGCGGGCCCTGCCGTTCGTACCAAGCAGCTTTCATGATCGATTCAGCACCGTCTGATTGAAGTCTGCCCAACGTTCCTGCATAAGCTGCGGGCGTCGAGCGACCGCCAGCTTCATGCAGACGTTAGACATCGCCACCATCTACGCGGAGCGCCGGAGCTCCTGCTGCACACGTTCAGCAAGAAAGATCTTGAGCAACGTCTGGTATGGCACATCACGTTTGTTTGCCAACCTCTTCAACTCCTCGATCAAAGATTCCGGAAGCCGAAGTGAAATGGTCTTGGTAGAGGGCTTCAGACTCGAAAGCGTGACTGGCTCCGCCTTTCTCCAGTCGATGTATTGGGCGGAGTCTGCCGAATCCCAGAATTCGCGTTCTTGCTTCTCGCTTCTGAACTTCGGGATCTTCTTTTTACTCGTTTTGCGTGGCATTTTGATAGATTCTCCGTTCCCGACGACTCATATCGCGCGCCGTCACGATCCGAAGAAAGTCCCCTCGCACCGTCACGACTACAAAGAGGAGCCGACCGAGGTCGGTCTGACCGAGCCCGTAGTACCGAGGCTCCGTTTGGGAGTGCTTCTCATCCGTGCCAGTGAGAAGTGGTCGGTTGAGAAGAACCTGCTCGCACGCCGCTGGCGAGACTCCATGCCGTTCAGCTAGGGGCGTCGTGTTGGCGTCATCCCGCTCGAAGCCAGTGCAACGCAACAGCTCTTCCATGTAGATCGTCCACTAGGATGTATATGACAACAATACACATCCGTCAAGTTGGTGAGCCGCTGGGAGATCATGCTGCCTATGTCTAGGCAAAAATATTTGAAGTTTTGATTTCCACCGATCGGACGCGAAACACTCGGCAGAGTGGCCCTTTCCAGGAGGCCGCTTCAGCGGCCTGGCGCGAAGCGTATTAGACCCGGTGTTTACGCCGGGGTCAGCCGCTTCTCCTCCCTCCCCTGAGGGCCGTTTACGATCCTTCTCGAGCTGCGGCTTTAGCCCTCGTGTACCCGGAGCCTGGCTGAAGCCTTTACCCGAGAAGCCCGCTGAAGCAGGCTCCAGCAGCCGCTTGCCCGCCTACCCGGCCCTGAATGAAGGACCGGTCTATTACGCTTCGCGCCAGACCGCTAAAGCGGCCTCTTTAAAGGCCACCCCTCAACCTACCCCAGGGGCCACGCCGCCCGAGCCGAGAGCGGGAACTGTCTTTTGGTCAACTGGACCCGTTCCTGGACTTTCGGAATTGTGATCCCCATTCCACCCGTGCTTCCAGACAAAAGTGAGAGCAAAATTCTCAGAATCCACGTCACTAGTGTCCGGTTTGATGTTGTTGATTCCAAAGGACTTAAAGCTCACTTAACTGTAAGATTATAATCACTCTACTCCTATCCCCCTACAAACAAAGGCTTTAGCCGTCTTCCGAACAAGTTCCGCTGTCTCCACTTTT
>JAKZYH010000602.1:0-6642 GCA_047514575.1 Acidobacteriota bacterium | reverse complement strand
GGACAACAGTACGTGGAACAGGGAGTGGCCGCCTACGAAGCAAAATACCAGGAAGACCGTCTCAAGTATGCGTTAAAGATCGCGCAATCAATGGGTTACACGCTTGTGCTTCAGGAACAGCCAAATGAAGTTTCAGGTTAGCTCCGCCTCCAGCTGCGCCGGATCGTTCAAGAAGGCAACTCCAACCGAGCCAGCGGCCACATTGGATTATCTCGGTGACGAGGTCAGTCCCGCTTACTCCGGGGAACGGGGCTGATCTTGCTGACATTTTCACGTCGTGCGCGGCTGTGTTTCGCTCCCACATCAGATACTTTGTGCTCGGCGACGTTCAGATGTTCAGACGTTCCGACGAATCGTCCAAGTTTCACCCGAGGTTTCTTAGGCTTGATTGCACCCTCCTAACAGGAGGTGACATAATACTTGGAAACAACGCCCATTGTGAATCAATGAACCCCAAGACCGTTCTAGGCTGCATGGGAATCGCGTTGGCCGGCGCCTTCTATATTCAAGCTATGGGCGTGGGTTCGGCGACGAGTGTTGCGGCCGCCCTCAAGCTACAATCTCCTGAGAAGTCCCCGCCTTTCTTCAAGTATCGCGCGCTACTCGATCGTTACTGTGCTGGCTGCCACAGTCAGGAGGCACAAACCGCGGGACTCGATCTCGACTCGATCGATCTCGCCGAGGTTGGCGACAACGCAGAGGTGTGGGAAAAGGTAGTAGCGAAGCTTCGGACCAGAGCAATGCCGCCTTCCGGCTCGGCGCGGCCGGACGAAGACAGCTCTGTAGCTTTCGGGTCCTGGTTGGAGGCTGAACTCGATGCCGAGGCCGCGGCCAATCCCAATCCAGGCAGGCCTGCCGTTCATCGCCTCAACCGCGCGGAATACGCCAATGCGGTCCGGGACTTGTTGGCCCTGGAGGTCGACGGCCGATCGTTGTTGCCAGCAGATGAGCTGGGTTACGGTTTTGACAATATCGCCGATACTCTCTCCTTCTCTCCCCTGTTGCTGGAACGATATCTGTCGGCGGCGAAGAAGATCAGTCGGCTGGCCGTAGGTGACCCGACCATCGCACCGACGCTTGAGACATACGAGACTTCGCCGCTGCTGGTGCAGGATGGCCGCATGAGTGAGGAGCTTCCGTTTGGGTCGGGTGGCGGACTGGCCATCCGTCATCACTTCCCGCTCGATGGCGAGTACACCCTGGAGATCAAGCTTCAACGCCGCAGAGTTCGCCAGCCTCGTCAGCTCGATGTTCGCCTGGATGGCGAACGCATCAAGCTGTTCAAACTCGACGGTGGCGACAGGAGCTCGGAATATGGGAAGCCGGTCGGAGAGAATCCCCGAGTCCGCTTTTCGGCAAGGGCAGGGACGCGGGTGGTTGGGATTTCATTTTTGCAGAGCGCGTCGGTGCCTGAGGGCGTCCAGCCGACACAGGTGCCCGTGAGCAGCCTCAGGGGCAGTTTCACTGATTGGGGAGTCAGCAGTGCTCAGATCGATGGTCCCTACCAGGCTCAGGGAGCCGGCGAAACGCCAAGTCGTCAACGAATCTTCAGCTGTCGTCCGGAGAGCAGTGAAGAGGCAGTCGAGGAGGCCTGCGCCCAGCGGATTCTGTCTTCGCTCGCCCGCCGAGCTTATCGTCGTGCAGTCACGGCTGACGATGTCTCGAGGCTTCTCAAATTCTACAGACTGGGTCGGAGCCGAGGGGATTTTGACGCCGGCATCCAATCGGTGGTGGAAAGAATCCTGGTTGATCCCGAGTTCCTGTTCCGAATCGAACGAGAACCAGCGACCGTAGAAGCTTCTGTCGCCTTTCAGCTCAGTGATGTGGAACTGGCCTCGCGACTGTCCTTCTTTCTCTGGAGCAGCATCCCCGATGATGATCTGCTCCAGATAGCCATAGACGGTGAGCTCAAGAATCCAATCGTCCTGGAACACCAGGTTCGTCGGATGCTGGTCGATGTTCGTTCAAACGCACTCGTCGAAAACTTCGCGGCCCAATGGCTACACCTGCGCAACCTGCGTGCGGTGACCCCGGATGTGAAGCGATATCCCGAATGGGACGATAATCTGCGTCAGGCGCTCCAGCGCGAGACGGAGCTGTTCGTAGGCAGCCAGCTGCGCCAGGATCATAGTTTGGTTGATCTGCTGGCCGCTGACTACACATTCGTCAACGAACGGCTGGCCCGGCACTACGGACTTCCCAAGATTTACGGAGGACGTTTTCGACGGGTGAGTTTCAGCGATGGAAGGCGCGGAGGACTACTGGGCCAGGGCAGTATCCTGACCGTGACCTCGTACGCCAATCGAACCTCACCGGTGCTGCGGGGAAAATGGCTGCTAGAGAACGTCCTCGGAACGCCAGTACCGCCTCCACCCGCGGAGGTGCCGGAACTTTCGGAGAACGGTCAGGCTGGCAAATCGGCTTCCCTGCGAGAACGGTTGGAGCAGCATACGAGGAATCCCGCCTGCGCGAGTTGCCACTCGCGGATGGACCCGCTCGGCTTAGCACTCGAGAACTTCGATGCCATTGGCAGATGGCGTAGTCTCGACGAGAACGGCACTCCTGGTGGTGCGGCGGCGACCCTCCCCGACGGGACTACGTTTCAGGGTCCGGTAGAGCTGAGAGAACTGCTGCTGAGTCGTCGTCAGGAATTCGTGGCGACCGTGACTCGAAAGCTTCTCACCTATGCCGTCGGCCGTGGCATCGAGTATTATGATTTGCCAGCCGTCCGTGCGATCATGCGCGAGGCTGCGCCCAGCGATTACCGCTGGTCGTCCATTATTCTGGGTATCGCCAAGAGCCCGCCGTTTCAAATGAAGAGGTCGAGGCTATGAGCATCATCAGTAAGAGGTGTCTACCGCGTCGTACATTCCTGCGCGGTCTCAGTGCGTCTATCGCCCTGCCGCTTTTGGACAGCATGGTTCCTGCCTTGGTTGCGACGAGCAAGACGGTAGCTCGACCAGCGAGCCGATTGGGCGTGATTTATGTGCCGCATGGAGCCGTGATGGAGAAATGGACACCCCTGGCGACGGGTGCCGGTTTCGAGCTCACGCCAATTCTAGAGCCGCTGACACCGTTTCGAGATGAACTATTGGTGTTGAGCGGACTCAGCAACGAACCGGGCGTAGCTCTCCCGGGCGAGCCAGCGGGCGGGCACGGACGGATCGGTGGGGCTTTTTTAACCGGCGTGCACGTGAAGCCCACGGAGGGTGCCAACGTCGAAGCCGGGGTCTCGGCTGACCAGATCGCGGCGGCACAGCTGGGACAACACACCCAGTTGGCGTCCCTTGAGCTTGCCTTGGAGGCGACCGATCTAGCGGGTGCCTGCGACGTCGGCTACAGCTGCTCCTACATCAACACTCTTTCCTGGCGCAGTGCCACAACTCCCTTGCCCACTGAGAACAACCCACGTGCGGTCTTCGAACGTTTGTTCGGAGACCAGGACAGCACCGATCCAGGTACGCGGCTAGCCCGTATCCGGGCCAAACGGAGCATTCTCGACTCCGTAGCCCAGCGGGTGGCCGAGCTCCAGGGGAAGATCGGGGCGAGTGACCGGACCAAGCTCACTGAATACCTGGAGGCGGTTCGCGATGTCGAGCGGCGTATCGAGATGTCGGAGGCGCAAGGCGAGCGGGAGCCACTAGTAGTCGAACGACCCAGCGGCATTCCTGCTAGCTTCAAGGAGCACGCTAAACTGATGCTGGATCTACAGGTCCTGGCCTACCAGTCCGACCTGACCCGCGTCATTACCTTCATGCCGGGCAGGGAACTGAGCAAGCGCACCTATCCCGAGATCGGTGTTCCAGATCCGCACCATCCACTATCACACCACCAGGGCGATGAAGAAAAGTTGGCGAAGCTGGCGAAAGTCAGCACCCTACACATGCAAATGTTCGCTTACTACCTGGAGAGGCTGCGATCGACGCCTGATGGTGACGGATCCTTGCTAGACCATGTCACTCTGCTCTACGGAAGCGGCATGAGTGACAGCGACCTGCACGATGCCCATAACCTTCCCATGTTGTTGGTAGGTGGAGGCACGGGCCAGATCAAGGGAGGCCGCCACCTCCGGTATCCCAAGGATACCCCGCTGACGAATCTGTACATGACGGTGCTGAACCAATTAGGAGTGCCGGTGGAAAGTATCGGCGACAGTTCTGGGCAAATCGAGCATCTGTCCGACGTCTAGTGTCCTGACGCCCTGGTCTGAAATCCGCAATCCCAACGGGATTGACCTCGCTGATTTTCTTGACGATTACCATTGCTTCTCCTTTTGAAGACCCGGAACCAGGCAACCTGATCCGGATTTAGGCAGAAATCGAAGTTGAAGTCGATTCGTGCCCTCTATGCTTCTAACCGATTGATCATAATTAGGTTACGAAGATGTCTAGGCGCTCAACCGGACAGTAGTCACTTGAGACAATGAAACACAAGATCGTTCTTCTCACGCTGTTCCTACTGACGCTCTTCGGCTGTCGAAAAGGGTTGGAAGAGACCGGTGCCTTGCTGTCAGAACTGAATTCAGCCCACCGCTGCTTCTTGATCGAACTGGGACTGGACGATCCAAAAGCCTCCGATTGGAGCGGACAGTTGGAGGCAGCGGAAGGCACGGTCTGGTTGGACAGCTGGCACTTTTCCCAGGAGGATCTGTTGGGACCGGGCCTTTCCTGGAATGCCCGGACCCGGAGGTACGATCCTCGTACTCCTATTTACTGGGAAGAGCCCACCGAGAACCAGATGTTTGTCCGGAAAGATGTCCTCAGGAGCACCAGCGCCTACTCTCGATTGATGTGGCCGGGTCTGCTGGTGGTGACGAAAGGTCCACAAGAGCTGGCTCTCAGGACTCCCAAGGGCTCCCTGACGGTCGATAGCCGGGAGTTGGAGCCAGGATTGAGACGATCCTATCTAGAGGGTCGGGTGGTGGCCAGCCAGGTTCCTCTGTCTCAGGTGTTGACCGGAGAGGAGACCTACGACGACTTTCCCGCCTTGTTGGTCGAACAAGGGAAGTGCAGGATCAGCTGGATCGAGTACCGAGACGGAGGGCAGCGGATCCTGAGCCGCCGCTTGGAAGGTGAGGCCTGGTCCTCGCCGCTGGAGATCCAGAAAGGCCAGGACCTCTCCGGTCTCCAGGTGGTACGGGGTGGGGAAGGAAGCATCTGGTGGATCTGGTCACAGCAGATCGACGGGAACTGGGACCTCTACGGTCGTCCGCAGCGGGAGGGTACGCTGGAGCCTGTGAAGCGCCTCACCGAGTCTCCTTTTCCCGACCTCTACCCCAGAGCCGCTCCCGGTCCAGATGGTGAGGTCCACCTGGTGTGGCAGGGATTTCGTGGAGGGCAGTCAGACATCTTCGTCAAATCCTTGGAAGCCGGTGCCTGGGGCGAAGAGAAGAAGGTCAGTAGCTCGTCTGCCAACGACTGGAAACCGGCTCTGACCGTGGATTCGGTGGGTCGTGTCTACGTTGTCTGGGACAGCTATGACCGAGGTGACTACGATCTTCTTCTGAGACGGTTAGAGAGGGGAGGCATGGGAAAGATCGTGCCTGTCGCTCGCTCCAGAAACTTCGAGGCCTACGCAGACCTGGCTTGTGACGAACAGGACCGGATCTGGGTTGCCTGGAACGAAACAGGCCCCAGCTGGGGAAAGGACTCCGGCTTCTGGGTCGATCGCTCGAGACAGACCTTTGAAGACGAGCGCAGCATTCGCGTCGCCGTCTACGGCGGAGACCAGTGGAGTCGTCCGGTCGGAGATCTATCGGATGGCCTTGAATCGCACTTTTCCGAGCTGTCACGCAGTGGATTGCGGTTCTCTCGTCCCCCGGACGCAGAGCAGATCCGATTTCGAAACGATAACGATCTGCCTCGTCTGGTTCGGGACGCTCAGGGTCGCATGTGGCTCTTCTTCCGTCACCAGCAGCCGACGGCTGGCGACGGGTCCTACTACCGCCCGGGCTGGGAGGTGTACGCAACCTTCTACCAGGGCTCCTCCTGGGCTACCCCCTTCGTATTGCCCTACAGTTCCGGGAGGTTGAACATGCCGTTGGCACTGGATGGCTCTGCAGAGGAGACCCTCTGGATGGCCTGGCTCACAGACCACCGTTCTCTTCACCAGGTCTATCCTGATTCCGGGACTCTGCAGGAGGATGTGGTGGTGGGAAGGTTGGAGCTCTCCGGCCAGGTACGCGCCGCGCAATTGGAGACCTACCAGGTTCTAGATGAGCCGATAAAGCCCTTGCATGCCGACGAGCCGGGTGATCTATCCCGGATTCGGGCCTACCGCATTGAGGCAGAAGGAAAGAGCTACCGGATTGTCCGGGGAGACATGCACCGACATACCGATTACTCCGGCGACGGGGCCCTGGACAGTTCTCTACATGAGACCTACCGCTACGCCCTGGACGCTGCCTCACTGGACTTTCTGGCGATTACGGACCACTACCCTGGAGAATATGTGTGGTGGGAGACACAGAAGTCGGTCGAGCGCTTCCACCTCCCTGGCACCTTCGTCCCCCTGTTGGGATACGAGCGCAATCTGGGTTTCCCCAATGGCCATAGGAATATCGTTTTTGCCGGCAGAGGAGCACCGGTCCTGAGGGCGGGGCCCGAGGAGCGGTCCGGGATCGTAAACACCGGGGAGGTTCTT
>JAKZYH010000601.1:0-4150 GCA_047514575.1 Acidobacteriota bacterium | reverse complement strand
TATACCCCATATAATCCTTTCATATAACGAATAAAACCGAACTAAACACAACTATTACATGCCTACATAATACAGCAAGAAACCACACTTATCTCCTGTAGAATCAGTCAGTTATGTGCTAAAGTCTGAGGGAACTTCAGCTTAGGCTCAGACAGCTCAATGGATTGAGAGCCTGTCCCTTCATCGTTTTCTACAGCCGAGTTCGGGAAGACCGGCAACGTCACCGAGACCCTGCCGCAAGTCTACTCTTTGATTTCTTGGTACATGGGAGCGTAGGTGCCCCGGGGAGTCATCGCTACGATGGTGTCACCCTCGTAGACGAAACGGTAGCGCTTGTGGTGTATCCACTCCTCCTGCTGGCGACGGACCAGGGGATACATAGCCTCCAGAACCGTACCTGACTCCTGTTTCGAGGTCACCGCCCAGGTGCCGATCCGACGGACTGCCAGGGGTTTCCCCTGGACCCGGACGCTGAAATCCTTCCAGGGCACCCAGCTGGGCTTACGATACCAGAGGCTCGCCTCCCGCTTGAGGGTGATGGTAACCCGGCCCTCCTTGGGGATCTGGCTGATGACCCGCGCTGCTTCAGATTCGCTGGAGAAAGCCATGTTGAGCCTCACCCCCCACTGATCCTGATCGATCGAGTGGTGCAGAACGGCCCACAGGCACTGAACCCCTCCCTGGGTGATATCCAACACGGCGGAACGGCCTCCCGGGACGTGGCGATCGTTCACGCCTGGAAAGCCCCAACCTCCGTCAGCATGGGTAGGGAACTCCTTGAGAGCGTTCTCGGGAGCATCCGCCGGACGGTGAAACTCCTGTCCCTTGAGCCACTGGCTGGGAAGCACGTGGCTGCGGACCATCCGTTCCGCCATCTCGAAATACTCGGGATATCCCGTCCGCCCGAGATGGATGGCGGTCTGGATCATGTCTCCTGTGTTGTTGATCTCACCCCTTCCCACGAGCGACTCTCGCCAGGCATTTTCCACCGACCAACCGAAGCTGCTGCGAGTGGGCGCGAGCCCCTTGTCGAATATCCTACGGGCGTGCTCCGAGGTGTCCAGGTCTCTCGTCAACGAGCCATAGTGGGCGAGACCGTGGACCGTGCCGGTGATCGAGTGGGTGTGGCTGCCCGCGTCCTGCAGAAGCTGCCCATCTTCGGCGAAAGAGTGGGTTCGGACCCGACGGACAAAGCGTCGGGCCAGCTCCAGTGCCCGGGTGTCCCCGGTGTGCTGATAGACCTGTGTCAGGGCCATGATGAGGCGACCCCGATCCACGGTGGTGGCCTGGGGATGGTAGAAGCCGCCATTGGGAGGTGTGTTGATCAGATCTCCCTCGTCGGTGAACGCAGACCAGGTGCCGAGAGGCTTCTCAGGGCGCAGCATCGACTTCGCGTGAACCGCGTCGGGGCGATAGGCTCCCTCGCCGTCTGTGATGTCGAGGAGCGTCTCCATCAGCTTTCCCAGCCGATCCAGCGCCTCCTGGTCCTGACGACGGATTCCGAGCTCCAGGAGAGCTTGAGCTGCTTCCCGAAGGTCATGGGACATCACGCGCAATTTCTTAGTGTCCCGATCGTATGCGCCGCTGAATCCCGCTTCGTTGTCCAGGGTCGCAAACAGCAAGGAGCGGAGCTGCGCGATCACTTTTTCCGGGGGGCGCTTTCCAGTCGCGGACTCTCCCTTGAGGAGACCATCAATTGCCCTTCCCACATTGTGGGTCAGATCGTACCAGGGCCGGTCTGCCATACCCTTTTGGACCGCCTCGACCGGATCTACGTCCTTGAATGGCTCGGTCCAACGGACGATATTGTCCATTGCCCGTTCTATATGCCAAGCCAGATCGGTGGGTCGAGGAGCGGTTTGGATTTTCGCCACTTTCTCCTCCTTTGAGATGGGTGCAGAGCTCACCTCCTGAGCTAACAGCAACAGGCCTAGTGAAGACGTCAAGACCACGAATTTCGATTCCATTGTCCACCCCATCGCGCTCTATTCAAGAAATAGCTATGCTCGCAAGGCCCGAGCGTCCGCCTGCTGTGCTGCTTCAGACGATTTGCCTACTGAACTTGACCGACGACGGAGCCGATCCTAAATGATCGCCGAGCGAATTTCAAAGGGAGGATCTGAAGTTCTGCCATTGGTTCCAATCCCGATGCAAATCAACGGATGAGTCGGGGCAAGGGCACGGGTTTGTGGGGATGAACTGTCGTTGGGCAGGCGCGCAATCTACAATAGGTGCGTGTCCGCGACCCACCTGCCCGAAGACCTGGTACTGACCCACTCCCGGCGCGAGGCGTACTTCATCATTCTGCTCTGGCTAGCCTGCCTGCTCTACTCGGTCAGCTACTGCTATCTCAACGGCTACGTCAGCCACGAGCCACTGCCCAACGCTACCGGTCCCTCGATTGGCAGCTTCTTCGGAGAGTCGGCCCGCTTTGACCGGGATCCCGGTACCATCAGCACCCCGCTTGGCCTGGGGATACCCGACTGGGTCCTATTCGGCGTGGCCTTGCCCTGGATCATCTGCCTTCTGTTTTCCGTCTACTACTGCTGCTTTTTCTTCGCCGAGGACGATCTGACTCCTTCCCAGGACAACCACACGGAAGACGATGACTGAGACCAGTCCACTGACTTCCATCACCTTCGTCCTCTATATAGCCGTGGTTATTCTCCTCGCAGTTCTGTCCCATCGAATCTTGAAGGAGCGCACCTTTTTGGGCGAATACTTCCTGGGAAGTCGCGACTTGAGGAGCTGGACCCTCGCCTTTACCTTTGCTGCGACCTCAGCCTCGGGCGGTTCCTTCATCGGATTTCCATCCCTTATCTACAGCTATGGCTGGATTCTGGCTTTCTGGATCGCCGGCAATATGATCTCGCCCCTCTGCTCTATGAGCATCATGGGAAAGCGGCTGAATCAGGTAGCCCGCATGACCGGAGCGATTACGGTCCCGGACCTGCTTCGAGATCGCTTCGAATCGCCGGCGCTGGGTCTGTTTACTACCTGCACCATCATCTTCTTCACCACCGCCAACCTGGTCGCTCAGTTCAAGGCCGGGGGGATCATCGTGGAAGAGACCTTCAACCTGGGTGGCAGGGGAGGCTATCTGACAGGGCTGCTGCTGTTCGCCGCTGTGGTGGTGCTCTATACGGCCTACGGAGGCTTTCGAGCGGTGGTCTGGACCGACGTCATCCAAGGCGTGGTGATGGTCTCCGGAGTTCTCATCCTCCTACTGGTAGTGTTGGAGCGGGCAGGCGGCCTGGAATCAGTGCAGCAGAAGCTCCTCGACCGTCCTCCCACAGTGGTGACTTCGATTCCGGGACCCCATAACGATCTGGCCTTTGTGCTAGACAATTCCCTGCCCGCCCAGGAGCAGCCGCTGGGAGTCGAGTACCTGGTCCACGAATCCCCCGAATCAGGTCTTGAAGCTGTGATCGCGCCGGTAGGCGACTCCAACGCGATCCTCCGGGTGCTGTTGCCGGCTCCCGGGTCTGGGCAAACCGGAGTCCTGGCCAGCGATGTGAAGAGAATCGTGGAACAGACAACGGAGACAGCCGGGCTGCTCGAAGGGGTTCACTTCGCGTTCGACAACAATGGGAGTGGCGAGGTCACGGCCATGCCTCTTTCTAGATTCATTCCCGAGCAGGAATTTCTGACCGGACCAGGCCGACATCCCGACGGTCGACCCTTTCATCCTCTGGGTCTGGCATTGTCCTTCTTCATCATGTGGAGCATCACCAACATGGGCCAGCCCGGTCTCATGGTTCGGTTGATGGCATTTCGGGACTCTCGCAGTCTGAATCGAGCCACCTTGATCGTGTCGATCTACCATGCGCTGGTCTATCTTCCCCTGGTATTTCTGTTCGTCGCCGCACGCACGCTGATTCCGTATCTCTCCCGAGAGGATTCCGACAAGGCCATGGTACTGTTAGCCACGCGGGTGGTGGCAGACGAAGGAATCGCCTACGAAATATTGGCCGCGGTCGTGGTAGCGGCTACCTTCGCGGCAGTGATGTCGACCGTAGACAGCTTCCTCCTCCTCATCAGCTCTGCCCTGGTTCGCGACATCTACCAGCGAACCATCAACCCGCTGGCTTCGAACCGAAGAATGAGAGTCGCCAGCTACACTGCGACCGTGATCATGGGTGCACTGGTG
>JAKZYH010000600.1:0-3757 GCA_047514575.1 Acidobacteriota bacterium | reverse complement strand
AGCCTGAAGCGGTGGCCCGGGGTTGGCAGTAGTAGGATGGGCACTCTTGCCCGTCAGTGTTCTCGACGGGCAAGAGTGCCCATCCTACCCTCCAACACGCCGAGCAGATCGCGTTTTTGCTCAATTTCGGCGCAATCGTCTTCCATACACAGCAAAGACCAGCGATTTCCCCTGAGAGCTTCGATCTCATCAACGAACGCCGAGCCACTGCCTTTGACGACATAGAACACCAGATGCCGTCCACGCGTTCTCAAGCCTCCGGTGACGTGATCTCCGGACACAAAACGACGGCGAATGCTGCTTTGAGGTAGCGCTTCGTTGATCAAGTCCGTCACGTAATGCCAGGTCTTGCCATCGTCCGAAACATACGCCATTACGGCGGCTGGGAAGGAGACATCGGCCTTGCCCGAGACGGTATCGAATCCCAGAGTCCTGATGGATTGAACCTGGCCCAGGTCGAACCTGATCATCGCTCCAGGCAGAGAACCGAATTCCCATCCGACCGTTCCCTCGTGTGACCAGAAATCTTTGTTGCTGCCAGATTGCCAGAGATCGCCGTCTGTAAGGTCCGTTTCGTCACCACCGTTGCAGTGACTGCGATTCGGTGCAACCGAGAAAATAGCCTTTTTGCCGGACAAGAGGTTCGTGCCCTGCAACCGTTCAATCTGTTGAGCCAGGCCTGACCCTGTCAGGATGAACATCAAAGACATTGAATTGATCCAATAGCGTCGCCAGAAGGGAGTCTTGTTTATGTTGTGTTTATTATAGAATCTATCTTCGGCAATTGGACCACAGGACAACTGAGGAATCAGATCGCATGACCCAGAGCCTGAACCAAACGACACGGAGGAGGATGTGCCGATGAAGAGGTGTCCAGGAAAGATCGTAGGCGTTCTTGACATTGCAGCGGCAGCTGCCGTTTGCTCGCCGGCGCCACCTACGCCCGAGGGAGAGTCCAAGCTTGCTCTGGCTCTGCCATCCGCGAAGGACTGAGGGCAGCGACGAAACGGCGCTTTTCCCCTCTGACGGCCAAACCCTATCTTATCCAGTTGCTTCCAGTGGCCGAAACCTCCCCTTGCCCACCAGAACCAGCAAACACAGGAGCTAATCATGTCGCCTACGAAAACACTCAGACAACGCATTGGAGACGGTGAAGTACTGGTTGCCCTGCGTGGCTCGCTAACCACCAGTAAGGACCAGTTGTTCGCTATTTGGTCAACCGGTAAGTATGACTACATCTGGATAGATGGTCAGCATGCCCCTTTTAGCGAAGAACAATTGGTCAATTATTGCCGCGACGCTGAAGAATTGGGCATCTACGTCCAATTGCGCATCACCCACACCCGGCACGCCTACCTGCTGGGGCGCTATCTGGACTTTGGGCCCAGCGCGGTCCTGGTCCCGGAAGTAATGGAACCCGAGACCGTAGACGACGCTATTGCCTATGCCTATTACGGGCCCATCGGACGGCGCAGCTGGGGCGGATCTAATCGCCGGGGTCTGCGCGGCGTGGCCCAAGGGATGGATCGGCCCGCCTATGCAGCGTGGTGGAACGACTATGTGGTTTTAGCTATCCAGGTAGAATCCGTTGAAACGGTGAGCAATATTCGGAACCTGGCCAAACCAGGAGTGAGCGTGGTCACCTTCGGACCAAACGATCTCTTGTTCAGCCTGGAGGACCACCCGGCATATCCGTTGCGGAACGTCGATGACTGTATGCGCAATGTGGCCGCCCAATTGGCAGGCACCGGCATTCGTCTGGCCATGGGTACGGCTACAACACCAGAAGAACGAGACAGGTATTTGGAGATGGGGATCACTCTCTTTCAGGAAGATGCGCCGGTCTAGATGAGTCTTGAGACTCCTTGAGACGGGAGCCAGTCCAGCTTGCAGGCTGGAGTCCTTAGCTTAGAGAGATTTGGGCGCTGGACTCACTCAGCAACACCTGCCTGGAGAAGCACCTTTCCTCTTGCTTGACGCGCTGGGCCAGGAGCGCCGATCTCTCAGCTCTTGCCGCTGCCGGGGTCGTCGATGGCGTAGAGCCAGCGGCCGTCCGGCTGACGCCTGGCGACTTCGCTGCTGCGGCCTGAGAGGTCGACGTCGCTGCCGTCTGCGGCGGTGCCACGCGACGACCAGACCGCCTCCAGGAGGGCGAGCCCGTCGTCGGTCTCTACCGCACTCGCCGTCTCGATCGTCAGGGGCAACTTCAGGGCGAAAAACGGGCCGAAGGCCTCGCGGATCGCGTCCCGGCCCTTTGCCGTCTGCCCGGGTTCCGGTATGAAAATCGCCTCTGGTTCGTAGAGGTCGAGCAGGGCTTCGACATCGCCGGCATTGAAGGCTTGCGTGAATAGACTGTGTAGTTCGGCTGGCTTCGTGGCTCCCATGTTGTGCGTCCTATTCGAATTGAAACGAGTACAGTTTGGCATTCTGGATCGAGATCTTCAGCTGGATGGGGGTCCCGGCCAGTGTGCTCAAATCGCTCTTGCCACCCCAGCTGACTCGATGCCGGCCCGTCTTCGTCAGGGGATCGGCGTCCTCCAGCGTCAGACCCTCCAGCGGCTTGTGGTCGGGGCCGATGACTTCTACCTTGATCCTGGGGGAAGCGGCACGGAGCTCGGGGGAAACCCCATGCCCCTCCATGTTCAGATACAGTGCGTCGCCCTCGAATGAAAACAGCCGGGTGACCAGGATGCCGGGGCGGAGCTTGCCTCCATCGATCGACACGAAGTTGTCCACTGGCAGCGTGGCCAGACCGATGGCGCGACGCGCCTGTTCTCCCTTTTCGTGCAATTGCTCGGGGCTTCTCCAGTTAGCTCCGATGTAGTAGATCCACACCTTGCCCTCATAGACGATCGGCGCGGCGAAGATGTAGATGCTGGTGTCGTCGAAATCTCCGAAGTACTGCCCGTTGTCGAAGAAGGGCTCTCGATACTCCCTGTGGTAGGTGATCCCGTCGCGGCTGTAGATGAGCTCCGGATAGTGCCGCATGTTGGTGGTCCGATAGATCGAGATCAGTCCCAGGTACAGATCCGCGTGGGTAAAGGCCGCCATGGCGTAGAACTCGGTGTCGGGATAGTCCTTCTCGTCGGGGACGATCAGGGTCTGAGGCTCATTCCAATGGATGCCGTCCGGGGTCTCGGCTCGTCCGATTATCCGCTTGCCTATCGGACAGCGCCGGTGAAGACAGCTCTCCATGTGGACCGCATAGATCTTCCGGATGGGGTCCCACCCCATGAAGACGGTCGGTCCCCAACGGCCGGTCCGGGGACTGGTGTCGATGACGGGATTCCCTTCGTAGGGGGTCCAGTCGAGCCCATTGGAGGAGTAGTACAGGTCCATCGTCATCGGGGCGTAGACATCGTCCGTCCAGACCAGAGCCTTGAAGCGCTTGGCTGAATCGGTCTCGTGAGGGTCCCAATAGGACGGCGTCGGGCTCTTGTCGGCGATCAGGTTGTTGTCGCGCGATCCTTGGAATTCGACCCGTCCCAGATTGGGCTTCTCCCAGTGGACTCCGTCGCGGGAGAAGGCATAGGCTCGCCTCCTGCTACCCTCGACCGTTTCCGTGACCGGGCCATCCGGCGTGAGGCGGGCAAAGAACTGGCCGGTGTAGTACCACATCTCACTGCTGTCCGGTCTATTTTTCGAGGTATAGCTGAAAGCCTTATGTAACGGGGCTTTGGGGCGATGGTGAAAGAAGGGGGTTGTTTTGGGCCCTGAAGCTGCTGGACCTGATTTGGGAAGGGGACCTGCCTTGGTT
>JAKZYH010000599.1:0-7763 GCA_047514575.1 Acidobacteriota bacterium | reverse complement strand
GCGAAGTACATGACCAGCTCACCCGCCCGCTCGTCGTAGAAGAGGGGACCCAGGTTGTCGGTCGGACTGTCGAGGGTCTCCAACTGCAAGTGCCGGAGCATGAAGGGACGCTCGGAGGTGAGGTAGCGGACGCCCTGGGGGTCCCGAACCATCAGATAGACCCCCAATTGAAAGTGCATGTCTCGACCCTTGGGTCTGTGCTCCAGGGTGGCTGTCCGAAGATCGGGCGCCCCCCGGGTTCGATAGTCCCATAATCCCCCGAACTCTCCGCTGTCTTCCAGAAAGCTCCCTGCAGGAGGCATCTTCTCCAGGATGTTGTTCGCCCGGGAGCCCTCAAAGTCCACCAGGCCCAGGTCGGGCTTGGTCCAATGCGCCCCATCGCTGGAGACGGCCAGCAAGCGGTTTGAATTCAGGCTGATGTACTCCAGCTCGTAACGTCGCTCCTCCTCGTTGAAAACGACGGAAGAACTCGAAGGCACAAAGACGGCAAAACCCTCCCAGGGACGGTCGGGTCGCAACAGGGGCTGGTTGCTGAGCTTGCGGGCCGGATGGAAGACTCGCTCCAGATGAACCTGATCCTCGATCAGATAGTCGTCGACGAAAAGCTGTGGAGCCACTGGAATCTCGATGGGTGGGTCCGCTTCCGGAGGGGGTCCGTTGCGATACAGGTAGAGGGCCCGACGAACCCCATCGTCCCAGAGACGGCCGTCGATACGAGGCCGAACCCGGACGTGGTAGGTGGCCGCCTCCAGGCCACTGAGATCGAAAGGAACCCGTGTCTTGTTGCTGGTGAGTGTGCGGTGGCTGAGCGACGATCGCGAGCGGCCGGTTTTTGCCTCCACCAGATCCACCTCTACCGGCAGTTCCGGGACTGGGGCACCCTTCTCGAGCCAGAGCTCCAGCTCGGCCTGGTCGTCGTCGACATAAGCCAGTCGATCCAGATTCGACCCCAGCCAGGTCTGGACTGGAAGGCGCAGGTCGACCAGGAAGAGCACCTCGCCGTCCTTGACGCGTCTTCCTTTGATGGTCAAAAGGTAGCTACCCGTGTCGTGTGTGTCGAGCCACCAACCAGTGAGCAAGGGCCTCCAGTTTTTGGGTTGGGGTCCCTTTCTGCTTTCGGCGGGCAGGGGGCGATAGGGACCATTACCCAGGAGGGGACCCAGGTCGAAGCTAACTGGTGTGTCTCTTGGGCCCGGTTCCAGTACCCGTCTGAGGGTCCGGGCACCCCCTTCAGGAAACCCCAACGAGACCTCCAGTTCCACGACTTCCGGACCGCCGAACCGAAACTGGAGCCGATGACCAGCCTCCCCGAAAAAACCCAGCTGGAAGCCCTCCGGGGCCGCCTCCTGGCCCTCCTGTCTCAGCAAATATGGCTTCAGATCGATGGGAGGGCTCGAGCTCCTCGGCTGGGCCTCCTGATCGAAGGAAAGAAAGATCAGAACCAGAACCAATATCACTCGGATACTCGACACCATCACTGGCTCCCCCCCTTTTGAAAGTCGCGACTTCGGGAAATCCTCAATGCCCGTCCATTGTAGCCAACCCCGCGGGCTTCACCCACCCAAGTAGAGTGCGTAGAGCTTGATACTTTTTCTTTCCCCTTCGAAGCTGACCCGGATCTTGACTGCATTGGAGAGCTCCTGGATCGTTTCCCCTCCCTTCCAGGAGACTGGCACTCTCAGACCCGATCGATGGACGGACGCAGAGTCGGCACCGGAGTAGCCTGAAAGAGGTCGCTCTCTCTCATCGAGCAGCTCGACCCGCAGCCAGGCCCTCTCGGATAGTCCATCGGCGTTGACCCAGATCCTGGCGGATCCAGCGGCCTGGATGGGACTGGTGACAAATGCCGCCGGATCTTCTGGGTTCTTTGGAGACAAGGATCCAAATCCGTCCCTTCGCCAGCGCGCCAATCCGATCTCTCCATAGGTGTCAGGGCGGGTGACGTCGTTATCCCAGCCTCCGTACCAGATGTAGGTGTCCTCTCCCACATTTTCGAACCCCTGCCCCTGGAGGAGTCCCCCGCCCTCCCAACTAGATGCTTCTCCTCGAGGCAGAAAGGCAAAATCGGGAATTGGCTCCCGGAAATGGACGCCATCATTGCTGATGAGAAGACCCAGGTCCATGGGATGAGCCGAGGACCCGGGAACCCCGTGGAATTGCCCATAGGTCCCCAGCAGCACGTTACCGCGGTTCCAGACGCTGGCCGGCTCATGTGACTCCTCACCCTCGTTGGTTGGCGTCGAGCGGTAACCATAACGTACGAATGACAGGGACTTCGTATCCGACCAGTGGGCAAAATCGTGGGAGCGGAAGATCGACATGACGCGGCCACAAGGTTGGCCGTCCGGGAGCCACACCCAGGGGCTGATCTGTTGTCCAGCCAGGTAGTACATTCCCCTCCATTTATAAAGTCCGGCGTGTTCGAGGAACTCGGGTATCGCCAGGTTCTCTGTCGCCACCCGATGGGCTAACCAGCGACCCCGGCGCTTTTCTACCAGCTTCGTCTCTCTCGCCGGCCGCCAGCGCAGTCCATCGCCGCTGTATAGAGGAACGGCGGTGGTCCCTGTCCCTTCAGCGGGGGCAGCGGCCATCATCTTGTATCGCCGTGAGGGATCCGGGTCCTCCGGTTCATAGAGGATCGAAAGCCCTGCGATTACGCTCAACTCCGGTGGATCCATCAGAACCAGGTTGTTGTCGCGATTTCCGGCATATTCGACCAGACCCAGGTTGGGTTTCTCCCATTGGATACTGTCGTTGCTCTCTGCGTATGCCACCCGCCAACCGGACATAACGCCATTTTCGCTGAAATCTCGAAAGCTCTCCTTGTCGGCAGCCACGTACCACATTCTGAACTTGCCCTGTTGCCGTAAGACGGTACCCAGGTATTGAGCGCGCGCTCCGTCGGGCCGACCCTCCTCGCGCCTGACAATGGGGTTCTTTGGATGCTTCCGGCCCTGGTGCATGGAGAGGTACAGGTTCCGATGAAAGGGAATCGAATGGTTGTCGAAGGCGAATAGCGTGGCTTCCGACACCACCTGTGGAGCAGCCGTCTGCACTGAGATTCCGTGGGTAGACGGCGAACCTCGGTGAACGGAAACACCCAAGCCCAGAAGCGGCTGCAATCCTCGTTTCTGCAAGTATCCACCCACAACGACGCCTATCAAGAGGGCCAGAAATATAGCCGACCTATTGAGTTTTACAAATGACATTCCGCTCTTCTCCTTTTGAGACACTTGTTTCACCGAATATTAGGTCTTTGGGTTTGTGAGGGCAATCTTGGATCACGGTGGAATCACTGGGACTCGGAGATCGTTTTCGCGTAAAGTAGATGCTGAAATCGTTGACGCGAGGGTACAGGGTTGCTAGGTTCTGTTCGCTTCCCGCCAGAAGGTCAAAGGCACTCGGAGACGATAATCGATATGAAGACTACCAGTTTATACCTACCACGACTTCTGGTCTGGTCTCTCTTTGTGTCCGCCGGGATTGCGCACGACTGGCCCCAGTGGCATGGACCGGACCGCACGAATATGTCTACCGAGACCGGACTCCTCTCCAGCTGGCCTCCAGGGGGACCCAGGCTGGTGTGGATATTCAAAGACTGCGGGATCGGCTTCTCAGGTCCCTCGCTGGCAGGCGGGACCCTCTACACCATGGGCGCGCGCGGAGGAGGCGCAGGCGGCGGAGTCGAGCAGCTGCTGGCAATCGACAAGGCCGATGGCACAGAAATCTGGTCGCTCGACGTAGGAGAGGTTTTCGAGATCGCTCGTGGCAACGGCCCTCGTAGTACCCCAACCGTTGCAAATGGCCGCGTGTACGCCCTGGGGGCGAAAGGAAACCTGGTGTGCGCCAACGCTCACAATGGTGAGCTCATCTGGAAGGTGTCGATGTCCGACCTGGGTGGAAGCCCTCCCAAATGGGGCTACTCCGAGAGCGTACTTGTCGATGGGCAGAAGGTCATTTGCACGCCCGGGGGACCCCAGGGGACCGTGGCAGCATTGGACGCGGCGACCGGAAATGTGATCTGGCAGACGAAGGAGTTCCAGGACGCCGCTCAGTATGCCTCACCCTTCGCCATTAGCTGGAAGGGGATTCGGCAGTACGTTCAGCTGACGATGGAGTCTCTGGTTGGTGTTGAAACCGACGATGGCAGCGTTCTGTGGAAGTCCGATTGGCCTGGCCGGACCGCTGTCATCACCACACCGATCTATCGCGACGGGCACATCTACATCACGTCCGGATACGGAGTGGGCTGCAAGCAGGTCCGTCTTGATGACAGCAACCAGGTAAGCGACGTCTATGCGAACAAGGTGATGAAGAATCGGCATGGAGGTGTCATCCTGCTTGGCGACTACCTCTATGGTTACTCCGACGACCGGGGCTGGACTTGCCAGAATTTCAAAACCGGCGAGGAAGTCTGGCGTGAAGAAGAGAAGCTGGAAAAAGGATCGATAGCCTACGCCGACGGGCGCCTCTATTGTCTAGGCAGGACGGAGGGGACGGTTGCATTGATCGATGCCTCGCCCAAAGGATGGAAGGAATTCGGACGCTTTCAGCTACCCTTTGACTCCGAGCTGCGCAAGCCGAACTGGCTTATCTGGACTCATCCCGTGATCTCGGACGGGCGACTCTACCTGCGGAATCAGGATCTACTTTTCTGCTACGACATCAAGGGAAACTGACCCGTCTCACGTAGTGGTGGCCTCCAGGCCGCCATCCATCGAAGCGACAGGCTCGACGCCAAGCTGAAACTTCATTTGGTCCCTGCGGGTGGCGGACGTGGGTTCGGTCTCCAGGCCGAAGTCTTCCTCTTTCGGGCCATTTGGCTCGAAGCGCGGCGGCCTGGAGACCACCGCCACGTCCCTCGACTGAAGTTTCTCTCCTGTACGATCCGGCGCAGCCGGTGGCGAGGTCAATCCGCAAAACCCCTCGGCAACCTCTATTGCAGCGGCGTCACCGGTAACACAGCGTACTAGGCAGGAGTATCCCGCCCCGATTTCAAGTTGGCCACTTCTGAAGCTATAATCAAAGACCAATAATCAGATAGGATTGCTCTCTTCCAGAAATACGATGATGTTTTCCCCAAGCGTCGCGTCATCGAGCGCCCGAAACACTGCTTCCACCGTGAGTCTGACACTGGCAGGATGGGTTGTTGTTACCCTGATCGCTGCCGGGCCAGGACTCGCCTCCGCCCCTGCCTGGGTAGATATCCAGTTCGAACCCAAGGGCATCTTCCTGTCAAATCCGGGCATGCAGCAGTCGTTCGTCGTCACCGCGAGCGACGGGCAGGGAAACCTGTCGGATGTCACCCATCTATGCCGAATCACTTCCACAGATCCGAAGGTGGTTGGGGTGGACTCGAAGTCGCATCGCCTGTCTGCTGAATCTGCCGGGGCGACCACGATCAAAGTGCGTCTGGAGCAGCTGCTCCAGACGGTGCCGATCCGCGTCGGCAGGAAAGCCAGCGAGGTCAGCGTACGCTTCGCGCCTGATGTAGTCTCAATCCTCACGACCAAGGGCTGCAACGGGTCGGATTGCCATGGTTCTCCAGCGGGTCAGAATGGCTTCAAGCTGTCCCTATTCGGCTACGACGTGGCGGCCGATCGCGAAGCTATAGTAAACGCAGACGGTGGACGAAGGGTCGACCTCCAGCAGCCTCGCGAAAGTCTTATCCTAAAAAAGCCCACCTTCGCCATCCCCCACGGGGGCGGACAGGTCCTGGAAACGAATTCCGAGGAGTATGGCATGCTGCTGAGTTGGCTCCAGCAGGGCGGCCGTGCCAACACTCAGGGGGTACGCCTTACTTCACTGGAGCTTTATCCACAGGAGCGGGTCTTGGTCGGCAGCGGCAGCGGCCATCGGCTAGTGGCGGTGGGACGGCTATCCGACGGAACCACACGCGACATGACCAGAGATGTCCGCTACCAGGTCGGAGACCCCGGCGTCGTGGAGGTTTCTTCCAGCGGAACGCTGACGGCCCAGGGACCAGGGCTCACCTCCGTTTCCGCCCGCGCCATGGGAAGAGTGGCCACCTCCCAGATCGGAGTGGTCGAGAGCCTGGCGGCAGCCGACTACACCGTCCCGCAGGGGAATAACTTCATCGACGAACTGGTCTACGCCAAGCTCCGGCAGATGAACGTGCCGCCGGCTGAGCTGACCTCCGATAGAGCCTTCGCCCGCCGGGTCTTCCTGGACGTCATCGGTCGACTGCCCACCCGACGGGAGCTAGCCGAGTTCCTGAACGACTCCGACCGAAACAAGAGATCGCATCTGATCGATCGTCTCTTGGCAAGGCCCGAGTATGCCTCGCACTGGAGGGTCAAGTTCGAAGACTGGTTCCGGAACAGCCAGCTCAATTCCCAGGGCCGCTCCATGGGAGTGTTCAAAGACTGGATCAAGAGATGGCTGTCACAGGATCGACCCTACGACGAGGTCGTGCGGGCTCTCTTGACCAGCACCGGTGACACCATGATCAGCCCGGCGGCCAATTTCTGGCATCCGGCCACGGACTTCATGCTGAAGGAGTTCAGCTTGACAAAGATGGCTCCTACCGTCTCTCGACTCTTCCTGGGGATCCGGCTGGAGTGTGCTGAATGCCACAATCATCCCCTCGAAAACCTGACACAGGACGACTTCTACGGGTTCGCCGCCTTCCTGTCGCAGCTTCAGGTCAAGCACGGCTCTGGAGAGTATCGGCGTACCTGGTTCCTGGAGAACCGGGGAGAAGTCGAGCATCCTCTGACCAAGAAACCGGTGCTCCCCAGGGTCCTGGGAGGTAAGCCCCAACAGATTCCGGAGGGGGTCGACCGGCGACAGGTGCTCGCCGACTGGCTCCTCGCGCCAGAAAACCCCTACTTCGCCCGGGCAACCGCGAATCGCATCTGGGCCGAATACTTTGGGATCGGAATCGTCGAGCCCTTCGATGATTTCCGCTCTACCAATCGCCCCATCAACCAGAAGCTCCTGGACCGGCTGGCCCGATTTTTTGTGGACAGCGGGTTCCGGCTCAGCGCCCTGCATCGGCTCATACTCAACTCCAGAACCTACCAGGTAGCTTCGAAGAAGGAACCCTCGACCCGTCTGGAACGGGTCTTGGCAGCCCGCTATATACCGCGTCCCCTGCCCGCCGAGGTGCTGCTGGATGCTATTAGTCAGGTAACCGAGGTTCCCCATCGATTTCGCAATCATCCCCTGGGAACATCGGCCACCGATGTTTATCAACCGGACAGCCCCGATTACTTTCTGGTGACCTTCGGACTGACTCGTCGCGACATCCTGGCAAGACGGGCAGAAACGGCCACCCTGAGCCAGGCTCTGCATCTGATGAACGGAAGCACTATCCGGGATAAGGTAGAGAGCCAGGAAAACATTCTGTCGCGTTTGATCAACACTGATTCCAGCAATGGAGAGATCGTGAGAGAGCTCTTCGAACGGGCCTACGCACGACTGCCCACGCCCCAGGAGGGAACAATCTTGAGCGCTTTCATGACGGCGGAAGAGGCCTCAGGTCGAACCCGGAGAAGAGGCCTGGAAAATGTTGTCTGGGCCATATTGAACTCCAACGAATTCCAGCTGAATCACTGATTTAGGAAGAGCCAATGCGTTTGAAAACGACCCGATCCATGGGAGTCAGCCGTAGAGCCTTTCTCACGGTGGGTGCCGCTGCCTTTGGAGGAATCGACCTCCACCGCCTGCTGGCATCGGGAAAGGAGCGAAGCGAGATCTCCTGCATCGTTCTTTTCCAGCGGGGTGGCGCCAGCCAGTTG
>JAKZYH010000598.1:0-2514 GCA_047514575.1 Acidobacteriota bacterium | reverse complement strand
GCTCTGTTCTCTGGAACCAGGGATTTACCTGGAAGATTTCGGAGTTCGAAGCGAGATCAATGTCCTGATCGGCGAAACAGGAGTCGAGGTGACCACGCCGCCCCAGGAGCGGGTACTGGTGTTTGATGTGTAGGTTCTGGTTCTGGGTCCTAGGTTCTGGGTGCTAGAATCTGGCCCTTTCGTTGAGCAGTCATCAGAACCCGAGCGTTAGCGAGGGCTGAGTTGTAGCCGCGATTTGACCCGCGGTTCTGTTGTCAGACCTGCAGACCACGATCCCACCCAGAACCCAGAACCCAGAACGCTAAAACCCAATCCCCCGCCCGCTCCCTGGTTCGTCCATGATCAGCTTTAGTTCGTCGGCAAGGTAGTTGAAGGCCAGCACTGAAAGGAGGGCGGCCAGTGCCGGCGTCAGGAGCCAGGGGCAATCGCTCAGCGCTCTCAGGGAAGTGGCATCATGTAACAGGTTCCCCCAGCTGACTTCCGGTTCCTGCACTCCTAGTCCCAGAAAAGTGAGAGTGACTTCACCAATGATGTACGCCGGCAGAAGGACCGACCCCTGCACCAGCAGAAAGTTCCGGGTAAAGGGAAGGATGTGGCGAAGCAGAATCCGAGCGTGGGAAGCCCCGCAGGAGACGGCGTAGAGAACGTGCTCCCGTTCCTTGAGGGCCAGAACCTGGCCACGGACCACCCGGGCAACGGAGGCCCAGCCCAGCAATGTGAAGGTGATAACGATCAGGAGATACAGCCCGATCCGGCCACTCAGGTCTGGAAAGACGGCCCGCAGCCCCAAGATCAGGAAGAGCCCCGGCAGGGCCAGGAAAAGGTCGGAGAGGCGCATCACGATTCGATCCGTCCACCCTTCGAAGTAACCTGACAAGGATCCCATGAGAACCCCCAGGATCAGAGTGAAGAAGATGGCTGCCAGGCCTATGCTCAACGAGTATCTGGAACCAAACAGGATCCGTGAGAAGATGTCTCGACCCAGTTCGTCCGTGCCTAGCAAGAACACCGGCTGAGCCTCATCGCTAGAGCCGAACAGACGAGTTTGGAACTCCAAACCCATCCAGGTGAAAGGCTCCGACCTGACGAAGAAGCGGATGGGAACCAGTGCGCCGGTTGGCGCAAAAGTGGAATTCAGGTCCAGGCGCCGGACGGCGTGAAAGGCCGGGCCCCGGGCTCCACTCTGGCCCAGGAACACGATCTGTGAGGGAGGTGCGAAAGCAAAATCTCGAAACTGATGTCTGTGGGAGTAGGGGGCGATGACAGGAGCCAGCCACGCTGCTGCATAGAAGAAGAGTAGAAGCAGCAGAGCCGCTCCTCGGAGAAAGGTTCGAGTCATGCTCTCACCCGGGGGTCGTTGCAGGCCAGGACAATGTCGGCAGCCAGGTTGGCGATGATCACCAGTCCGCTGGCCACCAGTACGCAATTCAAGGCGACATAGAGGTCTCTGGCCAGAATCGAGGCCACAGTCAGTTCTCCCAGCCCCGGCCAGCCGAAGACTCTCTCGACCACCACGGAACCGCTCAGAAGTCCTCCCAGGATGAGGCCGGACAAAGAGATGACCGGATTCAGAGCCTGCCGGAAGGCATACCAGAAGACCTGCCGCGCGGGCAGGCCCTTGCTTCTGATGGCAGTGATGAAAGGCTGGGACAGGGCATCCACGAGCTCCAGTCGAAGGGTTCGCGTCAGGAAGGAAAAGAGGGGAAGAGCCAGGGTCAGCGCGGGCAGGATAACGTGTCGCAAAGTCCCTGAACCTCCGATCGGGAACCACCCGGTGAGAAAAGCCAGGTAGAGGAAGAACAGGGAAGTGAGAAGGGTCGGAAGCGACATCCCGCCGAGGGAGATTATCCTGGAGAGGTGATCTGGCCATCGATTGAAATAGAGAGAGGAGACGACCGCCAGAGGCAGGGCGAGGCCCAGCGAAAAGAGCAGAGCGAAGCCGGCCAGCACCAGGGTGTTCGCCGCTCTTTCGGCGATCAGGCTGGTGGCCGGTCGCCGCTGGGAAAAAGAGTAGCCGAAATTGCCTTGTCCGACCTGGCCGAGCCACTTGAAGTACTGAAGATGGAAAGGTTGATCCAGGCCGAACTCGACGCGCATGCGTTTCACCTGGGAGACAGGAATCGCAGGGTTGAGCTCCATCTCGCTCAGGTAGTCGCCGGGCACGGCGGCAAACAATGCAAAGATCAGAAGTGAGAGGAGAAAGACGAGAACTGCCGTCTCCAGCAGACGGTGTACAATCAGCCGGATCATTGGATTGGTCTCTCCGCTCGAGTCGTCAAAAAGAAAGCTCCCAGGCGTTCCATAGAGTATGTGGGAAGAGCACGACCGGCCTTAGGCCCTGAAGCGCCGGACTCGCGGCGACCAGAATGTTCTGATGGACAAGCGGCAAGAATGGGAGCTCTTGGGCCAGTATCTCCTGAATCTGCGTGAAAAGAAGCTGCCTCTCTTCCAGTTCGAGCGTAGTGATCTGTTTCAGAAGAAGACGGTCGACCTCAGCCTCCCAGGCGGTCGCGG
>JAKZYH010000597.1:0-6867 GCA_047514575.1 Acidobacteriota bacterium | reverse complement strand
CTTGTCGTAGCGAGGCGCCGCAAAAGCCGTCCTGGCAAGGCTTGCGACCGAGGCCCCCGCAGTCGTACTCGTGCAGTACGTCGAGGAGGCCGAAAGAGCGTAACGCAGCCAGGACGGATGTTTGCGGCGACGCAGTAGACCAGCGATGAGAAATCCGGGTTAAGGAACTACAAGGACCAGGTGGGGCGCTCCATCGAGAAAACCTCCACCACTCGCACGTAGTCCTGATAACCCAGCCGGCCGATGGGTTGGATTTTTTGCAAGTCGACTTTGCCGTCGACGAGGGCCCAATCGGCGATGTGGATTCCGATGACCTGGCCGAAGACGACCGTATTCGTATTCCCGGGGTCGGCAGGCAACTCGACCGTTTGCGTGTATACGCACTCCAGGTGAGCCGGACTCTCCTTGACCCACGGTGGCGCGACCAGAGCGGCCGGTGCTTTGCTCAAGCCCGCATATTCGAATTCGTCCACCTCTGAGGGCGCGGCCACGGCGCTCTGGTTCATCTGTTGGCGCAGTTCCCAGATGGCCAGGTTGACAACAAATTCCCCCGTCTCCTGGATGTTTCTTACCGAGTCTTTCAGACCGCCAAAGGCGTGATTGGAAGTGGCGGCGAAGACCACTTGTGGCGGATCGTAAGCCACCGCGTTAAAAAAGGAATAGGGCGCCAGATTGGCCCGCCCGGCAGTATCCACCGAGGAGATCCAGCCGATAGGCCTCGGCACCACCAGAGCATTAAAGGGATTGTGCGGCAGGTCGTGGCCGGCAGATATCTGGTAAAACATTTCAAGCCTCCTCATTCAATAGCAGCACCCGTTGCCGCAAGAGATCGGACGGCAGCGCAGTCTCGTGGGTGTGGTCTCCAGGCCGCACAGCTTCAGTATTAAATCGACGACGGCCCGATGATGTCAATGAAGACAACCCGCCCAACGACATCCGTGACTCGGTTTACTCGATCAGCTCTGAGTCTCTTGCAACCTCATTTTTTCGCTGAGGAGCTTTAGGCCCTGATGCCTCGGCATGGGCAAGATTCTGGGACCCCTGATCGGGGCCTTCATCATCGCCGTCATTCAAAACGGGATGAACCTCACAGGGGTGGAGAGCTACACCCAGAAGGTCGTCCTCGGAATGATAATACTGTCCGCCGTGCTGCTGGACATGATCAAGAAGCGCGGCTGGGCTCTGTGGCAGGGGAGGTGACTGTGAACACGTCGCCGCACAAACTGTCACGTTGAGAGGCGGTCCTCAACATGGACGACCACTGTGAGCAGCATCACCTTGTGGGTGTCCTGGTTGATAGTACACTCTCTCTGTTCTTCGGACGAACCCCGCCAGGATCCGCTCCGAAAGGGAAGGGAAACCTCCCGCACTAGCGGCAACGAAGTCTGAGGGTGGCTCCTTGATAAAGGATCCCAAGCAGCGTCCGGCTAGCCTCCACTCGATTCTCGGATGGAGGCCCCCATTGCCGCCAGGTGGCAGAAAACCCTCCAGAGGATGATCTGGGCTCCGGTGCAGGAGCCGTCCAGGTCTAGTCGTGCTTGACTGGCGGACCTGCTGACGGTGGATCCGGAATCCGATCACCGACACAGCTGAAAGGAGCGGGCAACCCATATGTCTTATTATCGAGCCGTCCTGGCCTTGACACTGGCAGGCTCTCCGGTCTTCGTTTCGGGGGCGCCACGAGCCATCGTCCAGGTCGTCACCCCGGACGGCGTGGTGGGCGTGGTGACCGCTAGCAGCGGACGATGGTCGGTTCCGGCCGGAACCAGCGGCAGTAAGGACAACCCCATTGTCCTGGAAGCAGTAGATGCCGTAACCCTGAAGATCGGGGACCGAATCAACCCACAATGGGGAACGGGGTCCACTGCCGTCAACGGAGCCAACCCCCAGACAACCTTCCCCGTTACTCCCCCCAAGGCATTGGGGGTCTTCTGTGTTGGCTGCAACGGACCTCGACCCTCGATTACGATTCTCAGCTGGAAAAGCTTGCCGACTAACCGCCGTGCTCCAATGGTGGCTCGGGTCAGTCTGGGTGTAGACGCCACCGACCCGGGGGCGGTGTTCAACGATTCCAACTCCATCATGGTGGAAGTCTGGTTCATCCGCAGAGGAGTGGCCGAAAACCAAAACCCAGTGGTAGAGGCAGGACCCGATCAGCTGGTCAAGGAGAAGCAAGCCGTGACTCTCGGAGGAGTGGCATCTGACCCTGACGGCGATGAGTTGACCTTCGCCTGGTCACAAATCTCGGGGCGAAGTGTGGCCCTCATTCACTCTGACAAACCAGGAGGGAGTTTTGTTGCCCCGAGCGTGTATGGGACTACCCACCTGGCATTTGAATTGACAGTCCAAGATGGCAAGGGGGGCGCGGCAGCAGATCAGGTTCAGGTCACGGTCGAGAACAACCATCTTCCAGTGGTCAGTCCGCTAGTCGATCAGACGGTGAATTCCCTAGAGGTCGTAGGACTGACCGCTTCAGCCCATGATCCGGACGGAGACTCGCTGACCTACCAGTGGTCTCAGGTCTCGGGGCCCCCGACTGAGATCCAGCAGGCCGATCAGCTTTCTGCGACCCTGATCGCACCAATGGTCGAAGTCGAAGCAGAATTGTTGTTGGAGCTGTCGGTTAGCGATGGGGTCGAGCCGGTCGTGGTAAGCGTTCGATTTCTGGTCAAGCCCCTGCACTTGAACTCGATTGTCCTTCCCGCTGGTGTGAACACTACCCACCAGCGATTTCAGAACACCTTCATCGGCGTGACCATTGCCAACCTCAACCCGCGTTCAAATCAGATCACCGTCTCCGGACGAGATCTGAGCGGGAGGGAACAGATCGGTATTCCCTTCAACGAGCCCCTGCCGGCCCAGGGACAGAAGGCTTTCCTGACCCGAGAAATCGTGGGTTCGGAAGCAGAGACAGTTGCCATCGTGGCGCGAGGGAGCAGCGGACCCATTCAAAGCTCCTTCATGGTTGGAGATTTCGATTCGAGGCGACTGGACGGCATCGGTGGAACGCTCAACGAATCCAAACTGCTGTACTTCCCCATCGCCCGGCAACTTGAAGGGGACGATACCACGCTGATCTTTCTTTTCAACTCGCGAGAGCCAGGTGATCCGGCGGTGGCACTTCGCCTTTACCGAACCGACGGGACCCTGGATCGCGAGACCTCGGTCCCCATAGCCGGTTTTGGATCGGTGGTCGGGACACTGGACGAGATTTTTGACGAAACCCTGGAGATCAGCGAAGGCTACGTGGAAGTCGAAAGCAGCATTCTCCTGAGCGGAGTTGAGTTCCTGGCGCGAGAGGAGAGTTTCTCCGCCATGGCAGCTCAGCCCGGAGTGGAAACCCGTTACCTTCTGGTGCCTCATCTCTTCGTCGACAACCACGGAGGTGGAACCGAGATTCGGCTGCTGAACGTGGGAACCCTCCAGACTCTGCTCGAGATCTGGGCCTACGATGACGACTCCAACGAACTGGGTTACGCAGAGGTCCCAATTCAGCCCAAAGAGTTGTTCGTCGCGGAAGCACGAGATCTTCTGAATCTGGTCCCGAATGGACTTGACCAGAACCAGATCATCACGGGTCATCTCAAGCTTAAGGCAAGCGCAGGAAAGCTGAATCGCTATTGGATCCAGCAGCCAGGGAACCTGGTGGGTACCGTCAGCTTCAGCGGCAACGGCGGCCGATTCCGTTCTTCACTGCCTATGATTCAAGAGGGTCGAAAGGAGACGCTCCTGCTTCACGTCGCCCAATCTGCGGCCCTGAGAATGTTTACTGGAGTGTCAATTCTCAACGCTGAAGCCATCGCGGCTCAGGTCACCGTGAAGGCTTTCTCGGAACAGGGGGACCAGACCGCGGAACAGACCTTTGTGTTGGAACCGGATCATCGTGTGGTGGACGTTCTCAACGGGGCTACTTTCTTCGGGTCTGGTTTCGAGCAGGTCAAGGGTCACCTCAAGATCCTCAGCGATCAACCGGTAGTCGTTTTCGCTCTCTTCGGCGATTTCGACTCCCGTTTTCTCTCCGCCATCGAGGGCCAGGCTCCGATCCGGTAAGATTCTGCCGCTTGTGGGGGGCTGCAGTAGCAATGCCCTGATCGAGACCTCCATCCCGCGTCAATGCTCGACGCAGACGTCCATCCGGAGACGCTTGGCCCCGGGGAGAAGCCAGACCGGAATCGTCACGCCCCTGTGGTATTTTGCCCGGCCCCACAGGTGAGCATGATGTCGGTTGAGAAGGCCCTCCAGAGCTTCAAGAGTCTCCAGGCAAGAGGCGAAATCAGAATACGGTGGTGGTCACGCCCACCGCCTCCGGCAAGACGCTCTGCTACAACCTGCCGGTTCTGGAAGATCTGTTGCGCAATCCCGAGCACCGGGCTCTATACCTGTTTCCGACCAAGGCTCTGGCCCAGGATCAGCTGGCCGAGCTCCGAGAGCTGATCGCGGCCATAGGAGCCCCGATTGGAGTCCAGACCTACGATGGGGATACTCCTGCCGACCAGCGCAGGGAGATTCGTCTGGAGGCCCGGATCATTCTCACTAATCCCGACATGCTGCACTCGGCGATCCTGCCTCATTATCCGAAGAGGATCCATCTGTTTCAGAACCTTCGATACGTTGTCCTGGACGAGCTGCATACCTATCGTGGAATCTTCGGAAGTCCTCCTCAGTCGCTGTGCCTGGACCAGCCTAGTCATCCGGGCTCTCGCGGCCGGTGCCCTGACCGACACCGTCGAGCGTCACCCCGTCAGCCTGAAACGGGACAATCCCATTACCTCTGCACAGGGCTACGCCACCGATGTCGAGCACGCTCGGATTTTCCGTGCCCTGGTTCGGGAAGGATGGGCCGAAAACCTGGTGGAAGCGGCTCTGCGCTTCTGCATCGGCCAGATATCCGTTTCGACCCTGGTGCTGGGTTTCTCCTCTTTGAGTCACCTGGAGCAGGCCGCTGCCAGTGTCTCGCGCGGATCACTACCCCGAGAAGCCCTGGCCAGACTTCCGGCTTTGTGGCAAGAACTGGCATCAGCCAGCACAGGAGGGGCATGAGTGACGATCCTCAACAGGGTGACCTCTTTCTGACCTGGCGTGACCAGGGTCAGGCAGGTCTGGATCGATTTTCTGGGCACCCCAAAAAAAAGATGGGCCTCGTGTCCTTATTGTGTTAGGCCTGTAGACGAGTTTATTTTCTTAGTAATGGTGATGATTGGAGTTCCGGAAAGAAAAAGGTATTCTGCGATGGTGAAAATGCTGAAGAGAATCCCCGCCTTGTTTGTGCTTTGTCTACTCTTGCTGCCAGCTGTACCGGTCAAGGCCCAAGTAATGCTCTGTACCGCGGGTGTCAACTGTACGGTGATGGCGGGCGTCAAGAAGTGCACCAAAACCTTTAATGCGTTTGCTATGTCGACCACGACCATGACTGTCATGAACAATGTCATCGCATGCAATCACACGACAGCGGGCACCATAATTGCGGGCTACACCATCAAGTTCATCGCCAGCGCGATGACCAACAGCCCGCCACCGACTCGAACCTGCAGTTGGATGTGGACTAACGCTAACGGGGCGAACGTGTGCATTATCAACCTGGCCGACGGCCTCCCCGTCGAGCTCATGGACTTCTCCGTCGAGTCCGAAGACGATTCCTCGACCGAGCAGGACAAAGCCTCCGAGTAAAGTAGTTCGTCCGACTCCACCAATTGAGGGCACGAATCAGTCGGCACGCCGACTTCGACTACATGGCTGGTCCTCGTCGTGGCGGTGGCCTCCAGGCCGCCGTGGGTCGAGCGACGCTCGACGACTTTACTTCGGCCTGGAGACCAGAGCTACGTCGCAGACCGACTCTCCGACGTCTCGCTTCACAACCCGCCATTCGTACTCACTGAGCTCTGTCACGTAACAGTCGACTAGCCACCACAGCCCAACTCGGCGTGCTGAGGATCCCGGAACGGCGACTCTGGGGTGGCTCCAGTTGAAATCTGTCTGCGGGAGAGGGTAGTCTCACTGGGAAAAGGACCGAGGGGAAAGGAGAGAAGATGACAATGAAGCGAATGGGTGCTGTTGCCACTTTCACATTTCTGGTTGGCTGGACCTGCCTGCAGAACGTACAGGGTCTCTTGGCACAGAAAGAGGCCATTCAGGGCGAACGAATCGACGATGCCGTGATCTACGACCACGACCCTTCGACCAAGCTCGGTACCATCAGAAGCTACGACGATGGCGCTACCTGGACGGATTACGAGACCCTGGATGGTGATTTCTCCGGTTATCCCTGTTCGACGGCGGTGACAGGCGAGACCAACTACGTCATGATCGACAGCAGCGCCGGCCCCCATGTCCTGTACGTCAGCAAGGATGACGGACACACCTGGCACAAGAGAAGCGCGCTGACGCGGGACGACGACAAATGGTACGGCACAATGACGATCATGGGAGATGGCCGCCTTCTGGGCGGTGCCTACACCGAGAAGGACGAGCACAATTTCTACTATTGCATCAGTGGGGATGAGGGCCGCACCTGGGAGCCACAGAAGCGTGCCTACATGGACAAGATGATTCGCGATCCGGAACTCGCCTATATCGGTGGCAAGTACTATGTACAAGGACGGTCGGGCCAGGTTGGGGAAGGGAGCCGTCGCTTCGTTCTCTATCAGTCCGACGATGGTATCAAGTGGGGGAGTGGGGTCATTATTAGCGGCGATAGCGCACATCCCGACGGGTACAGTCAAAACTGCATTCCCTCTACCACAGCTCCTGCCATACCTGCTATGTCACCGGCATGACCTGTAAGAACCACTGACCCTTCGTGCGCTGAGGAGCTCATGGAGACCTATTCCAAGGTCGCGTTGTTTGGCGGGGTCTACAATAACTACCTAG
>JAKZYH010000596.1:0-12642 GCA_047514575.1 Acidobacteriota bacterium | reverse complement strand
CTCGACCGCCTTACTTCGGCCTGGAGGCCAAACCCACGTCACAGACTGAATGTGGCGCATCTCCCTTCACTTGGAACTTCCCCTGTCGTCCCCCCTTTGGGGACTTCGGGGACCTTCGCTTCGCCTGAAGGCGAGGGGTTTCACCGTCCCCGATAGGGAGACTAAGTGCTCTCGACCCCCATCAACCCAGCGTGGGGAATTCGCTGGTCGGGAAAATGTCTACAGTCGCAGAACGCTGCTGGGCGAGCATTCCGCCATCAACCACAAGGCGCTGGCCCGTGATATAGCGCGCATCGTCGGATGCGAGAAAGACAGCAGCGCCCGTCATGTCGTCTGGCTCGCCGATCCGGCCCAGCGGAATATTCACGCCCCGCAGTTTTCGTTCTTCCAGAGTGTAGCCCTGGGAATCGATCGAACCCGGTACGAGTGCATTCACGCGAACCCCATACGGCCCCAGGTCAAGGGACATCGCTCGCGTCATCGCTTCGATTCCCCCTTTTGCCGCGTCGTAGGCAACGAAGGCGCGATGTGCCCTGGTGGCGCCCCCAGACGACAGATTGATGATGGATCCCTTGCCATTACGGGCCATGATCTGCGCAGCTCTTAACCCACACAGGAAGCTTCCGGTTAAGTTAACCGCTAAGAAGCTATCCCACCAGTCCTTGTCAGCCTCCAGAAAATGCCTATTCGGAGCAACTAGAGCTGCGTTGTTTACCAGAACATCCACAGTGCCATAACGCTCGAGGGCCCGATCGAACAGGGCCTTCACCTGTTCCTCATCAGAAACATCTGTGGCGACCGCAATAGCGCGCCCCCCAGTGGCGTTTATCGATTCTGATACCGAACCTGCTCCCTCTGCATTGATATCAGTGACGACAACCAGGGAACCTTCAACTCCGAACCGCTTGGCAATCGCAAGACCGATTCCTCTGGCAGCGCCGGTAACGATTACAACTCGGTCCCTAACACTCTTCGATTCCATCGTTTTCAACCCCCTACTGGCGACGGGACGAAGCGATTCCGGTGACTCCCTAGGGCTGTCTCTGTGCGAGGCGGGTCCGTGAGGGCAGCCGCAGCAGGAGGAAACACCATTGTCCGCTTCAAAAACTGACCGCGGGTGGCCACTTGCCGTAGCATCTCGAGTTCCTCCTACGGATGCTCGTTCGGCAACCCGTGTGGGCTATACGGGTCGCACCAGATTCCCGGCCCGAACGGTGAGCAGAGGGCTCAGACAAGCGCCCGAACGGAAGCCTCCCTCAAGCTCCACCAACGGCTCGGCCTCCTCGCTCCACTGCAGGACGACCAAATCGGCGCAGGCCCCGCGGGCCAGGGTGCCCACTTCACCTTTCAGTCCCAGTATTTCTGCCGGACGCAGAGTGGAACGGACCAAGGCTTCGTTCTCCGGCATGCCGATCGCGATCAGCCTTGAAATCGTCCGCGGCATGTCGTGGGGAGGATTCCAGCCGAGGTGTTTATTGAACACGTCGGTGGAGACGGTGTCTGGCAGAAAACCGTCCTCGATCGCTACGGCCGCCACACCCATGTCACTCTCACCCTTCCCGTGACCGACATCGAAGACAATGCCGCGCTCCTGGGCCCTCCACACCTCATCTACAATGTGGCCATCGGAAACAATGCTTTCGGCATCGTCCTGGAAACAATAGGTGAAGACATCCCCGGGGCGCAGCAGCTCCAGCTGCTCAGCCAGAAGCCAGTCGGACGGCTCCCGGCGAACGCCGTAGAGAATCGGACGATGGGTGCGCTCGGCTGCGGCCAGGGTCCGACGCATCACTTCCCTGGGATCGTTGTCTCCACAGGCCTTGGCCGTCAAGTTTGCGGCGACGCCCCAGATGAGATCTCCGCCCTCTTCGATGGCTGCAACGCAAGCGTCGACATCAACCTCGTCGAGCACCTCGAAGCAACCGCGATTTTCGTGCTCCCCCTTCACTGCTGGACTGATGGCAAGGCGTATACGAGTCTGAGAACCCTCGATTATCCGGCTACGGTAGTCAGGCCAGGTCCACGCCCCAGCGTCGCCCTGGGACATCGCGGTCGTAGTGCCGCGCGCCAGCATGTACTCATCGGGGCCGATCCCAAAGCGCCATTCGAGTGGCGCTGGATGTGTATGGAGGTCTACCAGACCGGGCAGCAGGATACCGCCTGGAAAATCGAGCGTCTCCCTCGCCTCTCCCGAGACATCCGGTCCCGAGGCCGCGATGGTTGCTCCCCGAACCGCAAACGCACCAGGCCCATCAAGCCCCGTCTCGGCACAAAAGACTCGTCCTGCCCTCAGGATCAGATCGAATGGCTCCTGATTCATGTTTTCCCCTAACCAATCCTCTTACGCAAATGTTAGTGGACCTACTGAAGCCCGCTCCCGTTACCAAAGATAACGAAACCTACTTTGGCAAGATCCGACTGTACTTACAAGTTGAGACCGGTAGTGTAAGCGGAAGAACAAAGACTTACAGACCGCGTCCGATTTAATCTAAATCCTGGCGCGGACCAGAAGGAAATCAAGTATGGACTTGATTGCCTTGGCTAAGTACACAGGTTCGGAGTCTTGACCCAGGGGAAGGGGAGGCACCTGAGGCCTTCCGTCGCTCTTACGATCTCAAAATCCGAGGTCTCACGGACTCGGGTTGGTCGCTGGAGCGTTCGAAGTCGCCGGATCCTGAGGCCGCTGCCCACCAGGCTCCTCCGAATCCCGCGAATCGCGTGTTGATCTCACCGATCGTCACGAACGTCGGATGACGCAGATTGTCCATGATCACATGATCGATCGGAGCAATCGTTCCACCCGTGATCGTCACCGTCCGCGTGACCGTCAACCCACCACCTGCCGGCGTGCGCAATCGCCCGCCACCGCTGCATCGACCTGTCTGGTTACAAGATCAGCCTGGCATAGCTGTCCAGCAACGGCAGCACTTGTTCCCGGTCCCGAGGAGGGAGCGGAAGTAACGCCCGCTTGATGCCCGCCTCTGCGTAGCGTTCGAGAGTGGCAGCCTCGGCTTGGGCACCAAAGATCGAGACCGAAATACTCTCGGGATCCCTGCCCCTTTCCTCGGCCAGAGCCCTGAGAGTCCCCAGCCGCGCCAAGGGATCGATCATACGGGACCGAGGCAGCCAGCCATCTCCGAAGTCCACGACGCGTCGCAGCGTGTGATCACTCTCCCCGCCAATCAGGATTGGCGGGTGGGGTGTCTGTACCGGCTTGGGATAGGACCAGATTGCGTCGAAGTTCGTGAACTCGCCGCGGTAGGTGGCTTCTTCCTGGCTCCAGATCACCTTGAGCGCTCGGGCACGGTCCGACATTACTGCGAATCGAGTCGCGAACTCGGTTCCATGGTTCTCCATCTCCTCGGCGTTCCAACCCGCACCGATACCGAATTCGAACCTGCCCCGGGACAGCACATCCAGCGTCGCGATCGTCTTGGCCACCACAATCGGATCATGCTCCGGGAGCAAACAGATGCCGGTCCCTAGACGCAAACGTGTAGTCACGGCTGCGGCGCAGCTAAGGGCGGCAAAGGGGTCCATAAGATGGACGTACTCTTTCGCTATGGGTCCGCCAAGAGGCCAGGGGGTTCTCCGGCTAGCGGGAATGTGCGTGTGCTCGGGCAGGAACAACGACTCGAACCCCCGTTCTTCCAGCTCCCGGGCCAGCTCGTCCACGCGAATTGTGTAGGCAGTCGGGAAAATAGTGGCGCCGATGTGCATGCTGGTGTCTCTCCCGGCGATCGATCGCGCTCAGTGCCCTACCCGTTTCAGTCGGAAACGCGTGAAGTCGTCGTTCGCTTGATATCTGGTCGAAACCCACCGATGATACCAACGGTCAATCGTGCGATTGCACTGCTGGTTCCTACGTCAATCTCTTTCGCCTTGACTCGACCGACCAATCTCAGCAGAAGCAGGATCACACCAAAAGTAAGCAGTGCAACTTCATAGGTCATAACGGCGTCCCCCGTGATCCTCTCTCAGGAAAGCACAGGCAGTCAATGCAAAGTTGAGAATCTGTTTCGGAAGCTGTATTTGGCAGTATTCTGGCTTGAAGAATTGGGAATTCATGTCTGGGAAGCCTGCCCAGCGGTGTCGGTCCCGATGAAGAGCGCACAATCAAAGCTCAGGTCCAGCGTTGAAACTCGTGAGCCGCCGAGACATTGACGGAGAATGTGATATCGGCATATGATGACGTCATGAGAACAATCGTCGAGATTCCAGAAGAACAACTTGCACAACTCGCGGAGATTTGCCGCCGTGAAGGCATTTCTCGTGCTGAGGCGATTCGCCGTGCGGTTGGAGTCTACACGCGCGGCCAGGTTAGCGACGGGTTGCGCGATGCATTCGGCATCTGGAAGAAGCGTGCCCTTGATGGACTAGTGTATGAAGACCAGATTCGCGGCGAGTGGGCGCGTCAAGACGATTCGTGAAGGCAATATTTGACACCAACATCCTGATCGATTACCTGAACGGTATCCAGCAGGCTCGGCTAGAACTCGATCTCTACGAAAAACCTTGCATCAGCCAGATAACCTGGATGGAGGTGCTTGCGGGCTCCCGCCCTGAGGACGAGGATGTGATTCGCGAGTTTCTCATCCGATTTCGGGTGATCCCCATCGATAAGAAGATTGCTGAAGAGGCGGTGCGAATCCGCCGCTTAAGAAGGCTCCGCCTCCCGGATGCGATCATCTGGGCCACGGCTCGTGACGCGGGCTCGATCCTGGTCACCCGCAACACCAGGGACTTTCCCGAGGACTCCCCTGGCATTCGTGTCCCCTACGAGCTCTGAAGAAACCTGTTCGCTCTGAGATCCCGGCCGGGTTGCTTGGTCCCGGGTCCCCAAGAAAGGACGGAAAGGACGGAAAAGACGGAGTCTTACAACTGAGCGAGGTCAATCCCAAGGGGACTACAACCTCCAGCCTATCCACCGGCAGCTTAGGGCTCTGTCAAAGATAACTTCACATTCTGGCATCTCATCTTCACCCCATCTTTGGCCGCTCCTCAATCGCGAAATCCTCAACGTAGGCCCGGCTACGCCTGCGGTTTCGCTCAATCGTTCGCGACCAAATCTAGCGCAAATCTGAACGCCAACTCTGCGAAGTTATTCTTGACAGAGCCCTTAGGGGACTCCCGGCAGGCCCAGACCCCGGTTTTCCCTGGTATCGCGATAATGGGACAAGCTCGCCGCCAGCCGCATCAGTTCCTGACGAATCTCCGGCTGGGTAATCCTTCGAGCCGAACCCTGTAGTCGCGCCAGGATCTGGCCGCAGGCGTCGTCGTCGAAGGGCCTCTTCCCTCCGAGGTAGACGTAGACCGGGTTGGTGTGGCTTTCGGTCCCTTCGTCGCCGTGGGCTCTGACGGCGAGCCAGCCGCTCTCTTCTACTCGCAACCTCTCGGAAACCTCCCACCTGGAGCGCCCGTTCGGGTCGAACTGTCGAGAGAGGACACGGCCGTTCCAGATCAAATCAACGGAACGCACCGGGTACAGCGGACTCAGCACCCGCACAGATACATCAAGCTCGGCCTTCCCTTCCTGTTCAAGAACGATCTTCTCGCCGGGACGCCGACCATTCACGTCCAGAAAGACCATGGGTCCACTGGTAGCGAAGCTCCGGCCTGCGACCAGGGCCTCCATGAACTCTCTCACCGTCGGTTCCCGTTCCGAGTAGACATAGGTCAGATTTCCGCCCAACTCTCTCGAATAGGGAAAGTCAGAAGCTCCTACGATCGCCCAGCGGTAGCCGAGGTTCAGAAAATCGTACCACCCGTCCAACCCCAGACCACGGTAGCCTCCCAGTTGTAAGAGCTCCAGGAAATCCGTCTTCCCGGCCAAACCCAGGGCATCTGCTTCCATACGGTAGTAGCCGCCATGATTCAAACCGATGAAGCCGGAAAGTTCATGGGCCTGGTCCGCGATGACGCCCAGGGACGGCCCCTGGTTCACATCCCCGGTGCGCCCTGACGCGGGAACGTAAGCCTTTGCCAACGCCACGGTCACGTGCCCCAGGGAGCCTGCGCGGTACTCCTGGCCCGAGGAGAGGAAATACGGACCCTTCCGCCGAGTCGACCCTTCCCCTAGTCCCAGAGACTGGCTCCAAGACTCGAACTCACCTCCCAGGGCGTAGCCCGTCGTGTTCATTGAAAGACTGAAGGCATAGCGGATGTCTCTGGCGGAGGTCAATGTCAGCAGGGTGTCGTCGTTGCTTCCCGTTCGCTCAAAGTGGAGGTGGGTGTCGCCGGAGTACCATCCTTCTTTTGCCATGTCGATCCAGCGGGAAAGAGCGATGGTCGCTTCAACAACCTCATTCTTCTCGAGCTGGAACACCCGTTGCACCGGGTCGTATTCGTAGCCGCGACCGACGGTTATCGTACAGATTCCGGGCGGCACTCTTACCGAGAAAGTGCCATCGGTATAGAAGTAGTAGTCCAGCTCTCTGAAGCGGCTCGGTCCCTGACGCTCGTTTCCGGCGTTCCTGAGAGAGTACTCCTGGTAGGGATCACCATCAGGTTCCTGTGCTCCTCTGTTAACACTGGCAGTGGCGCTTATCTTCCGGCCGCTGTCACGATCAACAATCGTGAGGCGAAGCGTTGCGGCGTCGGGGCCTGGGTCCACCTTGGGCGAGGGGACCGGATACCCTTCGCTTATCTCGGCTTTTCGCCTGATCTGGACCGAGTAGACGAAAGACAGCAGCAGCAAACCCAGACAGATCATGCGTACGATCCAGATCGCCGAAACCAGCCGTGGACCCGTGTTCTGTGTCATAGGGAATCCAACGGCAGGGCCAGTCCTCGAGCGTCCCGAGTTTCCCGATAGCGTTCGAGACGCTGTTTCAGATCCTTCAACTTCTCCTGCATCTCTTGATTGGGGTTGAGTCGAATCGAGCCCTCCAGCCGTGCCAATATCTGGCCACAGGCGTCGTCATCGAAGGGTAGCTTCCCTTTCAAAGAAACGTAAACCGGGTTGCTGTGAGCATCCGCCCCGGTGTCTTCGTAGGCGCGGACAGCCAACCACCCACTACGCTCGACCTTGAGCCTCTCTGAAATCTCCCATCGAGAGCGGCCGACTGGGTCGAAGCGGCGCGAAACCACCCGTCCGTTCCAGACAAGGTCAACATTTCGAGCTGGATAAAGAGGACTTAGCACGCGTACTTCCACCTGGAGTGCAATTGTATCGCTCTCGGCGACGATCAACTCTCCCGGACCTTTTTCGTTCACTTTCAAGAAGATCATCGGCCCACTGGTAGCGAAACTCCGGCCCCCGGCAACCGCCTCCAGGAACTCTCTGACAGTGGGTTCCTTGTTCGATCGAACATAGGTGACACAATCTCCCAGCTCCCGGGTGTAGGGAAAGTCCGATGCTCCAACGATAGGCCAGCGGTAACCCAGATTGAGGTGGTCATACCACCCATCCAGTCTCAGACCTCGGTACCCTCCGAATTGCAGCAACTCCAGAAAGTCCATCTTACCGGTCAAACCCAAAGCATCCGCTTCTCGGCGAAAGTAACCTCCATGGTTGAGACCGATGAATCCGGATAGTTGGTGAGCCTGATCGGCAATGACGCCGAGGGAAGGCAACTCGTTGACGTTTTCAGAGGGTCCCGAAGCAGCAACGTATTCCTGGGCCAACACGGTCACATGACCCAGATGGCCTGCACGGTACTCCTGGCCTGAAGTCAGATGGTAGACGCCCTTTCTTCGAATCGACTCCTCTCCCAAACCGTGGGCTTGTCCCCACGACTCGAACTCCTTACCCAGGCCATAGCCCGTGGTGTTCATCGAAAGGCTGAAGGCGTAGCGGATATCGCGAGCGGAGGTCAACGTCAACAGCTCCCCGTCGTTGTTCCCGTCTCGCTCGAAGTGGATGTGGGTGTCGCCTGAGTACCAGCCCTCTTTGGCCATGTCGATCCAGCGTTTGAGGTGGATGGTCGCTGCTAGAGTTTCGCCCTTTTCCAAGTGAAAAGTTTGCAGGGTCGGCGTGTATTCGTAGCCCTTTCGGATCTCGACCGTGCAGGTCCCGGGAGGGACCTTTACCGAAAAGGATCCGTCGCTGAAAAAGTAGTAATTCAGCTTGCGAAAACGGATGGGTCCCTTGTGCCGGTTGCCGGCTCTTCGGAGGGAGTAAGGGCGATAGGGATCGTCCTCAGGCTCTTGAGCTCCCCCGTTCACACTGACGGTTGCACTCAACCGCTCTCCGCTGTCTCGACTCAGAATCGTCAAATCAAGGGTCGCCGCATCCGGGCCTGGATCCACCAGAGGAGGAGGAAGCAGGGGACTCTCCTCCACCATGCGGTGACGGTCGAGCTGAAAGGAATAGGCAAACGAAAAAGCAAGGAGTCCCAGGAACAGGAGCTTCAGCCTCTTGCTTGAGATAGTCAATCGAGGGCTCACTTGCCGCTCTCCTCCAAAGGCACCCAGTCGGTTCGTGTAACTGGTTCAAAAACTGGTGTTGCTCGCCTCGACCGCCGCCGAGGAAAGGGCCGCTCCGATGCCGGAGCCGTCCTTGACCAGCTTCAACTGCACCCGAGGGGCACGCCCACCAAGCAATCGCTCCAGAAGGGACTTCATCGTTTCCGGATAGCCAGGCGCATGCTCGAAGAGTGAGCCGTCGATGGTGATGACATGCTCTCTTTCCAACGCCGAGTCTACATACTCCAAAAGCGCAAAAACTACAAGTGCACTGATCTGAGCCGAGCGTCTCATCAGAACCGCAGCAATCGATCTTGCCAGCCGACAATCTTCAAGTTCTGTGCTCTGAACCCCCAGGCGGTTGAAAAAAGCTCCGGTTGCTGGAAAGTCTCCTGAATCCGCCAGAAGATCCGATAAGTCATCACTGACAATAGAGTCCGGTGTCTGCAGGGACAATGCCTCGAAATGGGGCCGCATGAGCCGGCGCATCAACTCCCCCAGGTATCGACCTGAGACCATCTTTTCCAGCAATTGCTCCCCTGGACTCTGTGATTCGACGTCCAGTTCCCGATCCACCGCCGTGCGAATCTCTCGGTCCAGAGACCCGAAATCGAAATTACCGCATTCGAAGTTGAAAGCCATCTCCCCAAGCCAGGCGGCGAAGTTGGTCCCGGTTCCCAGGATCCCGCCCGCCAGCGTATTCCGATTCTCAAAGTACCCGAGAACGAGAGTTCCAACCGTGTCATTGAGAAGAACGTTGACTTTGAGTTGAGCGAGCCCGACTTTCTCGAGTGCGGCCTCGAGAGCCTCTACCGGGTCGGAGCCTACGAGATCTGGGACATCCCAGGTCTTGGTCCACTTCATCAGCAGACCACTGGAAACTCCAGTCATCCGGGTCGGGAAAGCAAAGGTGAAGCCAACCCTGATATCCCTGCCGAACTCACCCTCGTTCTTCAGGAAGATCTTGATCTGACTGGCGACGAAGTCGAACAAGGCTGCGGAGGTGGCAACCGTCGCTCCGCTTGGCTGTTTCAGCCCAGCAGGGATCCGAAACACGGCAATCGAGGGTTCTCTCTCTACTCTTTGGTCACCGTCGATCGAGAGTAGGACAACCCGGAAGTTGGTGCCACTCAAATCGAGGCCCATGTAAGTGCCCGGCTTGAAGGCGGCGGTCTTGGGGATGAAGGCTTCGATCATGGCCAGTGAGGATGGCCTTTGACTGCGTAGACCTCTTCGCATCTGAGCCTTGAATTCCTCGGCGAAAGCCTGGGCAAAATCCGGGCTGGTCAGGTCCCATTGGGCTTGAAGTGTCGCTATTTGGGCGGAAAGTGCAGAGCTGGCCATGCGATGATTGTGCTGAGGGACCATGATATCTCCCTCGACTGCCGAGGCCAAGTCCACCCCTGGACCTACTTCCCTGCCCTTGCCCTGGTCCTTGCCCACCAACGCCTTGCCTTTGTCCTACCTTGAGACCCAGGCAACAAGACACTTCGGCGCTCGCATGTTCGGTGTTCTGTGGTTTGTGATTCAGCCTTTCCTCCTGGCTCTGGAAAGGCAACCGGCGGAGAGGCAACCGGTGGAAAGGCAGGTAGACGGGCCGATCAGACGGACCCGGCAATTCCCCTATCTTTCAGGAGGAGCTGGAGCGCGCACGGCTACGCTGTGGCTCTACTTTATCGATCCAGGACACTTCTCGGGAAGACTTCGAAGCCAGTAGAATGCCTCCTACCAAACCGCCTATCAGGCTGATCACCAGGAGCGCCGAGGTCCAATCAATCTGCATCACCATGAGCTTCCACCGTTCCTTTCTGCACTATCTGATGCATTCCGACAGGATTGGGTTCGGATTCGATCCCAAAGTAACAAAGCCGACGGAACTGGCGTCAACCCAGCCGAAATGTCCGGCTCCGAACCTCTCCGCTGGACTCCATCCTGTACTTTATACAGAGCGTCTTAAGCCTACGGTAACGTTTGTGGCGAGCGCGACGGGTCGAGTCCGCGAAGCGTCTCGACGCGAAGCGACGACGAGGCGATGCTTGGTATCGTAGAGGAGGAGCGACAAAGCCATCGGCCCGTCCCGTCGCCACCCGCAGGGCAGAGGGGGGGTGTGGACGATCTCTGCGTGGGTCGTCGTCGAAGATGGCTAAGCATCGACTTCCTCCTCCTGCCTTGATCTCGCCTCACAAGCCCCCTCTGCAAACGTCACCGTAGACTTAAGACGCTCTGTATAACAGTTAGAACGCGATTGGGGATGAGCCATTGGCAAAGGCCAGCATCAAAACGACCAAGTGGGCCGGCTCTCCCCCGCGGAGGTGACCTCCTGGATATGGGTCCCGGATCGCTCCGTCGGCCCGGAACCGCTCCAGACCTCTCCCATGTCACAGATTCGAGTACACAGAAGATTGTGCCAGCCTCCATCCCCCAGTCGGACGTTATAGGACACAGGGTGATCCACTATCCAGGCTACCTTGCTGGGAGCGGGCCCGTACTCGGCCTTGCAGTCCCAGGCCTGAAAGGGAGCTTCCAGTTCCTCACCCTCGCTGTCCAGAGCCCACAGCGCCAGCTTGTGGCGAAGCCAGCCGCCAAGACGCGGCCTTTGCTGGGCGTCCCTTGGATAGGCAAATCCCTCGACTCGCTGCTCCTGCAGCACATCGTACAGATTGGCGCCGATGTAGGGTGTGGCATCCCGGCTGATGTTGATCGTGAGGGGAGCACTAGCAACGCCGCCTCGCGCATACACTACCAGGGTCCAGCTCTGGCCCTGGTCCCGGGATCGCCACAGCCGGACGTCGTTGTATAAGGGCTCCCCATCTCCTCGGGCACAAAAGAGCAGACTACCGTCTCGATCCCGCACCAGGCTGGGCTCTGGTTCCAGGCCTGCACCCGCCCCTCGCCACACCTCGCCTTCAAAGACACGCTGCTCGCGAGGCGTTTCAAGAACCGGGACAAAATCGACTGGGCGCCAACCCTCACGTCCCCGGGCCCAGCGAGTAACTCCCTCCCGCTGAGCGTCTGTGACTACGGCTTCCCCCATGGGGAGCAGCAGGTCCTCTCCGTCGGGGATAGCCGTGCAGACCCCCGGATTCAAGAGGTGAGCTCCCTCCACCATCTCCTCGGGAGGAACGTGGTCGGTCCTGCTCACCTTGAAGTCGACCCCGTCGTAGGCCAGTTGGTAGACCTCGACGTGGTGGTACTTCTCGGCCATGGGATATTCCTTGCGTTGGTCCGCAGTCCACGCCACGGCCATGCTGACTCCAAACCCCGTGCCTGCGTGGGGATGGGGCGTCCCGTCCTCAAGTCTGGCTCCCAGCGGCACGAACCCACCTCGAATCGGATACTTGACCATGAGGGCTGGCTGACCGGGTGGCGAGGAGTTGGGATTCACCGCTTCGTGGTTTCGAGAGACGGCGATAGCCCGCTCCGCCGATATCTGGGACGGCTCCTTGAAGAGGATTACGTCGGTCCCCACCTCGAAATCGTATCCCCGACCCCCCCGTACTCCACAGAAGAGTCCCGCCGTATCTGGCGAGACCTGAAAGGGACAACAGATCCCGTAGCGGCAGGTTTCCCCAGGAGGTACCGTGGCTGGAACCGTGAGATTGGCTACCGTTCGGATCGTAAACCGGGCATTCATTTCAGGTTCTCCTTCCGTCGGCGCAGTCAGGTTCGGGACCACCGGCTCGGATTCATCCCAGGGGCCTCTCGTGCCATGTCGGGCGACTTGTTCTCGATCTCGAAGGTCCAGTTGTGGGTGTTTCGATCGGCATAAAGGGCCCGGACCCTGTCCGGCAACCTGGCCAAGTCGGCAGGGTCCCATGCCGGGACCTCCTGGATCGGCCCTCCCCATGCCGGTCGATAGGCAATCGCCAGCATTTCCCGGGAACGATCCCCCGTGTTGGGGCAATTACCATGGAAAACGTGGGCGTTGATGAGCATGGCCGATCCGGCCTTCACGGAAATCACCACTTCCTCTGGATGAGCTTCGTATTTATTGTACGGGTTCGCGTCGGCGTGCAGGCAGAGGTGGGATCCGGGTACGACTCGGAACGGTGAGACGTCCGCCGTCAGGTCATCCAGGTAGTAGAGGACCCGCACCATGATGGGTACACTTCCCTCATAGCCATCGATGTTCGAGCCGTAGGGCTTTCCGTCCGTGTGCAGGCTGATCCCTGGATGGCCCGGCTCAGAACGCCCGTAGTGATAGGACATGATGAGAATCTCCTCGCCAAGGAGCTC
>JAKZYH010000595.1:0-16740 GCA_047514575.1 Acidobacteriota bacterium | reverse complement strand
GGAGTCGTACTCCATCACTGCCAGACCCTGCACACCTCACATCGCAACCATTCGAAGCGCTGGCGCCGCGGCTACGCCACCCACTGGGGGACAGCGGATGTCAGCAGCGAAAGCCCGTTTCTTGACAACCCGGTCTTTCAGGCAGTCCTGGCGCGGAGCCAGTAAAGATCAACTCAAGGCGCACTTCCGGGAAGGAGAACCCGCTGAAGGACGGTCCGGATTCGGGTCTCGGAGCCGGGTGCGACCCAGAGCCACTTGTCCTCGAAGCCGTCCCGAAAGGCATCCTCGGTAGGGATGTAACCCGGCCAGCATTCGCCGTATCCGATAGAAAGGACAAATGAGTCGGGAAGCATTTCCTGGGCCATGAGCTGATAACCCACGAAACTCTCTCCGGGGAACAGCACGACCTGGGCCGGGCCGAAATCGATGACGGGTAGATCGATCGCCCGTCCTGCGGCTACCCGCTGGCGACTGGAGAGACCCATGGCGGCCAGGATCCGATCCTCCACCGTGCGTTCCCGGTCCCTCAGGACAGACTCCAGCGCCTTCGCCGTCAGGTCGGGGCCAGGGTGAAACTCCAGCTCCAACTTGGCACTCCGGAAGGCGATCTGCCCCAGCGGCAGACGTCTCGTGTTGTTCCAGGCTTGCAGCATGGCCTGATAGAGCCGATCGGCCAGGACGGCGCGGTTGTCCGGAGAGCCATCGTTATGCTTCCCTGCCGTGACATCTCCGCTGCAGCCGCTGACGTAGATCTGGTGGACCGAATCGTCGTCCCGGCGACGCCGCTCTCGCGCCATTCCCACAAAGTCCCAGGAAACCTGGCCTCGGCCGTAATGGCTCATGGGATGCGTTGCATAGGCATGGAGCGCTAGAACCGGCGTTTCCCCGCTCCAGAATGAGAGCGTCTTCAAGAAGGGGTCGATGAGCCCCTCCGGTGCTTTCCCAAGGAAGGGATCTCCTCCGCTACGGCTACTCCGGCTGAAGCTGACCCGACCGTCCGGTAGAACCATGTGGCGATTGGACGCCACTTTCTCCACCCGGGCTTGTCCCATACCGAGATGGCTCACCGGCACCGCCCTTGTCAGGCCAGCTGACAGGGCGTCGCTGACTCTCCTCAGGGAGCCGGCGTGAAAGTCCCGGTCGTAAAGCTCACCTGCCAAGCCGACCTCTTCCAATAGCTGCTCTGCTCCGCTGTCTACGACGGGCGCGTCGTGCTGATGGAGCGAGGCAACCAGGACACGTTCCGGCGTGGTACCGGCTGCCTGGCTCAGAACATTCCTCCACTCGTCGTAGGACTGGTTTCGGATTTCGCACCAGTCAACGGCCGTGACCACGACAGGAGCTCCAGCCCCCAACAGGACGAATCCATGGGCCTCGAGTGGATCCACGATGCGCTGGGCTTTGGTGGGCAGGACTCCCATGCAACGATGGCCCAGGGGGATGGTTACGTCGGCGGAAAACGTAGCTAGTCGGTAGTTACCGACTCCTTCTTCGGCTCCGGGATCGACTTTGCAAGAGCAGAGGAAGAAACAGAACAGGGCGGCCTGTCCCAGGCTTCTCCTGGTACGAGTCGAAGCTATGGGGGCAGCCGAGGCCACAACCCGGTACAACAAGTCAGGGAGAGACCATGAGTTCAGGCGATCCTGTGGTGTAGCTGCTGCGATCACAAGCACCAGGACTCTCCTGTACTTGGTTTCACGGAAACGCTGCTCGGTCGCTTCATTGGAATCAAGTCTCCAGCTGGACCAGAAGGTCGTGCTTCAAGCGAACGCTGGCAATGATTTCGGGCCAGGATTGAACGGACTCAATAGACCCCAATCGCCCCCTAATCGTTGCTGAAAAGCAGGGTCTACCTGAGTTCTCGTTGGGCGCATAAGTGGGGGATTTCACCCACATCTAGGGGCAGCATCAACACTGGAACAGTATTGTCCGATTGAGCTATTCAGAACAAGTATTAACATGATTATAATCAATCGTTTAGAAGTACAATGGGCTTCGCTCTCCAGCCCTGAGGCAATGCTCTTGGGCGGCGTCAGAAAAGTCTGTCGGAAAGAGAACTTTCTGGATCTCCATCGGTGTGAACCTCGTCTAAAGGTGATCTTCGTGGGATCTCCCCCCGTCGACGAATCTGGTTGCTCCGACCGGGTCGCCTCTTGGTTGGGGAGAGAGCCTGCGAATCGAGGCACTCTCCGTTGATCTGACCTGGGAACGAATTGGGTTATATCACCCAGACTGCCATCCCGGTGCAAAGCCCCTAGAAACCGGCCAAGCCAACTTGCCTGCCCAGCTAAACCTTTTTCGATCAACGGGGTAGCAGTTCAGGCTTCCTCAATTTTCGCACTATTGGGCGACCTGGAGGTGCAAGTTCCCTATGACGATTCAGCTTTGCCCCGCCACCGGCTGCGCCGGATCGTCCAGGAAAAAGTCAAGTCGTTCGCGGCACTGCCGGACTTGGCCTCGTCGCTCCTCCATCGTCATTGAATCACGGTGGGCACCACTGCCGAGAAGAGCTGGATGGATTGGCCCTCGAGAGCTCCATAGAGCATCTGGCCAATGATCCCTTCGGTCGATGAGATCAGGACGTAGCCTCCGGCCTGGCCTGCCGACTCCGGGACCAATTCGGGAAGCAGCCTGGAGAGCCGCTCCCCGGCCGCCAATATCCGGACGGCGACTCCTGTCAACTCTCCAGTAGCTCGAAACACTCGGATCGTAATCTGGGTACTGGGAATCCCTCCCTGCGGTGAGGTCTGCGATAGGGCCGAGACTGCCGCACCGGGATAGAAGAAGGCCAGACCGGTAAAGAATCCCGGCAAGTTGGCTACCTGGTTGAATAAGGCTTCGGTAAACACTTGAGTCTGGAGGGGCAGCGAGGCAGCGTACTGGAAGTCGACATCATCCCCGAAGATCACGTCTCCAACCACTCCATCACCGTCGGCTTCGACGATCAGGGACCCTACGAAATCCAGTTCGAAACCTGCCGGGGACAGGCCCTCTGCTATTTGCCCGAAGAGGACATCCGCCCGTGCACTGACCTGCCCACCCGCCTCTAGAATAAATGGACCGGCAGAGCCCTGCGGGCTGCCGTCTTCCCTGACCGCGGTCAGGATCAGATTCCTGGTCTCGCCAGCGGTGTTGATCAAGTTCACGTTGGTGGAGAGGCCGGGCTGGCTGGCCAGCTGAGCGGAGTAGGCAAAGGTGTTGGGATTCCCTCGGGCGGTGTTCAGGCCCAGCACGGTGTTTCGATCCGTCAGCTGAATTACTTCAAAAGCGACGACACCCTCCCCTTCGACGACTTCTCCCTCGATTCGGCCACCGTTAAGCTCGATTCCAAAGAGCTGAGAGACGGTCTCATCGATGAGGCTGCGACCCTGAAGGGTACGGGTGACTTCTAGCGGGAGGACCCCCTGAAGCCCTTCCGCATTCTGAGCCACAGAATGATGCCTCAGAGTCAAGGTTACCGGCCCATCATTCGGATTGAGAACACTTAGTCTGGTCGAGGCCGCTTGGCCTCCCGGAAAAGCATTCGGTCCCTCAAAGACCCGGGTAAAGTTGAAGCTGTTTACGACTTCGGTTATGGCCACACCGCCATCTAGCTGGGAGCCATCCAGACTGCCGAACTGGGAGAAGGCCCCAATCTGCGAGGTATCACCCGTCACCTCGATCCAGGCGGGCAATGTGGGGTCAGCTGCAAAATACTCACTGCGCAGGCGCGCCCGCTGTTCGCCAGCCAAGAGAGTCAGGGACGTAGTCTGACCACCGTTTCCCTGAGGACTCGATCGACTGAGCAAGCCTCCCGAGGAACTGGCCGTAATGGCCTCCAGATTCAGGTCGGCCGCGACACTCTCGGAAAAATTGGTCAGCGCAACTCCGTCGAAACTGGAGCCTTCAGACCCGGATAGATTGCCGGCACCAAAAAGCCAGGCAGGATTGAAGGAAGTCGTGATCGCGAAGCAGGTCGAAAACTCAGAAGTATTGCCATTCTCATCGGTTGCGGTCGCCGTGACAACTTGACCAGTGTTGGTAACGGTATCGCTAGTGAGCGAAAAACTCGCCTGGCCACTGCCGTCCGTAGCCGTGAAGATCGAATCCAAAAAGAAAGCCCCTTCGCCGTTACCGGAGCCGTCGCAGGCATCGCTGGCGAAGAATTGAAGCGTGAAGGTGCCGTTGGGCGTGCTGTTGAGGCTACCTCGTATCCTGGTCTGAGTTCCAGTGGTGACACCCGTTAGCTCTGGAAAATTCTGCAGGTTGTTGGCCCCCGGATCTCCGTCTCCGGAATCGTTGGGCGTTACGCCGTCCCCACCAAGGTCAATGGCCAGACCGCCGTTGTTGGAGAAGCGGTTATGCCGGCTCACTCCTTTTGTCCCCATGGCAGAAAGCACTGAATTGCCGGTGCCGGATTCGACGACGATCCCGGACCCGCCATTGTCGGCGAAGAGGTTACCGTCCTTGGTAGCGCCTCCAATCACGTTGTTGCTGCCGCTGATCAGCAATCCACCCGCTCCATTCGAGAGCATCTCCGTTTTCGTGATCGAGTTACCGTCGGACCGGATTTCCGCGGCGTAGCTGGGGAAGCCCTCGATTCGGATGCCATTGATGCCGCCACCCCCACCTTCCAGGACCAGGCCGCTGCAGGGTGCAGGACAACCGGTCCCGTCCAGGGTGGGGCCCACCGGAGATCCGATTGACCTGAAACTAGCGAATTCATCGAAGCAGTAGCTCCCCGTGGCCGGCGGCAGCGGCTCCAGAATTCCAAAGCGCTCGCTGACCAAACCAATGGTCTTCTCGTCGAAGACGGTATCGTCATTGAACAGCTCGATGGCCTTCTTCAAGTCCTCCTCCGTCAGGACGGGCAGCTTCTTGTCAGCGGTGAGCACACCTACGGCACCTCCCTTGTCCGTCCTGCCGCTGTTGTCAGCAGCCGCGCCAGTGGACCAGGTGATGATGTCGCCAGCGATAAAACCGTCGACGAACAGCTCGGTCTGAAACGTGAATCCATCGCCAAATTCAATCTTGGCGCACTTCCATGTGCCCACCGTGCAAAGACTGATTCGTTCTGTTCCAAACTTGTTGCTCAGTCGTTCTTTCTCGGTCGGATCCGTGGTCCCATCGATGGGAATCACGAGGAAAGGGCTTGGACTCGGAATCATGAAACCAATCGGATCACTGGTCTCGATGCCAATAAAGAATTCCGCATTGAAGTATGGATCCACTGGCGGCGGGTTCAAAGCGGGAATCAGGGTCGAGAATCTGAGGCTGGATTGCGCCTGTACCAAGGGGTCGGAAAGGACCGTGTAATCTATCGGTAATGGTGGGAGCGGGCTGCCTCGCAACACCATGTGGGGTTGATTGAGGGGACCGAGAATAGTGAAATTACGATTCTCGGACACAACGCGGACTTCAGGCGTCGCGACGTCCCCCGTCGAAAGCATGGGCCCGGTACCCAGATCCATGATCTCGTAGCTGTACCCAAAAGCCCCCGCCGGCAGGGTAAACGGTTGGCCCGAAACATCATGATCAACGAAATGCCCAAGCTTCGTGGGATCGAAACCCGGCAAATCCGTGAAACTGTATTCAGCGACCAGAGTGCCATCTGAGTTCCCGTCGGTTCCTGAGTAGAACCGTATGTTGATGTCGATTGGCTGCGCCGCATTGGTGAAGTAACCGAATTGAAAGGAAGTGACCACGCCGCCGCCGGACGTTGCCCAATCCAATATTTCCTGTGGAGGTGAGAGGTTACCAGGAATGGGCAACCATTCGTTCTGCGAAGTGCCATTGTTGTAGATGGTCGTGGTCGATCCAGCCGTGGCCTGGCTTTGAAACATTCCGAAGACAACAAGAGCACCGACGATTCCGGAAGTAAGCGTCCGGGCCAATTTCAGACGATTGCTCTCTAGGGATTGATCAACACGGCGACCAAACATTCTCTCCTCCCAGGTCTGGTATTCACATTGGATGTGACGGCTGCAAGCCTCTTTATGATCGAATGAGCTGAATCTATCACCGGCCCAACACCGAATCAATCGGTTGGATCAAGGGGGTTGGATCAAGGGGGTTGGATCAAGCGAACTGAGGGTGGGGCAGCTCTTCGTTCTTCAGGTGATCAACCGGCGACTCGCGTTTCAAAGCTTCCGCTACTTCGGGTATTCTAGTGGCCTGAAAGAAACTGGCATTCAGCCAAACGCTAGGCCGTGCAGTCTCTTCCAGGAATCGACCAGCACGACGAACCCAGAGAGTGGACCTTGAAAAAGACCGTGATTTCGCCATTCCCAAGCACCAATTCGCAGACCAGAGTCGAACCGATCAGGCGAGTACCCAAAGAAGATTCACGGTTTGGAATTTGGAACTTGGAACTTGTTTGTACCTTGTATCTTGGGATTTGTTTTCCGCTGTTCTCAGAAACCAGATTCATCCGACCCAACCAGCTGGTGCAGCGGTTTATCCGCAACGCGAACCTCTTCAGCGCTGGCCGTAGCCTTGGAACGCTTGTAATCCAGCGCGGCCCCGATAAAGCTGACAAACAGGGGATGGGGTGTAAGGGGCTTGGACTTGAACTCGGGGTGAAACTGGCAACCCAGGAACCAGGGATACTCGGGAAGCTCAACGATCTCGACGAAGTTTCGGTCGGGAGAGTTCCCGGCTATCTTCATGCCGTAACTGACCAGGAGTTCCTCGTACTCGCGATTGAACTCATAGCGGTGCCGGTGGCGTTCTGAGATCTCCCTGTTCTCGTAAACCCGAAAGGCGAGAGAGTCTTCCTCCAGCAGGCAGGGATACGCCCCCAATCTCATGGTTCCACCCATCGCTTCGACGCCCAGGAGCTCACGTAATTTGTAGAAAATCTTATGGGATACGGATGGATCAAACTCAGAGCTGTTCGCCTCTAGTGAGCAGACATTGCGGGCGAACTCGATAACCAGACACTGCATTCCCAGGCAGATACCAAAATAGGGAACGCTGTTCACCCGAGCATAGCGGATGGCACTGAGCATTCCTTCGATCCCACGGGTACCGAATCCCCCTGGCACCAGGATCGCGTCCAGATCCTGAAGCTTTTCTTCCCACTCCTCGCCCACCAGACCCTCGGATTCGATCCACTTCAGCCACACCTTGGTCTGATGGGGAAGACCACCGTGCAAGAGAGCCTCGCTGAGACTCTTATAGGAATCCTCATACCCGACATACTTGCCGATGACTCCGACGGTGACCTCCTCTTCCGGTTGCTGGATACTAGCCACCAATCCCTTCCACTCTTCCAGATCCGTCGGATGCTCCGGCAACTTCAACTGTGCAGCAATGATCGAGTTCAGGCCCTCGGCCTGAAAATTCGCGGGAACCTCATAGATGCTCTCCACGTCCTTGGCGGTGATTACGGCCTCTGAAGGCACATTGCAGAAGAGGGAGATCTTCTCCTTGAGTTCCTTGGAAAGAAACTTGTCGGTCCGGCAAAGCAGGATGTCAGCTTGAATACCGATGGCTCGAAGTTCCCGAACCGAATGCTGGGTCGGTTTGGTCTTGAGCTCTCGCGTCGGGCCAACGAAGGGAACCAGCGTCAAGTGGATGAAAAGCGAGTTTTCTCTCCCCACATCGTTCCGCATTTGCCGGATCGCTTCTAGGAAAGGCAGGCTCTCAATGTCACCCACGGTACCGCCGATCTCCACGATCACGACCTCGGCATCCGCCAACCGCTTTATAGTTGCCTTGATCTCGTTTGTGACATGGGGGATGACCTGCACGGTCTTACCCAGGTATTCTCCCTGTCGCTCCTTCTCGATCACCGTCTGATAGATCCGTCCGGTGGTGGAGTTGTTCTCCTTTGTCATCTTCGCGTTGGTAAACCGCTCGTAGTGGCCCAGATCGAGATCCGTCTCGGCACCATCGTCGGTTACGAACACTTCACCGTGCTGGAAGGGACTCATGGTTCCCGGGTCCACATTGAGGTAGGGGTCCAATTTCAGCAACGTGACCTTCAGTCCTCTGGCTTCGAGCAGGCATCCAATCGATGCTGCCGACAACCCTTTTCCCAAAGAACTGAGAACTCCACCGGTGACGAAAATGAACTTTGTTGCCATGCTTATCTTCCCTTCCCCTGACTAACGATTTTGACTTTTGCGGTATTCTCCAAAAGAGGTCTGACACGTTCGAGATCTTCCCCGGTATCGACGCCGATACTATCTTCTTCGACCGTCGCCACATGGATCCGAACTCCATTCTCCAGCCACCTGAGCTGCTCTAACTTCTCCAGGCGCTCCAACAGGGAACGCTGCGGTGAGAGAGCGAGCAGGAAGCTTCGCCGGTAGGCGTAGATACCCAGGTGCTTGAAGCAGGACAGCTCGTTGTCCTGGCTGTAGGGAATCCGAGAGCGTGAGAAATAGAGAGCCCGGTTCCGACGGTCGACAACCACCTTGACGGCGTGGGGATCGTTGGCCGACTCGAGGTCGAGGATGGGAACCCTTGCCGTGGATACTTCAACATCGGGATCCTGCTCTAAACCTTCACATACACAACAGATCGTCTCGGGCGCAATCTGGGGCTCGTCGCACTGCAGATTGAGGAACGCATCGGCTTGGACAGCCTGTGCGACTTCGACCACCCGATCCGTGCCACTGAGGTGATCGCTGCGCGTCATCATGACCTCTCCACCCCACGACTGGACTGAGTTAGAGATCCTCTCGTCGTCAGTGGCCACGATCACCTGGTGCAGACAGCGAGCCTTGCTAGCCTGCTCGTAGGTCCACTGAACCAAGGGCTTTCCAGCGATTTCGATGAGAGGTTTTCCGGGCAACCGAGAAGAAGCGTAACGGGCCGGGATCACGCCCACGAAGCGCATGACCCAATCTATATCAGGGGCCGTCCGGTTCGCAAGAGGGTTTTCGGTCTTCGGCGCCTTTGCCTTTGACTTACCCTTCAAGAATTATTCCCTGAAACCCCGCGACGTTTTAACACTGCCTGGATGGCCGACTACAGCCGGCGAGCAGACCACTATCTTGAATCGTGTTGGGGCTCAAGAAGTTGGTGAAGTTCCCTGATATGGATCAATAGATGAAGTATGGGGAGGCAGAGGCAAAGGCAAAGGCTAGCTACTGCTGGTGCTCGTCGCCCGGAGCTGCCTCCTCAGTCTGATCACTTCCATCGTCCGGATCCTGGTCGAAGCCTGCTTCGACTGGTTCGGGCTCGGAAACAACGGGATCCCCTTTGAGGACTCCCAGCGATGCCAGAGCACCCTCCAGCAGGCGCACGTATGATCTCTCGACGTCGACCAAACGGTTCAGGCGCTTCACGTCTCCCTCGAGGGACTGATTCTGATCGGATAACAGTTTCTGCTGTCTTGCCTTTTCCTGAAGTTGACCAGCGAATACGAGAACCCGCTCATACCGGTTCAATAAGTCCTCGTAGAGGTCAGCCTGGACCATATCCTCAGAGCGCTGGACCGCAGTTCTGTCGTCCTTCATTCACCTTTCCCCATCGGTTTCAATCCGCCGGCCACGCTCCCGTGGAGCGCCCCCTCTTCAGTATCGACAGCCTCACCTCAGCGGGACTACAACTGATTCTCGTTTTTCCGCCAATCGAGACAGCTGCTCAAAATATCGCACCATGAATTGTCCTATCAGGAAGGTCCAGATACCTGCAACCGAAACTGAGATCAGCCGCTCTTGTCGTGGAAATTTCTGGCGCAGCCGATATCCCCCTTCTCGAACGACAACACCGGCAGCAAGCATAGGAAGCAGCTCTCGAGCCCTTTCGTGACTTAGCGGATAACCGAAAGCCCTCGCTACCTTCAAGAGCATTGCGGTCTGAATAGCAGCCACCGGTAGGAGGTCACTGACGGGAATGGGAATGGCTCCCACGATACCGCTCGCGAGCGCGGACTGGGTGATCGTCGCATCACAAATACTGCGGCGGAAATCGGGCAGGTTGCGGGTCAGGACGTAGAGGCACTTCGGGTCGCTTGCAACGATCGCCTTGAGTAACCTTCGAACCGTTCCCGGCTTTCGAATCGACGCCGGAAAGACTGTGGTCGCCAGTAGCCGCTTGGCCTCTTTCAGAGCCTCGCCGGGACGTTCAGTCAAATCGATCTTGTTGAGGACGACCAATACGGGCTTACCACAGTTCTGAAGTCTGCGATGGAGATCCCGAGTCGATTCTGAGAGTTCGAATCGTCCATCTAGAACCAACAGAACCATATCCACTTCCTGAAGCTCAGACGGCAGACTCTGTGCTGATTCGTATCCCACGAACTCCTGTAGACCCGGGAGGTTGACCGGCACGAAAATGGGATCCGACCCTGCGGGCTGCTTGGCAGTGATCATTCTCACAAGGGAAGACTTGCCAGCACGCGGAAGGCCGGCTACTGCTATCCGGAAATGCTCATCCGATTGCAGGTCCTGCCACTGCACGCGAACCAGCTCCAGGACCTTGTCAAGATTATCGGCCTCCGCCGGAAGAGAGTCGATGACCTGCTTGATGCGATATTTGAAGTCATCGGGGAAAAAGAGCAGCACCTGATCCAGGAATTCCAGGACTTCCTGCGGTGCCCAACCCCGTACCGTGGCAAAGACGTCACTGTTCTCGGGACTGGATTCTCTGGGCGGAATGTCAGGTATTTGGCTCATGTTCTCGACCGGTCTATTGTATACCGGAAGTAACGCCAAGCTAAAACTTCAGGGATTCGTCGCAGGTCGGAGCGTCTGAATGGCGCCGGTTCTGTAGGGGGTCAAGAACCCGTCCTCCTGGTCTTGAATCTGATCTCGCTGAATCCCGATTCTCTCCAGACGAAACAGCGTACCTCGGGTGACGGTTCCTCCAGTGAAACGATCCAGTAGCTGACGTCCTGGTAGTGAAACTCAGCAACGTCGCGCTTTGAGGGGAAAGCCGGAGAACTGATGTGGGAATGGTAGATACCTAGAAATTGCCTGGACTCGGAACGCACCCTGCGCATGAAAGCGAATAGCTCCTCAGGTGCGATGAAAAACTCGCAGGGACTCCGTTTCAGATTGGCTGTCGGCGTAACTTCATCGATCAGCAGATCGATTCCTGAGAGAAGACCACAGCACTCCAGCGGATACTCAGCCTGAGCCTGAGCGATCATGTCCTGAAGGGCCCGCTGCTCGATCTCGATCTTCTCCAAGACTAAGTCCTGCTCACTGCTCACTAGAAAAGTCTCAAATCAGAGTGATGGGATCGACGTCGACCGATACCTTGCTCAGGTTCCACTTTTTCTCTCTGAGACTGGCCAGACTACGACGAATCACCTCGTGCGCTTCCCGACGCCGGATCGTCTTGATCAGGATCTGAAACCGATACTGCCCCTTGAGCCGCTCCAGAGCGGCCGGAGCTGGGCCTAGGACCCGCATCCGATCAGCGGTTGAACAAGTCTTTCGATGATGGATCAGCAAGCTGCAGAGTTGGGTGGCAAGTCGGCTTGCCTTCTGCCGGTCTCGATCCTGAACCAGCAAGTTCACCAAGGCAGAAAAAGGGGGATACTGGAATCGACGACGAAACTGGATCTCTCTTTGAAAAAAAGTCGAGTAGTCCTGCAGATGAGAAGACTTCAAACTGTAGTGGTTGGGGTAGAAGGTCTGCACGACGACCTCTCCTTCTCGATCTCCTCTCCCCGCCCTTCCAGCAACCTGGGTCAGGAGCTGGAAGGTTCTTTCGGCGGCCCGAAAATCGGGGAGCCTCAATCCCTGATCTGCCGAGAGAACTCCCACCAGGGTCACCTTCGGGAAATGGTGTCCCTTGGCGATCATCTGGGTGCCGACCAGAATATCGGTTTTCCCGGCGCGAAAGCGTTCCAAGATACGCTGCATGCTGCCCTTTCTCCGCACCGCATCCCGGTCCATTCGATCAATCACTGCATCGGGGAGCTGCTGCTGTAAAAGCCCTTGGACCTTCTCGGTTCCCTCACCGATAAAATAGATGTACTGCTTACCGCACTGGGTACAGCGATCGGGTACGGGACGGGAATGACCGCAGTAGTGACAGAGGATCCGGCTAAGCCCCTGATGGTAGGTCAGACTGATACTACAATTCCCACAGAGCTCGGTGGCACCACAGCTGCGACAAAGGAGAGCCGCTGAATAGCCCCGGCGATTCAACAAGATCAAAGCCTGTTCCCCTCGACTCATCCGCTGCTCGAGCTGTTCCTGGAGCAGATCGGAAATCACCTGGGCTTTACCGTGTCGTTCAAACTCGATCCGCATGTCGACGATGTGAACTCGAGGTAAGGAGCGGTCCTGGATACGGGAGGAAAGGACCTGATACTGGGGACGTCCTTTCTGTACCGAAGCATAGTAGGTCTCCAGCTGCGGCGTCGCGCTGCCCAGTACCACCAGAGCCCCTTCGAGTTGGCCTCTTTTCAAGGCTGTGTCTCGGGCGTGATAGCGTGGCAGCTCCTCTTGTTTATAGGATGAGTCATGCTCTTCATCGATGATGACGATTCCCAGATCGGGCAAGGGAGCAAAAACCGCCGACCGGGTTCCGATAACTACCCGGGCTTTACCCTGTCGGATCCTGAACCATTCGTCGAAACGCTCTCCTTCCGATAGCTGACTATGCAAGATCGCAACCTGGTCGCCGAACCACCCCCGAAACTGAGCCGAGATCTGGGGGGTCAGGCCTATCTCCGGTACCAGGGCCAAGGCCGATCGGCGCTGTTCCAACGCCAGGGCGATGGCATTCAGATAGATCTCAGTCTTGCCGCTTCCCGTGATTCCATGAATCAGCATGCTGTTGAAGCCGCCTTGCTCCAAACGGTCCCGGATGGCGTTGCTGATTTGCTGCTGGTCCTCGGTGAGGCGGTGCCGGGTGGAACTCGAGGGTCTAGGTTGACTTGCCCAGGGCGAGCGACTCACCTGTACCTCTCCAATTCTCAGTACCCCTCTTGCCGCAAGGTTCTTGAGGAGGCTGGCACTGCACCCGGTCTCACGGCTGAAATGGGTGAGTAATACAGGTAGATCTCGATTACACAGCGCCTCAACCACAGACTCCTGCCTAGGGGTCAAGCCGGTTTCCTGCGGACGGACCTCCTGGATGGCCAGCTGCTTCTTTAGCGGCCACTCTCCCTTTCTGGAGAAGCGGTTGGAAGCTGCATTCCGGCTAAGCAGCCCCGGCGGCAGCATTGTCCGAAGCACTTCTCCGAGTGGGCCAAGGTAATAACGGGTCATCCAACCAGCTAGCTCCAGCAGGGTGGGCGAGAGGACAGGCTCGCGGTCTAGAACCTCGCTGATCTCCTTGATACCGGGGGCAACCTCTCCCTGCTCCAGGGAAACGACCATCCCGGTGAGGGATCGATTTCCAAAAGGCACCAGCACACGGCAGCCTGGAACCGGTGGAGCCGCCTGCATGGACTCCGGGATCGAATAGGAAAAACTCTGGAAGACAGGAATTGGAACCGCAACTTGAGCCAGTCTGCCTCCCACTGGCTTACTCAAATCGGAATTGATAGGGAAGGAGCCGGGCTTCACCAGGGCAGGTTACAGGTTGCAAGTTACAGGTTACAAGTTACGGGTTTGGTGACACCCCAATCCCAGGGCCATTAAACTGTGATAGTCGGCACCCGATCTTACAGACAGCGTGCGGATGGATCGCAATCGAACAGCCGCTTTCGCCCTAGTACCAGGTCACACATCTAGTGACGGGTTTGTGGCGAACGCGATGGCGTCGAGTCCGCGAACTGCGCCTTACACCCCGTAGTAGGAGCTGTTCAATTCCTTCAGCTTGGCACGGACGGCCTTCATGTCTTCCCAGACCTGTCGCTTCGCACTCGGGTTCCTCAGCAGATAGGCAGGATGGTAGGTCGGAATCAGAACTCCTCCTGCAAACTCAAAGAACTGCCCCCGCATTCGTGAGATTGGGGTCTCGGTCCGCAGCAGGGTCTGGGCCGCATACCTCCCCAGAGCGACCATCACTTTTGGAGACACACTTTGGATCTGCTGAAACAAGAATCCCTCGCAGGTCTCCACCTCCTCGGCTTCTGGGTCCCGATTGCCAGGAGGTCGGCACTTCAAAATGTTCGCTATGTACACTTGATCGCGGCTGAGACCGATGGACTCGATGATACGAGTCAAGAGTTGGCCGGCCCGACCCACGAAAGGTATGCCTTGAGCGTCCTCATCTGCGCCGGGGGCCTCACCGACAAACATCAGGTCTGCCCTGGAGCTGCCCACCCCAAAAACGATATTCTTACGCTTCTGGGAAAGCTTGCATCGCGTGCAGTCACCGATTTCCTCCCGGATCTCTTCCAGGGACGCTGGAAGGATTGTCTTGTCCAAGTTGAGATGGGTCACACCAATCTCGGAAAAAAAATTCAGCTGCTCGATGATTTCCCGCATTGTTGCTTACGTTAACAACTGGCGCTGACAGATGTGACTGAAAATTAGAATTCTGAGGTACAAGCGAGGTGTTCGAAGAATGTCGAATCGAATTCGACTCGTGGTTGGCGTTGGTCGTGGGGGTGGCCTCAAGGCCATGTGTATCAAGGAGTGAAAAGAAAATGGCGAGAAATAAGACGCGTTACCCAGTTTCCGTGTGGGTCCTGCTGCTGGCCTTCGGATGTGGGGCGCCGGCCGAACCGGAGAGTCAAGACCGGGCGGGAAAGGGGATCACAGTGGCCTTCCAGCCCAACGGGGAGATCCGGATCAGCCGGGATGGCCAGGTGGTGGGAGCCCTTCCCGCGGAATATGTTCCCCTGGACTACCCCGAGATGCCCTGGCGAGGGGATCCGGCCATCGGGATGAGCGAAGATGGCGCCATCTATGTGGCCCTCTATGCCAGAATCTTCTCTTCCCAGGATGGTGGACGAAGCTGGGAGAGCCGGACGCTGGACGTCGAGTCCCTGGATCCACCCATGAAGGGTGAGAACTACGATTCCTTTGGTGTGCTGGGAGACGGGACTCTTCTCTGGGGATACCAGGCCACCGAGCCAGAAACCGACTTTCTAGTGCGGAGCACCGACGGGGGAGAATCGTGGCAGCCCTGGAGTCATCTGGACAAACTCTCTCCCTTCTCCCGTGCGGGCGGAAACCAGAACTGCCTTCTGGAACTCCGCGATGGCACCCTACTTTGGCCCACGATCCTGGCGGCTCAAGAGGCCTATGCCCAGGATCGCTCGGCCCCACCCCCCACCACCTACGTCTTTCGTTCCAGCGATGGGGGGAAGACCTGGGACGAGAAACATCCCCTGCAAGAATGGGGTACCGAAACCAACCTGGCGGAACTGGAAGGGGGAGGTCTGCTGGCGGCCATCCGCTACCAGCGTATGGCAGAGTCACCTCGTCCGGCCAGCGAGCCCGAATACCTGATCGAGGACTGGAACCAGAGGGAGATGCAGAAGGGCACTGTAGGAAAGCGCGTCTTTCTATCGGACTCGGAGGATGGGGGACGGAGTTGGAAGGGGTTCCGGCCGATCTGGCGTAAGCCAGGGGGGCCCATGGATCTCGAGTTCGGCCAGGCTCATGGGCATCTGGTCCAGCTGTCGGATGGAACCGTGGTACTGGTGGTGGAAGACCGCTACCCCTATCCGGAAGGAGACGTAAGGGCCCGAGTCAGCCGGGACGAAGGCCAGACCTGGCTGCCCGAGGTCTACCATCTGAGCCCGGGCCACGGTTATGGCGCCAGTGTGGTCCTGCCCGACGACACCATCGTCACCGCTCTGGGTAACGCACCCCTGGATGAGCAAGGGCGCCCCGTGAACGGGGAGTACACCGCCCAGGTGGTCCGCTGGAGGCTGAGGTGAAAGGCCTCTAAGTCATTCGGCGAGAGAAACACCGGCGAGCCTGTCCGAGGAATGGTCCGTGTCACTTTACAGGCGCCGTTAGTCCAGATGCGCGGTGTCTCCAGGAGGGGTTCCCGTGTCTTCGGAATCATCCCAACCGATCCAACAGGTTCTCCATGTTGCGCCAGTTGGGCACCACTCTCACCTGGAGCTCGAGGTAGACTTTTCTTACCCCCAGCAGCTTTTCGATGTCCTTGCGGGATCGGGTTCCAATCGTCTTGATCATCTGCCCTCCCCGCCCGATCACGATCCTCTTTTGACCTGGCTTCTCGACGATAATCGAAGCTGTGATCCGAACGAATCCGTCGTCTCGCTCTTCTTCCTCAAACTCTTCGAGAAGCACGGCACTCGCGTAAGGCAGCTCCTGCCTGGTATTCTGGAGCACCTTCTCTCGAATCCTCTCTCCCACCATCGACTTTTCCAGCTGATCTGTCACGTACTCGGAAGGGTACAGAAAGTCCCCTTCCGGCAGGTTCTCGGCAATCTTCTCCAGCAGCACCTCTGTGTTGTCACCCTGAGTTGCGGAGATGGGAATCATCTCTCGGTAGTCGCGCTCCTGCTGGTAGAAATCGAGAACGGGCAAAATCCTTCCTTTGTTGATCAAGTCCACTTTGTTCAACAGGAGTAAGGTCGGTTTCTGAGCCTGTTGGACCATATCACCAACGTATTTCTCACCCTTGCCGAAGCGCTCGCTCATGTCCACCATGTGAAGGATCACATGTACCTCCCTGAGGGCTTCATAGACAGCCTCCATCATTCGCTCGTTCAGACGGTGTCCAGGTCGGTGCACTCCGGGGGTATCTACGAACACCATCTGGCAGTCGGAGGTAGTGCGCACGCCCAGAATCCGATGCCGGGTGGTCTGGGGCTTGTCGCTGACGATGGACACAGCCTGGCCGATGAGCCGATTGAGCAGAGTGGACTTCCCGGCGTTGGGACGTCCAATGAGAGCGATCAGTCCGGCCTTG
>JAKZYH010000594.1:0-6996 GCA_047514575.1 Acidobacteriota bacterium | reverse complement strand
AGCAGGTGCTTTCTCTGGAAGGCTAAAGGGGAATAACGGAATGGCCGTAGGTGAGCAGCAGCCCAAGAAGAAGAATGTAAATCGGATCGGTTTGTCCAGATCCGATTACTCCGGACAGCTTTCAACCCTGTGTTCCGGATGCGGTCACGACAGCATCACCAACCAGATCATCAGGTGCTTCTACGAGTTAGGCGTCAACCCCTACCAGGTTGCCAAGATGAGTGGGATCGGCTGTGCCAGCAAGACCCCTGCCTACTTCATGAACACTTCTCACGGCTTCAACGGTGTTCATGGCCGGATGCCTTCTCTGGCAACCGGAGCGATTCTGGCCAATCACAAGCTCATCTGCATTGGTGTCAGTGGAGATGGAGACACTGCGTCGATTGGGCTGGGGCAGTTTTGTCACCTGGTTCGAAGAAATGTCCCAATGATCTACATCATTGAGAACAATGGAGTCTATGGCCTCACCAAGGGGCAATTCTCGGCAACGGCAGATCAAGGATCCAAGCTCAAGACAGGAGTCAGCAACGAACTGCCGGCGATTGACTGTTGTTCGCTGGCAATCGAGATGGGCTGCACTTTTGTGGGTCGCTCCTTTGCCGGTGATCCGAAGCAGGTGGTAGCGCTACTAAAAGGGTGTCTCAGCCACAGTGGGACCAGCATGTTGGACATCATCAGTCCCTGTGTCACCTTCAACAATCATGATGGCTCTACCAAGAGCTACAAGTGGGCCAAGGAGCATGAAGAGCTCCTCCACCAGATCGACTTCATTCCCCACTTCGATCCGATCCCGACGATCGACTATTCGGAAGGTGAAGCCAGGGAGGTCGAGATGCATGACGGATCGCACATCAGGCTGCGCAAGTTGGACCGTGACTACGACCCGATGAGTAAGGTTGGAGCAATGCGCACCCTTCACGAGTCGGCCGCTGCGAACGAATTCCTGACTGGTCTTTTGTACGTTGATCCCGTAGCAAAATCCTTCGTGGACTTCCTGGATCTAAGCGAGGAGCCCCTCTGCGGCCTCTCGCAAGACCAGCTGCATCCCAGCCGAGAGGATCTCGACGAGATGATGCGGGAGTTGATGTAGAAGAATACTTCGTTTCGACGTGCGACTCTCCCCAGACGTGCGACCGTAACCCGAACTCTTTAACTTGAAAACTATTCAAAGACAGACTTGCTCCGTTCGCTTTAATGTGTTAAAACGATAGCGTAATAGGACGAAAACATGGAAGAAGCTCTGGAACAGAATCGGGCACTTTGGAATCTTTTCGAGGCTGCAGCCTGCTTGAAGGACCGTGAGGAGTGTGCGCGATTCTTGAGGGATCTTTGCACTCTGGGTGAGCTGGAGGCGATGGCAGAGCGCTGGGAGGTCGCGCAAATGGTCGCTCAGGAGATTCCCTACCGGAAGATTCATGAGCTGACCGGCGTCAGCAGCGCCACCATCACCCGGATCGCCCACTGGGTCAACCACGGCGAGGGCGGTTACCGGCTCATGCTGAAGCGTATGGGGCCAGGTTCGGTCCAGACCCGGGAAAAGAAAAGGAAATCGGTGCAGACATGAAGTGCTATCGCCTTCACGATCTCTCTCCGGATCGGATCCGTGAGCTCTGTACTCGGAATCCCATCGAGGATCTGGCATTGCTAGAGACCTGCCGTGCCATCTTCGATGCGGTCGCCGCCCGCGGCGATGAGGCTGTCCGTGAATACACCCTCCGCTTTGACCGCGTCCAGACGCCAGTCCTTGGGGTTGCTCCTGACGAATTTGCCAAGGCGGCTAGCCAGGTGCCACAGAATTCGGCTCGAGCGCTGCGTCGAGCGGCAGCCAACATCCGAGCGTTTCACCAAGCACAGGGAATCTCGCAGGAAGTTCAGGAGGTCGAGCCCGGGATTCGCTGTTGGCGCGAGAGCCGACCGATCGCCTCCGTAGGGCTCTACGTTCCCGGGGGAACAGCGGTTCTTCCATCGACGGTCCTCATGTTGGGAGTTCCGGCGAGGATCGCGGGCTGCGCCGAGGTTACTCTCTGTGTGCCCCCACGTGCCGATGGCTCTGTTGCCCCTGAGGTTCTGGTGGCCGCTGAGATAGCAGGAATCACAGATGTTCTAAGAATCGGAGGTGCTCAGGCCATTGCCGCCATGTGCATCGGCACCGAGACGGTTTCTAGAGTGGACAAGATCCTGGGGCCGGGAAGCCGGATCGTACAATCGGCCAAGCTCCTTGCCTCACTACGAGGGACCGCAATCGATATGGTTGCCGGCCCAAGTGAGGTTCTGGTTGTGGCTGACGAGACTGCGGTGCCCGAGTTTGTGGCGGCTGACCTCATCGCCCAGGCAGAGCACGGGAGCGATAGTCAGGCGGTTCTTGTATCCACTTCGGAATCGACCCTGACCGAGGTGGAAAGGCTTCTGGAATCGACGATGCAAGATCTCCCCCGCAGGCCTTTTGCAGCCGATGCCCTGGAGCAGAGCTTTTCAGTCCTGGCATCTTCGCTGGAGGATGCCCTGGGATTCGCCAATGCCTACGCTCCCGAGCACCTGATTCTCCATCTGGAGGACCCTCAGCAGTGGGTGAGTGATGTCGATTCAGCAGGTTCGGTCTTCTTGGGACCCTGGTCTCCTGAGGTAGCAGGGGACTATGCCTCGGGCACCAACCATACCCTACCCACGTCTGGGTTGGCCAAGAGTTTCTCTGGGGTTTCGTTGGACAGCTATGTAAAGAAGATTACTTTCCAGGAGCTGAGTGAAGATGGGCTGAGAGCGCTGGCCCCGACGCTGGAGACCCTGGCCGAACTGGAGGAGCTGGAAGGGCATCGGCGGGCGGTTTCAGTTCGGCTCGAGGCGCCGCCACTATGAGAAATCTGAAATGAGTATCAGCCAATTGGTACGACCCAATATCAGGGCGTTGGAACCGTATCACTCTGCGCGGGAAACGATTCAAGAAGGCATTCTTTTGGATGCCAACGAGAATCCATTTCCCCAGCTTTGGGGGGGAATACAGCTCAATCGTTACCCCGATCCCAATCAAACCGAGCTGCGCCAGGTTCTGGCGGAGTACCTGCAGGTAGGGCCGGAGAACGTGCTGGCTGGGGTAGGTTCAGATGAGGTTCTGGATTGGGTCTTCAAGGTCTTTTGTCAGCCAGGCCAGGATCAGGTAGCAGTGGCTGAGCCGACTTACGGCATGTACCGAGTTCTGGCTCAGATTTTTGGGGTGACGATCTTTGAGGTCCGGCTCGATGAAGGCTTCGACTTCAACGCCGACCGCTTCCTCCGGCAGCGACCTCCGGAGGTCAAGGTGCTGTTTCTGTGTTCTCCCAACAACCCCACCGGGAATCTCTTGGATCCGGATCAGATCTTGGCACTGTGTGGGAGCTGGGAGGGAATTGTGGTCGTCGACGAAGCCTACATCGAGTTTGCGGAGTCCCCGTCGCTGGTTGCGGAGCTACCCGGGCATCCGAACCTGATCGTGGTGAGGACCTTGTCAAAGGCGTTTGGGCGGGCCGGTGTGAGGTTGGGCTATGCCGTGGCTGGGGCGGAGATCATCTCTCTCTTTTTGAAAGTTAAGGCGCCCTACAACCTGGGCCTACTGGCCATGAAGAGCGGTATCGAGGTGTTACGAGAGACTCGGTCCAAGAGAGTGGAGATGCTGCAGATCCGGGCCGAAAAAGTCCGAGTGGCGGCCTCCCTGGCCAGGCTTTCGAGTATCGAGACGGTCTATCCCTCGGAGGCGAACTTCCTGCTTTTTCGCTGCCCCCGGTCCCGCGAGGTTTGTCGCCAGTTATTGGGAAAGGGAATCGTGGTACGAGATCGCAGCTCCCTTCCTGGATTGGGGGACTGCATACGGGTTACGATTGGCACGATGACCGAGAATGACCGCTTTCTGAACGAAGTCAACATTAGTCTGGGTCTTTTGGGCGCGCGAGATTAGCCCGGAAAGGAGAGGGTCGAGGTGAGCCGAATTGCATCAGTTGCCAGAGAGACCAACGAGACCCAAATTGGCCTGGACCTGAATCTCGATGGGCAGGGTGATTTTTCATGTGATGTGAAAGTGGGTTTTTTCAAACACATGCTCCACCTCCTGGCTCTGCACGCTTCGATCGACATCGACTTGAAGGCGACAGGTGATCTCGAGGTGGACGATCATCATCTAGTCGAGGATGTCGGGTTGGTGCTGGGGCAGGCGCTGCGCCAAGCTCTGGGCGACAAGATCGGAATCGAGCGATATGGCTCCAGCCTCCTGCCAATGGACGAAGTGCTGATAGCGGTGGCACTCGATCTGGGGGGGCGTTTCACTTTCTGCAGCGACTATGTGCCCCAGCGAGAGAAAGTTGGGGATCTCTCGACCGAGATGGTTCCACACTTCTTTCGTTCACTGGCGGTTGAGGCGCGGGCTAACCTGCACTTTCGGCTTCTGAATCCGGGAGAGAACGAACATCATCGGATCGAGGCGATGTTCAAAGGGTTTGCACGGGCGCTACGGCAAGCGGTGGCCTTGAACATCAGATCGGAAGGCAGCGTCCCTTCAACCAAGGGAAGCCTCTAATAAGAATGGTCACACGTCTGAACGTCTGAACGTCACATGTCGCTTGTTGTGGGTCACTGGTGGTGAGTTTTCAAACTTTCAGTTACCGCCGCTGTCAGTTCTTGAGCTGTTTGCCCCCGGCTAAAGGACGTGCGACGTTCAGACGTTCAGACGTGCGACTCTCCCCCAACGTGCGACGCATTCGACTTGGTACGCCATGATCGTGGTAATCGACTATAAAGCCGGGAATCTCTACAACGTTGGGAACGCTTTGAAACACCTGGGTGTGGACTTCGTGTTCTCAGGGGACCCCGATGTGGTTGGGGCTGCGAGTAGGGTTATTCTGCCGGGAGTCGGATCGGCCCGTGCGGCGATGGATTCCCTTTCTGAGCAGGGGCTGGTGCCGGTGCTGAGGGACCTCCGGGTCCCCTTTCTAGGCATCTGTTTGGGACTTCAGGTGCTCTTCGAGGTGTCGGAAGAAGAGAACACGAGCTGCTTGAAGCTGCTGCCGGGCACGGTTCGGTGTTTCGACCGCTCCTCGGTCAAGGTGCCCCACATCGGTTGGAACCAGGTCCGTCGAGGACCCAGCTTGGATGTCGGCTCCGGTGCGGGAAAGCTGCTGGAGGGAATTCCCGACGACAGCTACTTCTATTTTGTTCACAGCTATTTTGCTCCTGCGGCCGGCGCGACCACGCTGGCAGTCACCGACTACGATGAGACCTTCTCCTCCATCGTGGCTCGCGATCATTTCTGGGGAGTGCAGTTCCATCCTGAGCGATCTGGCGAGGTCGGTCTTCGGCTCTTGAAAAACTTTATTGGAGCGAGCTGACCTGTGCAGGTGATTCCAGCGATTGATTTGGTTGGAGGCAAATGTGTCCGCCTTTATCAGGGCGACTTTGAGCGCAAGACTGTCTATGGCGACGACCCGGTGGTCCAGGCGCGTAGCTTCGTGAGCGCAGGGTTTTCCAGACTCCACGTCGTGGATTTAGAGGGAGCGCGTGATGGAGGTGGGCGAAACCGCTCTTCCGTTCATCGAATCCTGAAATCGATCGACATCCCGGTCCAACTGGGAGGAGGGATCCGGGAGTCTGAAGATGTAGCCCAGCTGTTGGATTGGGGGATTTCCTATATGATTCTGGGCACAGTCGTCCTGAGTCAGCCGGAGCAGGTCGAAGAATGGCTGCAGCAGTGGGGGCCAGATGCCTTCATCGTGAGCCTGGACCTCCGGAAGGGGCGACTGCAGAGCCGGGGATGGCTGCAAGAAAGCTCCTTGGATCTGAAGCAGGTCGTAGAGCGAGTCATGAGCTGGGGTCTGAGCGAGGTGATCTGCACTGATGTTGAGCGAGACGGGACGCTGGAGCAACCTAACTATACCCGCTACTCCCAGCTTCTGGAGATGCTTGGCTCATCGACTAGCCTGATCGCTGCAGGGGGCATCAGTAGCATCGACCAGGTTGACCGTCTGCAGCAAATTGGTGTCGCGGGTGCGATCGTAGGAAAGGCTCTGTACGAGCGTAGATTCTCTTTGGAGGAGTGGGCAGGTGTTGGCTAAGAGGATCATTCCGTGTCTGGACGTGGCTGGGGGCAGGGTTGTCAAGGGGATCCACTTCGTGGATCTGCGTGATGCTGGAGATCCGGTGGCTCTGGGCCAGCGTTACTACGAAGAAGGAGCCGACGAACTCGTATTCCTGGACATCACGGCCACCGTCGAGGAGAGGAAGACGGTGCTGGATTGGGTCAGGCGTGTAGCCGATTCGATCTTTATCCCCTTCACTGTGGGCGGCGGAATTCGTTCTCTGGAACAGATCCAGGAGCTACTCCGGGCCGGGGCAGACAAGGTTTCAATCAACAGCGCCGCGGTCCAGGATCCCACCCTCATACGTCGAGCCGCTCTGGAGTTCGGATCGCAATGCATCGTGTTGGCGGTCGACGTGAAGCGGATGGATGGTGTCTGGAAGGTTTTTGTTGGAGGAGGCCGCTTCGAGACCGATCGGGACGGACTCGATTGGATCAAGGAAGGTGAGGAGCTTGGGGCCGGCGAGATCCTCCTGACCTCGATGGATCGGGACGGCACCCAGTCCGGATACGATCTGGAACTGCTGCAGAGGATCAGTGCTCTGGTGCGAATACCCGTCATAGCCTCGGGTGGCGCGGGTTCTCCCGAGGATCTCTTGCAGGGACTTCAGGTGGGGCAGGCCGATGCGGTCCTGGCAGCCAGTATCTTTCACTATGATCAACATTCGATCCGCGAGGTAAAGGAACTGTTGGCCAGGAGTGGCGTCCCGGTTCGCCACTGATCTGTCGGGACGCATCGAATCCTTGAGCAGCCATAGGTTTCCTATCGATGCAGCACTCTAATCCAGGGAGAGCTTCAATTGTCGGTGGCGAGGACGCTGAACGGGGTCCGGCCGTAAAGATCGAAGTCCTACCGGAAGCCTCGAACAGCCTCGACCTATCCCCTAACTTCGATTGGGATT
>JAKZYH010000593.1:0-2634 GCA_047514575.1 Acidobacteriota bacterium | reverse complement strand
TCTCAACCCAGTGCGGGCGAAGAGGGGGCCGGGACAGCCTCAGTTTGTCCCGGGCGCTGCCATATGTCGATCTCAACCCAGTGCGGGCGAAGATTGTCGAACAGGCCGTGGACTACGAGTGGTCGAGTGCACAAGCGCACGTGACGGGCCGAGACCCCGCGAAGCTGCTCGATCTGGTGTTTGGCGCGAGTTATGTCCGCTGAAGGACTGGGCGGGGGTCTTACAGGAATCGCCGGAACGCCAAAAACCACATACGTTTCCGCGTGGCACCGTACCTCCCCCTAGGAAACTACGCTGGGTCAGGAATGCCTCCAGAATGTTTCAAATTGGCTGTCAAGAGAATCTCGTTTGGCCTGTGTGGAATCCCCTCTGGTTTCAGCTTCCCGGCTAGCCTTTTCGTCACCGATCTCCCGATGTATGCGCGCTAACAGACGCCAAGTGGGAACCTTCCATGGGGCGAGTTCAGTGGCTCGGAGCGAATCTTGAAGGGCATCTTCAAGTCTCCCACTCCGGCATAAGAACGATGATCGATCAAAAGGGAACTCCCAGTAGTTTGGCGATGAGTTCTGGCCGCTCTTCAGAAGGTCAAAAGCCTCGTCCAGCTTGCCCATCCACTCATAGAGTTGGGCAAGGCAGGCAAAGTCCCGAGGCTGCCGGTGAACTGGGTCCTTCACTACGCCCTGGAAGAACTGGAGTGACGACGCCTCCACGATTCGCACTCCATCCTTCATTTTTCCGATGCAGTATCGATCTATGATTGTGATCGCGCGAGTGCGCTTGATCTCAACAAGGTGGCCCTCGGCAATCTTCGATAGATTCGCTGATTCGAGGTTCTTAAGCCACTTCTCGCAAAACTGGACGCACTCGTCGTGGGCGTTGGACCGATCCAAGCAATGAGCCGCCATTCGGGCCAGAAACACCCGATCCGAGGGATGCCATTCCAGTCCTGCAGCGGCTGAGAGCTCTTCGGTACATGCAGAATATGCAGTGATGTCCGACAGAGCCCGAATAAGACTGGCTCGCGCCGGGAGGTATTGCGGGTTGGCTTCCTTCGCTTCGCGTAACAGGCCTATCGCGAAGAGAAGACTTTCAAACGCAAGGGGCCAATCCACATCTAGAATCTCTTGGGCATGAGAGATGTGGAGTTCAGCCACCTCGTGGAGCGAATGAACATCTCGGTTCCGGCGCAGCCTTAACCTTGCAGTGGACGCTGCCGCCCTTAACTTTTTCTGGCGCGTTTGTGCGATCAAGAGATTGCCAACGAGATCTGGATCGTCGGGGTAGGCGACTAGCCCAGCACCCGCTACTTCTTCTGCCTGAGCGAAAGACCGACATCGGAGGTGTGCCAGGGAAAGGGTGATGTAGTATTCGGCCGGCTTTCGCTTGGCCGCCGCGATCGAGCCGAGAACTCCAATGGCCTGCTCCGGCTCCCCGCATTCGATCAAGCACAATGCATAATTATTGGTGATCATTTGGTTACGCTCATGGTCGGGAACACCAGAGACCAACTCTGGAATGAAGAACCCGTCGTATATCTCTTTGGCGCCCTTGTAGTCACCCAGGGCAATCAAATCCTGCCCGCGTTCAAGGTACGGCAGCAGATCGTCAGCCTTGTGCTTGCTCTCCAGGTATTTAGAAGGTTCTTGATGACGAATAGGAAGCACCGCCTTCCGAACCGAGGGAGAGAATCGGGAAATGGAAACACCCCGACGGTCCGCCGCTTGCGCTAACGCCGCAGCCAATGATGAGTAGTTCTGAAACCTGTTTGCTGGATCTTTTTCCAGGCAGGTCTGGATCACCTCGTCGAAACCAAATGTCGAGCGATGCAAGGAGCTACCAAGTCTCGGCACGGCTTCGAATAGATGCTTCCGGGCGATCTCCTCGGCGCCGCGCCCAACGAAGGGAGGTCTTCCGGTCTCCCACTCGAACAGAATGCAGCCGAGGCTGTAGATGTCGGCACGGTGGTCAACATCCTTCGCGTTGAGGATCTGCTCTGGCGATGAGTAGTGTATGGTACCCACGAAGCTTCCCGCCTGGGTGAGATCTGGCCTGACGTTGGATGATGATGCCTCAGACGGTTGCCTAGACGCGATCGATATTCCGTTCGAAACGGGCTTCGCAAGACCCCAATCGCAGACGAATGCTCGCCCCTCTTGGTCCAAGAGTATGTTTTCCGGTTTTAGATCCCGATGGATTACACTATGTTCGCAATTTACCCAGTCCATGGTGCCGACAATCCTGGCAACCGATTCGTACGGAAACTGAGGCTCTCGCGACCTCATCAGGACTCTAAGACTCCCGCCTCCCATCCACCGTGCGCAGACAACTGGTACTTCGTTGATACGGGTCAGGCAAAAAGCTTCGACGACACCGCTACACGCCGAAAGGACAAGCCAGGTTTTGAGCTCCTCCAGATATCGTTTCCAGGAAGCCTGATCGCCCAAAAGGTGTCGGTGAAGAACTTTGAGAGCGTATGACGTCCCACTTTCAAGGTGGATTACCTTTGCGCAGATCCCCATCCCGCCTGGCAGTAGATCCGCGACTCGGTAACCAGGATCGTCTGAACCTGTGTGACCAGCCAGCTCCCCGATCACGAGCTTCTCGCCAATCTCGAATGGTGCCTCACCGCACATT
>JAKZYH010000592.1:0-4423 GCA_047514575.1 Acidobacteriota bacterium | reverse complement strand
TCTCGCGCTCATCTTTACTACCATCTTCGGCCGCTCCTCAATCGCGAAATCCTCAACGTAGACCTGGCTACGCCTGCGGTTTCGCTCAATCGTTCGCGACCAAATCTGGTGCAAATCTGAGCACGAACTCTGCGAACTTATTCTTGACCGTACCCTAAGAGCACTATTCTGCCTCATAGCTAGCACAACCTATTGATTCTAAGAAAGAAATCGTGGTCTGACCCCAGATCTCCCCGAGGACACGTTCCGACGTTCAGACGAATACCGACTACCGATCCCAGGGGTGGACCAGGGTTGGCTGGTTGGCATAGCGCTTCATCCGGATGAGGAGCCGCGCTCCCGCACCCGGGGCCAGTCGGACCTGGAAGAACGGGCGGTCTACCACGATTGTTTCGTCACCAACCCTGACCTCCAGACACTGGTGCTCGCCGTAGGCGCCTCCCTGGACGAGGACCGTTCGAGGTTGGAGCTGACTTACATTGACCAGCGTCAGACCCGTCTCCTCGGCACTCAAACGATCGACCAGGGCGGCTACGTCCTCGGGAATCCCGGCACGGCGCCGCTCGGGGTCGAAGTAGCGTACTCGACAGTGGAGCAGTCCACCGCGATGACCGCTCTGGTCCTCCATCGTCGCCTGGAACATCTCGACGAACTCGTCCATGTCCTGGGTGGGAGCGGTGTAGTATTCCAGACTGTGGAGCAGTTGGTGCAGTCCCCCCAGCATCAGCTGGATGAGGCGGCCCACCGTTGCCGGATTGTAGTCCATCACATCGTCCGAAAGTCGGGTGTCCGGCGTCGTGGGATCCTTCCGGATGGCCTTCACTTTACGACGGACAATCTCCAGGTCAGCGCGTAGGGCCTGCTCCGGATAGCCTGGATTTTTACCCTCCAGATAGGCGATCCAACCCTTGCCCGGCAGACGTGCCAGGTCCCGCCGATCCATGGTCAGGTAGTAGAGCTCCAACGCTCCCCGGTCGTACTTGGCCGGAGTGTAGTGATGCCAGCCCTGGTCGCCATACATTTGGGGGTAGACTGTCTGGCCGTCGACTACCTTCGACTGGGCGTTGATCTGGTCGATCTGCTTGCCCCAGGGATCCAGGTACTTGCGATCACCGGTGAGCAGGTAGGCGCTGGTGAGGCCTACGAGCCCGTACGAGTGCTCGTTACGATGGGCCCTTACGTCGGTGCCGGGAATGAAGGGACTGAAAGCCCAGCCGTAGACGCCCCCATACCATTTGCCCCCGGTAGCTCCGCCTATGGTGCCGTCCAGACCGATATTGGAGGGAATGATTCCGCCGTTCGCGAGCATCCTCTCGCGCCAGGCGTCTACATACTCCAGCACCCACTTCCGGTACTTCTCTTCCTGATCCAGCATGTAGGCGCTGACAGCCAGTTCAGTGATTGCCAGATTCAGGGGATGGTCGCCGACGACATCGTTGTAGTCCTTGAAGTGCTCCAAAAACTCTTCGTAGCTGGACTCGCCATGTCGAGGTTTGAAGCGGCCCTCCACCTGAAAAGGATCTCCGGCCCAGTCCAGCGCCGTGGTCGGGCGCAAGAGGGGGCCGCGGCTACCGTTGAAGAGACTGCGGATGATCTTGTGCTGCGGGTCATAGTTCGGCGCGGCGGGATCTTCTCCCATGTAGAAGCCGGCATAGCGGCGCATCCGACGCCGGAAGTCGGCGTCGCCTGGGTCGGAGAGGCCCTGGGCAAAGAAGCCCAACAAGCCTTCTCCGGTATGCATCCAGTCCATCATGACCGGGAATTCCTTGTAATACATGCCCTCCCGGGCGAACTCAACGTCGTTGGTCCTGGCCTCGGTGTATTGACGCAGGTGTCCTTCCCACGCCTTCTTGAACATCCGAAGCACCGAATCAGAGCCCCCCAGCGAATGGAGAGTGGTCCAATCCCTCATGTTCTCCATGGCGTCGTCGGGTCCATCGTTCCCACCCCATCGCTCGACACACAGGAGGTAGCCTCGATCATCGAAGTAGCGCTCGAAAAAGAGCTGGATCGCCTGGTTCTGGCTTCGCAGCAGCTCCCGCTCCAGAAGGGCCCATCCCGGGGGTGTCATTGGGGTGTCGATGGTTACGGTGGAGGCTTGTAGCCGCACGCTCAAGAGGAGGGAAATCCCAAGATACAAGAGACAAGATACAAACAAGTTCCAAATCACAAGCACCAAGCTCCAAACGGGGTGGGGTGAGGAGGTTGACTGCTTCATGTGGGTTCGACTTCAGAAGACAATCGAGAATTGATAAGGTAGAAGCCACCAGACCTGGCTTTTCGGAGAAAGATGATATGAGGACTCTGACTCACATCCTGGCCTCTGCCTGGATAGTATGCCTGCTATCTATCAGCCTGTCGATGGGATCTGACTCTTTGAGAGTGCTTCCGGAACGGCTGGGAAAAGTCGAGCCAGGGACGATGCTCTACAGCTATCTCCTGGGCGAGGCCGAGAAGGCCTTCAAACGGCGCGAAGAAGCTTACGAGGACCTCAAGACTCCGGAACAGCTCCGGGCCCATCAACGGCGCATGCGGGAGTTTCTCCTGACCCAGCTCGGGGACTTTCCCTCGAAGACGCCGCTCAACGCTCGGGTGGTTCGCCGGGACGAGCGCGATGGGTACAGCATCGAGCGGATCCTCTACGAGAGCCGGCCCCGGCACTACGTGACCGCACTGCTCTACCTTCCCGAAACGCCTGCGCCTCATCCGGCGGTCCTGATTGCCTGTGGGCACTCACCCAATGCCAAGTCCTCGGAGGCTTATCAGCGTCTCGGGATCCTACTGGCCAAGAGTGGGATGGCCGCGCTCTGCTACGACCCTATCGGTCAAGGTGAGCGATACCAGATTCTCCAACCCGACGGGCGGCCTCGCTTCGAGAACGGCGTCGAGCACATGTTGGTGGCCCCGGGATCGATCTTGCTGGGACGGAGTGCCGCTACCTATCGCGTCTGGGATGGAATTCGGGGCCTCGATTATCTGGAAAGTCGGAAGGACATCGACCCCAAGCGGCTTGGGCTCACCGGCAATTCGGGCGGCGGTCTGGTGACGACCCTCCTCATGGCTGTCGACGAGCGCGTCGCCTGCGCCGCACCCTCCTGCTACATCACCCATGTGAAGGAGTTGCTCGAGACCCAGGGTCCTGGAGACTCGGAGCAGCAGGTCTACGGAGAGATCTCCCAGGGTCTGGGCCACGCCGACTATCTGATGATCCGGGCTCCCAAACCGACGCTGATCTGTGCCGCCACCCGGGACGAAATGTTCGACATCTCCGGATCCTGGAGATCGCTCAGGGAGGCGAAGCGATTCTATGGCCGCCTGGGGCACCCGGAGCGCGTGGACCTGGTCGAAGCCGACGTGGTTCACGGTATCTTCAGGCCCCTCCGAGAAGGAATCGCACGTTGGATGCGGCGCTGGTTGGTAGGAATCAACGACGCCGTGGCCGAGGCCGACTACTCCCTGCTCAGCCAAGAGGAAGGGACCCTGGGCGACTTCCTTAGGGCCGAGGGGGCGGACTACGGTGAGTTCAGATGGGTTCGCCTGCCGATGATCCAGAGCAGCCCTCGGGGCCAGGTTCAGCTAATTGAAGGAGCCCGTTCGGTCTTCGACTTCAACCGGGAGCGCGAAGAGGAGCTGGCTTCCCAGAGACGAGATTTCTGGAGGCGCACTTCGAGGGAGCAGATCCTCGAGGAAGTTCGACGCCGAGCCGGCATACGACGCCTGGGGCAGCTGCCTCCCCCTGAAGTAGATGACGTGGCAACCCTTCAGCGGGACGGATACGGGATTCGAAAGCTGATGATCCGACCGGAGCCTGGGATCTGGCTGCCTGCCTTGAGGTTTGTTCCCAAGACCGGAGAGCGGGACGGAGTCGTCCTCTACCTCCATGGCCGGGGAAAGCAGGTGGACGCCCATCCGGGCGGGCCCATCGAGAAGTTGGTCCTAGCGGGACGCCAGGTCCTGGCCGTCGATCTGCGTGGTGTCGGGGAGACCCAGCACCCCAAAGGCAAGTGGGGTTACGGTCCCCTCTTCGGTCACGACTGGGAGGACTTCTACGTGGCCTACATGTTGGGACGTTCCTACCTGGGAATGCGCGTCGAGGACGCACTGGTCTGTGCACGCTACCTGGCAGATGAATCGAGTGAGGGGAAGGTTGATCTGGTGGGAATCGGCGAGACGGGACCAGCATCCCTCCATGCCGCGGCGCTGGAGCCTGGCCTTTTTTCTTCTCTCGAGCTGCGCCGCTCGCTGGTTTCCTGGTCCAACGTCGTAAAAACGGAAGTGGCGGTCAATCAGTTGGTCAACACAGTCCACGGAGCCCTGCAGACGTACGATCTCCCTGATCTGTTGGGTACGCTGCCCACGGGGAAAGTGACGGTGATCGAGCCCGCCGACGCTGCCGACGAATAGAGAGGTGTAGATCTCGGTG
>JAKZYH010000591.1:0-17556 GCA_047514575.1 Acidobacteriota bacterium | reverse complement strand
GCCAACGGCTCAAGTCGTTCGCGGCTCTGTCGGATCGCCGAACGTGATGGTGGGCGATCGTTTGGAACTTGATGCTTGTGATTTGGAGCTTGTTTGTACCTTGTATCTTGTACCTTCGACTTTCGAAGTTTCAGCTTAGCGACAACCCGCTTGCTCACCTGTACCCTGTCCTTTCGAGACCCTGACCCCATTGATCCTTCCAGTCCACCGATATAGCCTAGCCCCGGCAAGGAGGATGGATGATGATGACGGCGCTGCTTGTTTTCAGTCTGCTGCTCTCCGCGGCGGCCTTGGCGAAGCCAGCCGAGACCACAGGGGCTCTGGATATCGGTTCCCGGCTGGAACTGTTCGTTGACCACTACCTCATCGATCGTCTGCTGGGAGCACGCCTCGTTCTGGGTCGCCCTCAGCCAGCGGGAACCGTTTTGAAGGTGGATCGGCCCTGGGAAGGCTCTTTCAACTTCGGTCAACAGGTGATCCGCGACGGGGACGTCCATCGCATGTTCTACCGGGGATGGGCCAAGGGCGGGAAGGGCTCTCTCTGTTACGCCGAGAGCCGCGACGGCATCCACTGGAAGAAACCCAATCTGGGTGTTGTTGAGGTCGGTGGAACGAGGGAGAACAACGTAATCGCCTTCGTGGACGGAACCAGTCGTCCCGCGTCCAGCCACCTCTTCCCTTTCATCGACTCTCGCCCCGGTGTTCCTCCCTCCGAGCGCCCGAAGGCGATCCATCCCATCCTCCAGTCCAAGGAGCCCTTCCTCATGCACGTCTACCTGTACGGTTCCAGGGACTGGTTCCGGTGGCGACGCCTGCGGAAGGAGCCCATCATTGTAAGCAAGATCCCCAACGCATTCGATTCCTCCAACTTCGTGTTCTGGTCCCAGGTGGAGGGGGTCTACGTCTGTTACTTCCGCTACATGACCGGGCGGCCCACCGGCTCTTCGTCGGCAGGCGTCCGATCCATCCTGCGAGCCACTTCCCGGGATCTGATCCACTGGTCCGAGCCCAAGGCGATGACCTACAGCGATACGGGGACGGCTAGTCCCTCCCATCACCTGTACACCAACATGACGGAGCCATACTTTCGGGCTCCCCAGATCTACGTGGGTCTGGCCGCCCGTTTCATGAAGGGACGACGCGTCGTCACGGATGCCCAGCTAGCCGGGCTTCAGGTGGCCTCACAGGGCGGGCACGCTTACTACGAGGACTGCTCCGATGCGGTGCTCTTGACGACCCGGCCGGGGACGACCCGGTTCGATCGTACCTTCCTGGAGGCCCTGGTGCGGCCGGGTCGGGGAGCCGAGAACTGGGTCTCCCGGACCAACTATCCCCTGAGGGGAGTCGTTCAGACCGGACCCAGGGAGATGTCACTCTTCGTCAGCCGGCACTATGCCCAACCCTCGTGGCACATCGAGCGCCTGACCCTGCGCCTGGATGGATTCAGCTCCATTCAGGCACCTTACGAGGGGGGCGAGATCCTCACCAGACCCCTGGTTTTCTCGGGTAACCAGCTGGAGATCAACTACGCCACCAGCGCCGCCGGAAGTCTTCGAGTGGAGATCCAGGACGTGGAGGGCAAACCCCTCCCTGGATTCTCTCTGTCCGAGTGCCGGCAGATCATTGGAGACGAGATCGAGCGCCTGGTCACGTGGCAGGGGAACCATGAGCTAGGTGCGCTCGCGGGGATGCCAGTCCGTCTGCGCTTCGTGATGGAAGACGCGCATCTCTACTCTCTGAGATTCAGGAAAGGGAAGCTTTAAGATCAGCAAGGAGGATGGATGATGAGGAAAGCACTGCTTGTTTTCAGTCTGCTGCTCTCCCTGGCGGCGGCATCGGCGAAGCCACCCGAGACCACAGAGGCCCTGGACATCGGCTCACGCCTGGAATTGTTCGTGGACGATTACCTGGTAGACGAGCTGGTCGGGACTCGACTCGTCCTCCACCACCCTCGTCCGGCAGAAGTAGTCCCGAGATTCGATCGTCCCTGGGAGGGTGCCTTCTGTGCCTACGTGACCGTGCTCCACGATGGGGAGATCTACCGGATGTACTACCGGGGAAAGCCCAGTGCCATGCCGGACGGAAGCCTTGACGAGGTGACCTGTTACGCAGAGAGCCGTGACGGCATCCACTGGGAGAAGCCCGATCTGGGTCTGTTCGAGGTGGCGGGGACACGGAAGAACAACGTCGTTCTGGGCTCTGAGTATGCGCCCGTACCCCACAACTTCATCGCCTTTGTGGACACTCGACCCGGGATTCCCTCCTCCCAGAGATACAAGGGTCTGGGAGGCCTCTTCCCCATATCCGAACAGAAGCGCTTCAGCAATGGCCTCATAGGTTTCACCTCGCCGGACGGGATTCGATGGAAGAAGATCCAGGAGGAGCCACTGATTGGCCCCTCACTCCACGGCTTTACCGACACCACTCCCAGCCCGACCTTCTGGTCCCCCCACGAAGGTCGGTATGTCTGCTACGTTCGGGCCTGGAGGAGGGACCCTGGCGAACCTGTCCACTACGAAGGTTGGACCGGGAACGTCCGCTGGGTGGGCCGCACCACCTCCAAGGACTTCCGGAGCTGGACTCCGGTTCAGATGATGGACCCTGGAGACGATCCCATGGAGCACATCTACACCAATCAGACCAGCCCCTATTTCCGGGCTCCACATATCTACCTGTCGGTTGCTGCCCGCTTTCTGCCAGGCCGACAGGTGGTGAGTGAAGAGCAAGGTCGAAAGCTCCAGGTTGAGCCCAGTTACTTCCGCGACTGCTCGGATGCCGTCCTGCTCACGAGCCGCGGCGGAACCCGCTACCAGCGCGCCTTCCTGGAGGCATTCATACGACCGGGCATTGGTTTGCAGAACTGGACGTCCCGTACCAACTACCCTTCTCTGAATCTGGTACCCACAGGCGCAGAGGAGATCTCCCTCTACGTCCAGCAGAAGTACGGCCAACCCAACCACCAGCTCAGGCGCTACACCCTGAGAACAGACGGCCTGGTGTCGGTGAGTGCACCCTACAGTGGGGGAGAGTTCCTGACTCGGGCCCTCAGATTCAGCGGGAGCGAACTGGTCCTCAACTTCTCGACCTCTGCTCCTGGAGGCATACGGGCGGAGATACAGAGTCCAGACGGCCAACCGTATGCCGGCTATGCTCTGGCCGACTCAGACGAACTCATTGGAAATGAGATCGAGCGTGCCGTCACTTGGAGGGGGAACCAGGATGTGGAGCCGCTCTCTGGCAAGCCGGTCCGCCTACGCTTCGTGATGAAGGATGCGGATCTCTATTCCCTGAGGTTCAAGTAGGAGCAGAGCCGACAAACTCGTCCGAGGAGCTCTTGAGCCTGTTCCAACAGTGGAATAGGAATTGGACCGGCGGAGTGTAGACTAGTGGCCCCCCAGCGGTGCTGCCCCATTCGAGAACGAAACTTCGGTCGAGGATAGGCGATATCGTGCGTCACTCCGTGGGGAAGGTCACTCCGTGGGGAAGGGTTGTCCAGCTCGCTCCCTTCTTCGTCGTCCTCGACGGCCGGAACTTGGCCTCATGTTGCTAACGGCTCAAGTTGTTCGCGGCTCTGACGGATCGCCGAACGTGATGGTGGGCGATCGTTTGGAACTTGATGCTTGTGATTTGGAGCTTGTTTGTACCTTGTATCTTGTACCTTCGACTTTCGAAGTTTCAGCTTAGCCAGAAGAGAGGTCCCATGCTGGCACTGACAGTCAGCTCAACCCACTGGCAAAGTCCCGAACAGGAGGATGGAGCATGAGGATAGGACCGATCTCGGCCTGTCTGGTTGCCTTGGCCCTACTTGTGGCAGTGAAGAATGCCTTGGCAGAACAGCCCAGCTCCGAGGGGTCCTTGGACATCGGCTCCCGACTGGAGCTGTTCGTGGACGACTGGCTGATCGATTCGATGAAGGCCCTGGAGCTCAAGCTCCACTCGCCCCGTCCTGCAGGCAAGGTCCTCATCCTGGATAGGCCCTGGGAAGGAGTGACCTCCGCTTACATCTCGGTTTTCAAGGACGGCGATCTCTACCGCATGTACTACCGTGGGAGCAGCAGCAAAGGCTACACAGTTGGCTCTTTGCTTGAGCCGGGAGAGAGGGTGATCCCCGAGCACCCCGATGTAACCTGTTACGCAGAAAGCCGAGATGGTCGGAACTGGACGAAGCCGTCCCTGGGTCTTTTCGAGTTCCAGGGATCCCGGGAAAACAACATCGTCTGGGCCGCAGCTTCATCCCAGTGTTTCATGGCCTTCAGAGATGCGAATCCTAGCGCCCCGAGAGAACAGCGGTACAAGGCGCTGGCCATCAGTACCGAGTCCAGTCCGAAGCGGGTCATCGGCCTCGCTTCTCCGGATGGCCTCCGCTGGCAGCCAGTCCGCAAGGAAGCCATCATCATCCAAGAGGAGACGGACTCGGGGGCCGACCACGCCTTCTGGGACACGGAACAAAAACGATACGTAGCCTACCTGCGGGCCTTCCACCCTCCTCCCCTGAAGACGATCCGGCTGGTGGCCCGCTCCACCTCCGCCGACTTTCTCAACTGGAGCGAGCTGGAGTTTCTAGACACCGGGGATGCCCCCGTCGAACACTTCTACACCAGTGGCGCAGTTCCCTACTTTCGAGCCCCTCACCTATACCTGGCCTTCCCCCGGCGCTTTTTGCCCTGGCGCACTCTGGAACTGTACAAGGACAACCGGGGCTCCGGCGTCTCGGATGTAGTGTTTCTGAGCAGCCGTGATGGCCTTCACTGGAAGCGGACTTTCATGGAGGCCTTCATTCGGCCTGGAAGAAACATCCGAAGCTGGATCCACCGAGCCAACACGCCCGCCTCGGGAGTGGTGCCCACCGGCGAGGACGAGATCTCGCTATACCTACAGCGTCACTACACCTTCCCCAGTATCCATGTTGAGCGAATGGTGCTCCGCACCGATGGCTTCGTCTCAGTGCATGCGGGCTATGAAGGCGGCGAGTTTGTCACCAAACCCCTCATATTCCAGGGGGAGAATCTACACCTCAACTTCGCCACTTCGGCAGCCGGCAGCATACGGGTGGAGATCCAGGATGCCAAAGGGAACCCCCTACCAGGCTTTGCCCTGGAGGAATCACCGCTGATCTGGGGAGATGAGATCGAGCATACGGTGCGCTGGGAACGGAGCCATGCCAAGGCGACTTCAGATAAACCCCTGGCCAGGATTGCCAGGAAGCTGGTCCGGCTGCGCTTCGTGATGAAGGACGCGGATCTGTACTCGCTGAGGTTCAGGTAGGAGCTGAGTGCGGGCGAAAGTTCGGGCGATCTCTTCGAATGACCTCCAACGGGTATGGTGAAAGTGGCCTCACAACATTGCGAACTATGAGCGCATAGGCAACACTAGCTCCTTCGAAATAGCGATCGTACTCGCTTCCCGTCCATCACGATGGCTGATTCGATGGTTGTCGTCGCTCGAATTTCTTGCCCTCGGTCTACAAGACTTTCGTAGCCCCAGCTGCATCCATGGAAGGGTGGGGAAGTGAATGCCCTAGCTCATGAACACGGTGACGTCTGTGTCCACCGCGACAAGGTGGAAGGACCGAAGCTTGAAGCCCATTTTGGCAGTCTGTAGTTGGATGCTGTGTTCCAGCATGCTTCTCCCGCAGATTTCTTTCGTTGAGGTCAGTCGCTCTGCTGGCCTCAACCATCATCACGGGTATGAGGCTCCGACGCTAAGCCTGCCTCTGGCGATTTCGGGCGGAGTGGCAGCGGGAGACTACGATCGGGACGGCTGGGTCGATCTATACGTCGTCTGCGGCGAGGTAGAGCCCAACCGGCTCTACCGGAATCTGGGATCTGGGCGCTTTGAGGAAGTAGGGGCAGTTTCCGGCCTGGGGATCAAAGGAAAGGGACACTCAGGACCCAGCTTTGGCGATGTGGACGGAGACGGCTGGCTGGATCTTATCATCAACGGTGTCGATGGCAGCGGGGCGCGACTCTTTCGGAACAAGACAGACGGCACCTTCGAGGAGATCAGCGTCTTCTCCGGACTGCCAACGAAACTGGACAGTTTCTCCGCCAGCTTCGGGGATCCTGACCGAGACGGCGACCTCGACATCCTCCAGACCCACTGGCAGGCCTGGTTTCTGGTGCGTCCCTGCCAAACGCCCTGTACCGCTCATCTGTGGCTTAACGACGGCAGTGGGACCTTTACTGATTCTGACGCAGTTTCTGGGATTGTCTACGATGACATCGATCACACCTTTACGGCCAACTTCGCCGATATCAACAACGACCGCTGGCCTGACATCCTCTTTACCAGTGACTTCAATTCGAGTCGGGTTTATCTCAACGATGGGGACGGGACGTTTACCGATATAACCGATCCCAGAGTCATCACCGACCAGACCGGAATGGGAGCCGCGGTGGGCGACTACGACAACGACCTGGATCTGGACTGGTTCGTGACGGCAATCTACTCCCCGAGCGAAGACTTGAATGGTAATCGGCTTTACCGAAACCGGGGAGACGGCGGGTTCGAAGATGTCACTGATGCGGCTAATGTAAGGGGATTGCTCGGGGCCGATGTCGAGGGTTCCAAACGGAGTTGGGGGTGGGGAGCTTGCTTCGCCGACTTTGACAACGACGGCTGTCTGGACATCTTCCACGTCAACGGCTGGGAGCGTGACTACCACAATGATCGGTCCCGTCTCTTCATGTCGAACGGGGACGGAACCTTCAGCGAAAGGTCGACTGACTACGGTCTGGTGGATGAAGGCAACGGCCGCGGCGTCTCCTGTTTCGACTACGATCGCGACGGGGACATCGATATCTTCGTGGCCAACAACTCCGGCCGGCCCTCGCTGTGGCGAAACGATGGCGGCAATCGCAAGAACTTCCTCAACCTGGAGCTCAGGGGTTCCGATGGCCGGCACTCCATCGGCGCCAGAGTCGTTGTCACGGCGGGTGGACAGCTCCAGATGAGGGAAGTGCAAGCCGGCAACAACTTCGTTTCGCAGAACCCCCAGGAGCTCCACTTCGGGTTGGGAAGGGCGTCCCTCGTCGACAGGATCGAGATCGAATGGCCAGACGGCCTTTCACAGATCTATGTCGATCTAGGTGTCAATCGGTTCCTACAGGGCTCGGAGTCCGGACTTCGGGTCAGGCATCCGCGGTTCCGCCAAACCCGGTGGCGGAACCTCCTGGACCGTCCCCTCGCTTCCACCCGTCTCGACTAACATCCTGACTGAAACCTGCTGTTGTGCGCATTTATGGAAGGGAGCACTCAGCTCTTGCATTATCTCCACGGAGGAACAATCGGAGGAGCACCGCCGGTGGGGTCGATGAACCTATCGATCACTTCCTCCTGCTCTTTATCGATCAAGATATAGCTATCGATATAACTCCAGCCGTTGGTCCAACCACTTGCAACCTCAACTGCATTCTGGTCTGGGAGATTCAGTATGTGCTGGATGGTTCCGAGTAGGACTGCCCGGATAACCTTCCTGGAGTCACCGAAGATGATAGGCTTTTCTCTGGATCGGCCGATGATAGCGATCCCAGCTTCCTCGCTGACAAGCGGGCGCCGGCCCGGATTCCAAAAACCACACAAAGGAAAGGGTCCTTCAATGCTGATTCCCGTGTGACTGCCCCAGGATCCTTCCTGCTTGCCCCGTCGGTAGAATACGTTAGGTTTGCTTTCGTACCGGAGAAAAAAACCGAAATCAGCCAGGATAATCTCCAGGTCTCTTAAATGCGCGGTTTCATAAATGGGAACATCGAGACCCCACGCTTCGCTGCTCGTGATGTGTATTTGATTGTCGCCCGGCCAATCATAGGGTCCCGGCGGGAAGAAGCGCGGCCTTGACTGGTCGTCGAGCCTGACACTAAGCGCGGTTAGAGCAAAAGACTGTCCCGCGGCTGCGATCACCCGAACAAAGCCTATGCTCCAAACTGTGGAGTAGTTGGGTACTTCAAACTGCTGCTGCGACCGAGGAGGCAATTCAAGCTGGAAGGTTTCTACGGGTCCCGGAGGGGAATCAAGCAGAGGATTGGATCGCCCCTCCCAGTACTGCACTTCAACGGCCAACTTTTCCGAATCACTCACATTCACGATCGCAATCTCAGTCCCTTGGTCAGAATCCGGTAAGAGCACAGGAATCTCGGCACGCTGGATCGGACTGGCAACTCCAAAGAATTGGGTTTCCGAAATCAATCCATTCGTGCCGGGATCAAGAACCTTGATTCTCTGATATGCGGTTATCTTCTGGTTGGAACGCAGGATTCCCCAACCGATGAACAGCGGGTCGAGCAACTCACCGGTCTTTCTAGGTCCTGGCGGGAGCTCTAGCGACAAGATGTAACCTGGTGGCACATGCGTTCCATCACGGCCGTCCCAGCTGAGTGATGGAACCTGGCCCTGCTGGTCAAACAGCTCCAGCCTGACGCAGGCCTCATGCTGAGTAGAGTTCTCGATCACGATTTCGGTCGCGAACTTGACCGAACGCTGCCCGAACTTGATCTGGGGAAAGACGATCTCCAGGATCGCAGGGTTGGGCAGGCCCGCTTCCTGAACGGTTTCTGCCGAGGCATCTCCGCTACTAGATAGCAAGACGACGAACAGCAGGGAAAGAGTTTGCCAACGCATCGTACACCTCCTGAATCCGAACGGGTTGCCGGTGCCTTGATTAATGATGCACAGATCTCCTCGCAGGACGACTCAGACGTACCCATCATCGCCACTTTCCGGAACACCGGATCGCCGGAGAAGCAGCCATCAGCCTTCCCTGATCAAGAGGGCAAACTGTTTTCCCCGTTCAATTGACGTGGCTGTGGCTCTTCCGCCTTTGACCTTGACTACCCCCGGTTCCTGGCACAAGGGGCAGCCAGTGTAACGAAAATCGTATCTGCAACGAAGAATTTCGTGGCTCCTGACACGGCGAGCAGTGAGCATGCCTCGGCCGAGCAGTGAACCCGGTGACACCGCTGTGAGTTGATAACGATCCGACTCTGGAAAGGATTCCTATCACTCGGTGGAGGGGGTCTCTGGGAAACGGGTCGTCAGTCCTTCCGGATAGCCTCCATGTCGCGACCGCCCTGGTGCAGGACGAGTTTGTTAACTCTACCATCTTCGGCCGGCACGAACGTGATCTGGGCGTCTACGACCTTGTAGTAAAACCTGCTGGCCGGTCGCCTGGACCATCAGCTTCCCAGCTTCGAACGTAACGGTCAGGGAAAACTGAGGCGCCATCACGTAGATTCCTGCATAGGAGGCCAGGAGCGCAGGATCGACTTCAACCGATTTCTTCGAAGGGGCAGCTTTAACCTCAAGGCCAAGCGCGATCTGTGTGACCTGCTCTCCAAACTTGGTAATTCGTGGGGTGGCGGTATTGGCCAATACGACGACCCCGACTCCACGACTGGGCACCACTGCGAGCCAGGAATGGTAACCGCCAGTCATACCGTTGTGCCAACGGGATATGCCGTCTCGTGCGATGTGCCAGCCCAACCCGATCGCCAGTCCAGCCGGAGCTGCGTGACGCCGGCGCTGCGAGAAAAGCAGCGCCTTGCTAATAGGCTCCTGATCGTCCGTCAGATTGGCCTGGACGAACTTGAGCATGTCGCGAACCGTGGACCGGATTCCCCCAGCCCCGGCCAGCGTCGACAAGTCCCAATTCTTGCCGGGCTGCAGCGTCGCGCTGTAGGGTAGTGCCAGGCGCCCAAGCTGATCCTCACGCAGCGTGATCCTCGTATCCGCCATATCCAGTGGATTGCATATCCGATCGATCAGCTGCTGCTCATAACTCTTGCCCTCAAAGCGGGACAGCAGGTGGCCAAGCAATGCCATCCCGTAGTTGGAGTATTCATACTGGCCAGGCGCCCGGCGGAGGCGGTGGCCGCTGAGAAACGCATACATCTGCTCGACCGTATAGCCCGCGTAAGGATTAGAGGGGTCAGCTGGTTTCATATTGTCAGGCAGACGCGGGAGGCCCGAGGTGTGTGTTGCCAGATGCTCGAGCCCAATTGGCGCCCCCACGGCGATCGGAGCTTTGACCAGATCCGGTAGGTACTTTTGTACCGGATCATCCAGGACTACTCGGCCGCGCTGCACCATATCCGCCAGCAGGACGCCGGTGAAGACCTTGCTGACGGATCCAATCTCGAAGAGGGTGTCGCTATTAGGCAGACTACCCGAGTTCTTTTCCACTTCGCCGTACGAGATCACCTGGGTTCGACCCTCCTTTGCAATCCCGATGATGAAACCGACCGCGGCGGCGTCCTCGAGCAGCTGAAGGGCCACTGGATCGATCTTGGCACGCAGATCCAGTGCGCCTGCCGCTGAGGTGAAGGTGGCTGCAAGGACAGCAAGACAGGCTAGGAAAGACCCGGTGACTTTCGTTCTCATAGGGCGAGACCTCCTGGTGGCGGAGCTGCAATCTGTGCTCCCGTTTGCGAGTCGGACACTCACGAGCGCCGAGCTCACCTGACGTCTATACAGGAGGTAGTCGTCCGCAGTGGTGCTTTCTTACATGGACGACGCCCGCAGGAGGCGATGCGACTCGGTGCCTTCCACAGGGATTCCTCTTGCGCCTAGTCTCGATTCCCGCAACCGAACGGCTTGAGATCGCTAGAGTGAGGCTCTTCAACCTGAATTACGGTAAGAGATCCATATTCGGCGAAGATTGGTAGGTACAGCCTGGTCAGATTCCGAAAGGGATCCCAACCCGACTCTACGATCGCCGGCAGCGGCGCGTCACGCGCAATATCTTGAAGCGGATTGGGACAAAGGCTTGCTCGCTCCCCCTCAGTTACTCGAGCTCGAATGGGACTTCAATTGTAGCTAAAACGTCGACCGGATTTCCGTTGAGCATACCAGGTTGAAATCGCCAGTTGGTCGCGATTTCCTGGATGGCCTGCTCTGCCAGGCCGTAGCCAAGTCCGCTAAATACCTCGAAGCTGTCGCTGTCAACGGTCCCATCCTTACGAACGATAGCCTGAATCCAGATTGTCCCCTCCACTTTGGCCTTGATGGCTTCGTCCGTGTAGCTGGGTGTGGTTTGTACCGTGGGAACTGGGTTGGTGATACCGCTTCCGGACGTGTAGACGCGGATATCTTCACTCCGCTTCTCTTCTTCACTAGTATCATGTCATTCTTGAAGTGTCGGATATAGACGCTTCAGTTTGATGCGCGCTTTTTCGGATGTGAACTGCCAGTCGATCTTGGCGTCGAGGTTGTTCCTTTGGTCCTCCCAGGCATCCACCTCGGCCCGCATCTCCTCGAGGTTGTCGATGCGTCGATTCAGACACTGGCGAGCCAGCACGCTGAGTTCGATTTCGGCCATGTTCAGCCAGGAACCGTGTTTCGGTGTGTAAACAAACTCAAAACGCTCCCACAGCGTCTTGGCAACCGTCGGCGGGAAGGTCTCGTAGAGTGCGCCGGGGCCATGCGTATTGAGATTGTCCATCACCAAAGTGATCTTCTCCGCCTCCGGGTGAACGCGGGCGATGCGTTCGACGAACCGTGCCCAGTCGCTCTTGGTCCTGCGTTCGGTCACCTGCACGAGTCGTCGACCGGCCAGCGGTTCGACCGCCAGAAAGACGTTGCACACCCCGCAGCGTTCGTACTCGTAGTCGTAGCGGGCTATCCGACCGGGCGCAGTCGGCCGCGGTAGTCGCATCTCCCGAATCAGTTGCCGGGGTGTTTCATCCATGCAGATCAAAGGGCGAATCGGATCGTAGGGCCGCTTGTAGATCTCAAGCACCTGCTCCATGTGGGCGACAAAATCCCCGTTATGGGTGGGTGGGATGACCCATCGCAGCCGCTTCCAGGGTTTTAGAGCGTTTTTTTTAGAACCCGCCGTACGGTTTCGTAGGACACCGAGTCCACGTATTGCAGCTCCACCATCTTGTCGGCCAGCAAGCGCAGCGACCAGCGCGCATGTCCCTTCGGAGGCTGGCTACAAGAGAGCGCCACCAAATGAGCCTCGAAGTCTCCGTCTGCCTTGCGCCCATACTCCCGGCGAGGCCTCTGTTTTTCCAAAGCCACCTCCAGACCCTGCTCGACGAAACGGCGCTTGGTTCGCTCGATCTTCTTCAAGCTCACCGGCAGCACGTTGGCGATCTCTTCGGTCGTCAGTTTGCGCTCCTGAAACAGACCTTCGTCGCAACCCAGCAGGATCAAGGCGTTCAATACGCTTTGGCTGCTGTGCCTGCCTCGCGTGGTCATCTCCCGTAACCGCTCCCGCTCTTCCGCCGTCAAGGTCACCTTGTAACGGATCTGTGGCATTACGCTCCTCCTTTCGTAAGGAGAAGCGTATCTTACTATACCGACATATCATTCGTGACATGACACTAGGTGCTTCGTCAGGGAAGTGTTGTTGACTCTGCTCAGCAGCCCCAGAAAGCATGATTTCACCTGGATTTCCGGACTTTGTTGAGTCGTCAAACATGTGCGAAGCAAGAAACATTCCTAGCGGAGGCTACCCGAGCCAACTGGACACTGGATCTCAAGCAGTCTTGGTTGGGAGTTCTCCGCACTCAACAACAGTTGCCTGAAGAAGCACCGGATGGGCGAGGTGTACCTGGCCGAGGACACCTCTTCTGAAGCGCGAGGTTGTCATCAAGGTTTTGGCCGAGCAGTTTGCCCTAGGGGATGGGGAGAGGATGCTCTAGCTTCGGGCAAGAGGATCAGCTTTTGATCCCCTTTTTAGCGAGGGACCCACGGCCTCCGGTCCGGGGCATCTCGCCAGCTGAGGACATCATTCTCAAAATCGAAGTGGAGTCGGAGGAGCTTCAAGGCCAGAGGAGAGTGTTCAACCTAAGGCTATTCTGGAGCTAGCGTCAGATCTTTATTCAAAACCTTGGGCCCTCTGTCGGCCTTCTCCGCGATCGAACCTCCAGTCGCATTGACGGACTTGAGCCGCATCGTGCGATCTCTCTCCCAGTAGCTTTCGGCCGGGTTTCCTGGGAGAATGGATTCGTTGCGGGGACCGGAATGAAATGAGACCCAGATACAGCAAGGAAAGAATACTGAACTGGCAGCTGGGAGGGCTGGCCTTTGGGGCGCTTTTCATAGCGGCCACCCTTGGCGTCGGCTGCTCGGGTTCGGGGGCATCCGTCATGTCGGTTCGTGTGGCCGCGGTTTCTTTCGTTCCCACCAAGTTCGACCTCAAGGGGAATGCCGACCGTCTGGAGCACGCCTTTCGCCAAGCCAGGAAGGGTGACGCCAGGATCGCCGTGGCTCCGGAGGGAGCGCTGGACGGTTACGTGGTCAATGAAATCATCGCCGGCCAGTTTCCCCCGGAAAGGATGGACGAAGTGGCCATCCCCCTGGACCACCCGGTCGTCCAACGCTTCCAGAGTCTTGCCGGCGAGCTGGAAATGTGTCTGGTCTTCGGGTTGGCCGAACGGATCCAAGACGATGTTTATAACTGCGCCGTTTTCATCGACCATGAGGGGCGCATTCGCGGGAAGTACCACAAGATGCAGTTTGCGGAGGGATACCATGCCGCCTGGTGGTACAACCGACTGGGACGCAGGAGCCGTGCCTTCGATACACCGTTTGGGCGCGCCGGCATATTGATCTGCAACGACCGCTGGAATCCAAGACTGGCCCGCATTCCCGTTCTGGACGGTGCCCGATTCCTGCTGATTCCGGCCATGGGCTCGCGCAGTCAAGAGCAAGACGAAGCCGTATTGAGTCGCGGTAAGGAGAACGGCGTCCCGATCGTAGAGGCGAATGTTGGGGTGACCCTGGTTGTGGACGAAGGCCGGATCGTTGCCGTCGATCGTCAGGAGGAAGGTCTGACCTTTGCCGACATTACGATTCCACCTCCGACCGCCTCCAGACAGGCCGAGCGGGATCGAGTCGAGGAGGAGTTTCTCCAGTGGCGCGAAGAGGAAATGGAAGTCCGCCTGCAGAAGACACTCGACAAGCTGCGAAAAGAGGTGGCCGAAAGGACCGATTCTTAACCTTTCTCGACTGGCGCTCCAGCGATCGCTCCGCCGGCAGTCGCCCTGACCAGTTCCCATTGCGAGATTGTGAAGGAGTTGGACGAAGGTGTGGTGGGTTTTACATTACCGTCCCACTCAGACTTTTGGTGTAAATAGATTATTAGGAGTCTCAAGATGTCAAAACGACTCATGCTCTTGTTTTGTATGGTGCTCACGGCAGCTTTCGGCGCAGGTGCCTCCGATGAGGAGATGCAGCCTCTCGACATTGGCTCGAGGCTGGAGCTCTTTGTGGATGACTTTCTGATCGACCAGATTAGGGGACTCGAGTTGGAGCTCCATCCGCCGGAGCCTGCGGGAAAGGTTTTCTCGTTCGACCGGCCCTGGGAGGGTAACACCAGCTTCTACGCCCGCATCTTCCGGGATGGAGACCGATATCGGATGTACTATCGGGGAAGCAGTGATCCCAGTGCGTCCCCGCCGTCGGCGCTCGAAGGCGACGTGAAGGTCGTTCCCAAGCATCCCCAATTTGCCTGCTATGCCGAGACCCGCGATGGGATTGCGTGGGAAAGGCCGTCCCTGGGAATCTTCGAGTTTGAAGGTTCCAAGGAAAACAATATCGTCTGGCAGGGCAAGGGCTCTCACAACTTTGCCCCTTTCAAAGACGCCAATCCGGCTGCACCTCCATCGGAGCGCTACAAGGCACTGGCAGGTGGACCTCTGATTGCTCTGAAGTCGTCCGACGCGCTGCACTGGGAGAAGATGCAGGAAGATCCGGTCATTAGCGATGGTGCCTTTGACTCCCTGAACCTTCCTCTCTGGGATGCGGCGCGGAGCCGATACGTGGCCTTCTACAGAGATTTCACCAATGGCGTGCGGCACGTCAAGTTCGCCACCTCTCAGGATTTCCTGACCTGGACACCTGGACAGTGGTTCGATTTTGGCGACACCCCGCCCGAGCACCTCTATACCAATGGCACCATCACCTATTCCCGCGCTCCCCATCTGTTCCTGGCCTTTCCCAAGCGGTTTCACCCCTGGCGTAACCTCTTGGAAGATGCCCCTCGACCTGGAGCCTCGGATGGGGTTTTCATGAGCAGTCGCGATGGTCTGCATTGGGATCGGCGCTTCATGGAGGCCTTCATCCGACCCGGACGCGACCCCCGGAATTGGCTCAATCGCAACAACTACCCCGTCCCCGGATTGGTGGCTACGGATTCCGACGAACTCTCCCTGTACGTGATCCGAAACTACAAATTCCCCACTGTCCACATAGAGCGGATGGTGCTGCGAACAGATGGCTTCGTCTCGGTTCACGCCGGTTACGGCGGTGGTGAATTGGTAACCAAGCCCTTGATATTCCAGGGTGGAAACCTGATTCTGAACTTCTCTACCTCGGCCGCAGGGAGCATCCGTGTGGAGATCCAGGACATCCAGGGAAATCCTCTTCCTGGCTTTGCCCTGGAAGAATCGCCGCTGATCTGGGGGGATGAGATTGAGCAAAAGGTCCGCTGGGTTCGAAGCCACTCGAAGGCCAATTCCGACAGCCCGCTGGCACGCCTGGCGGGGACGCCGGTGCGCCTCCGCTTTGTGATGAGCGACGCCGATTTGTACTCGCTGAGATTCCAATGACTAGGGCGCCTGAGTTTCAGGGCCCAAGTCGTACTCCACGGTTAGTGTCCCCATCGGGGATCGTTGAAACTCCTCTTAAACCAGGGTGTACGGGAGGGATAGCATCTGGATCTACGACCTCGAGCGAGGTACCTTCTCTCTCGAGACCCATGGTTATGCTGCAGCAGGACAAGGTCTGCTTTCGCTTGGCCTGCAAGGACACACTCAACAGCACCCATTGATCCTCCCCGTCCACCGATATAGTCTGGGTCCTAGTAGATTCCCCAGTGGAAGGAGGACGGATGATGAGGACCGTACTGCCTATTTTCAGTCTGCTGCTCTCCCTGGCGGCTCCATTGGCGAAGTCGGCCGAGTCCCTGGAACCCCTGGACATCGGCTCCCGGCGCGAGTTGTTCGTCGATGACTATCTGATCGACGCGCTCCAAGAGGCCCACCGTATTCTACACCACCCGACGCCGCAGGAAGTATCTCTGGTGAGGAACAAGCATGGGAGGGGAATTCCTGCAGCTACACGACGGTGTTTCAGGACGCCGGGCTGTACCGCATGTACTATCGCGGCAGCCATATGAAGTTCACGCAAGGCAAACGCACGTCGACTCACCGCGAAGTGGTCTGCTACGCCGAAAGCACCGACGGCGTCCGGTGGACGAGGCCGGAACTCGGCCTGGTGGAATTTGAGGGGTCGAAAAAGAACAGCATCATCTGGGACGGAGTCGGCTCACACTGCTTTACGCCCTTCAAAGATCCGAATCCTGATTGCCCGCCCGAGATGAAGTACAAGGCGGTGGGGCGTGGTAGACGCGGCGGGTTCGGCGGTCATCAGCGACCAGTGGATGCCGTCGGAGGATTTGAGGGCGAAACCGGTGATTACCAAGGGCGCTTTCGACTCACAGAATCTCGCGTTCTGGGATTCGGTTCGTGGCGAGTATCGGGCGTACCTGCGTGACTTCCGCGGAAATCCGCGCACTCGCGACATCCGGACGTGTACCTCACGCGACTTCGTCGAGTGGTCAGAGCCGGTGTTTCTGAAATATACGGATTATGCACCCAGCCACGTCAGCCAGTTCTATACCAACGTCATCATTCCGTATTACCGCGCGCCCCATATCTTCCTTGGCTTTCCCGCACGCTACGTCGATTACGGCTGGGCGGAATCAACCCGGCGACTTCCCCAACGGCAATACCGCGAACTGGTAGCCAGTTCGTTGCGACGGTCGGGAACTGCCTTTCACGACACCATGCTCATGAGCAGCCGAGACGGACTGGATTTCGATGTCTGGCCCGAATCGTTTATCCGGCCTGGGATCCAGCGTCCTCGCAGTTGGTTCTACGGCGACAGCCGTCAGAACTGGGGCCTGGTGGAAACAAAATCCCAGTTCGACGGGGCGCCGAATGAACTGTCGATCTATGTGAACGAGGGGCGCTACCAGCCGGACGGCACCCGACTCCGTCGATATACCTTGCGCGTGGACGGCTTCGTTTCCGTACAGGCGCCACTCTCCGGCGGCGAAGTCATCACCAAGCCGTTGACCTTCCACGGCGGCAAGCTGGAGATCAACTTTTCAACCTCAGCCGCGGGCAGCGTGCGTGTGGAGCTTCAGGATGCGGATAGAAAGCCAATCGCCGGCTACAGGCTGGACGATTGTCACCTGCAGTTTGGCGATGAACTCGACCGCACCGTGTCGTGGAAGGCAGGAGCCGACGTGAGCAAGCTGGCTGGCCAGCAGGTGCGACTGCGGTTCGAACTGAAGGACGCGGATCTCTACTCGTTTCGATTCACAACCACAGACTGAACCATCGGGGAACAACAATACGAACAAGAATCGACGCCATCCTCTGAGATTGCTCTCCCAGATCCAGCGATCTGACCTGAAACTTAACCTGTAGCGCAGGTAGGGACAAGTTCGTAACCCATTTGTTTGGCGACGGTTCTCATGGAAGCGAGACGTTGCTGTTGGAATCGTTGCTCGTAAGCTTGAGCTCCCTCGTCGACATAGTCTTGACC
>JAKZYH010000590.1:0-3650 GCA_047514575.1 Acidobacteriota bacterium | reverse complement strand
CCTCCTCATATGCTTGCCCGCTGCACCCTTCGAAACCGGTAGGATTCCGCATCGATCATTTTCTTCTGCGCGGCACCCCGGGCCAGAGGAACCCGCTCGTTCGCGTAGCCATGGGCTTCGTTGATCATCCGGCTCTTTTCCTCGAGGGCACTCGCTACGCCGCGGAAGACATCCACCACCTCGAGAGCGGGATGCACGTCTTGAAGGTTGAGTGACTGGATCTCTACCCCCAGACCTAGATAGTCCAGTTCACTTCGAACCATCTCCCTGGCGGTGCTCTGGATCTGAACGCGATCCAGCGCCAGAACCTGGTCCAATGTCATGGTTGAGACGACATAGCGCAGGGCACCCTCGCACAGGAATCTGAGGGTGTTCTCGAAGTCGACTGCACGGACCAGGAACTGTCTGGGTTGGCTGATGGAGTAGTGGACGACGGCATTCACCTCAACCAGATACTCGTCGCCCGTGAGCATGACTGCCTCATCTTCCCGCCTGACATAGCGTCCTTGTCGATGTTGGATATTCCACTCGTAGGCGGTGGGCTCTCTCTCTTCGGAGTCGCTTTCAGACAATCGAAACCCCAGCTGCAACGAATTGACGCGGTTTGGGTTGACTCGATAGAGACGCTCTACCGGCCAGGGAAAAACGTAGTGCAGACCAGGGCTCAGGGTCGTCTCCAGCATCTTGCCAAAGCGCTCAACTACCCCTATCTGGTCGGGCAAGAGCACCTTAATCCCGGAAAGCACATAGAGAGTAATGACCGCGGCGGAAACTACCTTGAGCAAGGGCTGTCGATGCTGTCCCGCCCAATGGACCAGGTGCGCTAGAAGTGAGGTAGGCGGCCAGTGATCTTCCCACCAGTGCTGAAAATCGTGCAGTGCGTGCTGGGCGCGATGAGGCAAAAGATTGCGGGGACGACGCTCCAGAAGCTTCAGCGAGTTCATCAAGACCAGGAAGGATGATCCCTGGTGGACAACGGCCGCCGTCACCGCGGTCAGGTATCCGAGAAAAGCAGCAACCACAGCCGCCAGATTGAAGGCAAACCCGAACCACAAGATGTTGTCTTGAATGGTCTTTACCGCCTTGCGACTGGTCTCGATCAGAACAGACAGACGATCCAGCCCCCCGTCTCCGACCAGAATGACACCGGAGGCTTCAGCCGCAATGTCAGTCCCGGTATCGCCCATGGCCACACCAACATCGGCAGCCGCCAGCGAGGGTGAGTCGTTGACGCCATCGCCCACCATGGCGACCGTGTAACCCTCGCGTTTGAGCTCTTCCAGGCGAGCCAACTTCTCTTCCGGCAGCAGATTGGCCGAAACCTCAGAAATACCAACGGTCTTCGCGATCTGCCTGGCCGAGTTCTCGTTGTCTCCGGTCAACAGGAACGACTTGTGGATCCCCAGATGGTGGAGCTGGTGCAGTGTTTCTGCAGCCTCAGGCCGGGGCAAATCCTTCAGAACCAGGATGCCCGCCAGGCGGTCCCCGTTCGCGACCAGCACGGGTATGGATCCAGCGGCGGCGGCTTGATCCAGAGCCGCCTGCTGCTGCTCAGAGACGCTGAACCCCTGTTGTTGAAGAAAGCGAGCGCTCCCCACCGATATGTGATCTGCTCCAGCCTGTGTTTCAGTCCCTGCCTCTGCCGAAGCCGCGACTTTGCCCTCCATGCCCAGACCGGCATGCCGCTTGACCTCCTGTGCGGGTGTAAGAGATAGTCCCCGATCCTCGGCACCGCTTCGGATGGCGCGCCCTAACAGGTGTTCGGAGTAGAATTCCAGTGAGGCAGCCCAGGCCAATACCTGGGCCTCCGGGAATTCGCCAAAGCTCTGGACCTCGGTTAGCTCCGGACGTCCTCGCGTCAGCGTGCCCGTCTTGTCGAAAGCGACGCAGTCCACCTGTGCAACCTTCTCCAGCTGGGCTCCCCCCTTGACGATGATGCCGCGACGGGCAAGCGCACTGACCGAAGCCAGCACTGCAGCCGGAGTGGCCAGCACCATGGCGCAGGGGCAGGCAACAATCAGGATCGCAACCGATCTCATCCATTCGCCTGTAACCAGGTAGCAAACGGCCGCGATGCCCAGGACCAGTGGCAGAAACCACTGAGCGTAGCGGTCGGCCGTGCGCTGGATCGGTGCCTTGCTTTCCTTGGCATGCCGGACCAGCTCGACGATCCGGCTGAGCACGGTATGATCGCCCACCTGGTGTGCTTCGACCAACAGTCGGGAGGTTTGATTGAGACTCCCAGCGTAGAGAGAATCCCCGCTTATCCGCTCCCGGGGAAGAGACTCCCCGGTGATGGAACTCTCATCCAGCAGAGAATCTCCTTCGAGGATGGTGCCGTCGACCGGAACCCTCTCGCCTGGATAAACGACAACCCTTTCGCCGGACTCAACCTCCTGTAGCGGGATCTCTTCTTCGCGGCCTGCCCGCTGGACGTGAGCTTCCTGAGGAAGACAAGAGAGGAGCTGGTTCAGGTCGGTTTGAAAGCGGCGGGCGGCATACGCCTCTAGCGTCTCTCCCACCAACATGATGTACACGACTTCCGCAGCGGCCAGGTACTCGCCGACATACAACGCCGCCAAGGCAGCTATGGTGACGGCCTGATCCGCGCTGATCTTGCGCGCTAGCACATCCTGAAAAGCACGGGTAAAGGTGCTGTACCCGTAGATGAAGGTCAGGGCAATGGCCAGATCCCACTTGAAAGGGGATCTGATCCACTCCTGCCAGTAGCCGACCAACAGTAAGCCGGCCACGACGAGGCCTACGAAACGCCAGCGGAAACTGGTTTCTTCGTGGAGATGGAATGTGTGTCCAAGGGGGAAGAACATGCTCAAGAGCCCAGCGTTTTTCGCTCAGAACCGAGCTGCCGGATCAAGCGAATCCGTACTTGCCCAGTAGCTCCTTTGTCAGACCCGGCTTGTCGCTGGGCCTCAAATCGGTGCGCCTCATGAGGAAGTGAGCCTCACTCTCGAAGGCCCTCATTCTTACCGCTGCGTCGGAAAGGGCATCCAGGCAACTCGGCGGAATGCGAATCACCCCCTCAGGATCAGCATGGATCACGTCGCCGGGGCTGACGGTTATCCCTCCCACCTCAATCGGCTGGTCCTGGGTCCCGATGCGGAGGGCGCAATGGTGGATCGTGATGCCGGTACTGTAGGCGGCGAACGGGATACTCAGAAGACCGGCCACATCCCTTAAACCACCGTCAGCAACGGCGCCGATGCAGCCCGCCGCGTAAAGTCCTTTGGCCATCCCATCGCCCAGGACACACTCGTGCTCGGGGCGAGATCCAGTGGTCTTCACTACCCAGACCACGGGCTCTTCCATGGCATTGATTCGATCCACTTGCTGCCAGAAGTTGCCCATGTTGGCCACCCCACCCGGCGAACTGGAGTCCATTTCACAGGTAACGGCAACACCAACCGTGGGCCCCAGGCTGGGAGTGACGGACTGAATGGTCCCGGCCATGTAGAACTCCTCAGCCGGCGTCGGGTCGATGTAGCCAATCGTGTTGGCGAGCAGCGCAGTGTCGAATTCTCGTAGTTCGCTTATGACGGAACCCAATGACATGAAACTCCTCCGCTCGATGGAAACTCGCTCAAACTGTCGCCCTCTCAAGGACAGAAGGACCCGACCAGGAACTGCTCTGG
>JAKZYH010000589.1:0-7883 GCA_047514575.1 Acidobacteriota bacterium | reverse complement strand
TTGCCAGCGGTCCCACATCAAGCTCTTCTGTGCTTCCGTGTAATAGATCCTCGTCCGATACTTCATTGGCAACATCCTCCTCTCTACAGCTTAGAGATTAGAGGTGTTGCATCGACCGATTGAATCCGCACCTAAAAGCGGACGTTCAAATTTCCCCCGGAAACGTCGAATGAACGACCGCTAACGGGCCAAGAGCAGTCATTCCGCGCAGACCTAGCGGTCATGCGACCACGAAAAGCTTGTGGCTGAAAAGAAGGGGTCGCCTTCTCCTGTGGTGGCTCTCTGCGGGTGATCGGGGTCATTGAACAGCCTCACGATCCGATTCGCGGCCCCGTGGAATGTCGCTAGCACTCAACAACATTAGCCTAAAGAAACACCACCGTGCTATCGTCCGGCTCCATGAACAACGCCAAGCTAGGCAGTCTTCTTGGAGTCGCGACTTTAACTATTCTTTTGTCAACTGTTCACGGCGCGGCTCAGATGGACCGGGACGCGCTGATCGCCCTCTACAACTCGACGGACGGCGACAACTGGACGGACAACTCGGCTTGGAAGGAGGCGCCCTCCCTAGCGGACGGATTCAACGACGATCCCTGCAGTGAGCCCATCTGGTTCGGCGTGAGATGCGATGCCGGTGGAGTGGCAACACTGACCCTTACCGAGAATGGACTCGTCGGGTTCGTCGCAGCCGAGCTGGGCGACCTGGCCAACCTCGGAGACCTCCGTCTCGGCAGCAACCAGTTGACGGGGGCCATCCCGGTCGAGCTGGGCAACCTGGCCTTTCTGCGAATCCTCATACTGGACAGCAACCAGCTGACGGGGGCCATCCCGGCCGAGCTAGGCGACCTGGCCAACTTGCAGTTCCTCGTTTTGGACAGCAACCAGCTGACCGGGGCCATCCCGGCCGAACTGGCCAACCTGGTCAACCTGCAGTCCCTTCGTCTCTCTAGCAACCAGCTGACGGGGGCTATCCCTGCCGATCTGGGCGACCTGGACAACCTGGAGGACCTCAATCTAAGCAACAACCAGCTGACGGGGGAAATCCCCTCCGAGCTGGGCAACTTGACCGACCTGCAGTCCCTTCGTCTCTCTAGCAACCAGCTGAGTGGGCAGATCCCTGCCGAACTGGGCGACCTGGTCAACCTGCAGTTCCTCTGGCTCCACCTCAACCAGCTGACGGGAGAGATCCCCCTCGAACTGGGCAACCTGACCAACCTGCTGTACCTCTTGCTCCACCTCAACCAGCTGAGGGGGGCCATCCCGGCCGAGCTGGGCAACCTGGCTGTCCTGCAATTCCTCAATCTGGTCAGCAACCAGCTGACGGGAGAGATCCCTATGAAACTGGGCAGTTTGACTAACCTGGGCACTCTTGATCTCGGAGACAACCAGCTGACGGGAGAGATCCCTGTCGAGCTTGGCAACCTGGCCAACCTGCGGCAACTCTGGCTCTCCACCAACCAGCTCAGGGGAGCCATCCCGGCCGATCTGGGCAACCTGACCAACCTGGAAGATCTCCGTCTCGGTGGCAACCAGTTGACGGGGACCATCCCGGCCGAACTGGCCAACCTGACCTTGCTGGTCCTCAATCTGGTCAACAACCAGCTGACGGGAGCCATCCCGGCCGAACTGGGCAACCTGGGTGCCCTGAAGTTCTTTTTGCTCAGAAACAACCAGCTGACAGGGGAAATTCCAGCCTAACTGGCACGACTGACCAGCCTCCAAGAAGGCAACGGCCTCGATGTCCGCTTCAATCATCTCTACACGGACAGCAACACGCTGCGCACTTTCCTCAACAGCAAGAGCTCAAACTCCGGCGATTGGGAAAACACCCAGACCCTGCCTCTTTACTACGCTCAGTTCGCAGACGGGGAGGGAGCCCTGGGGAGCCAGATCGTGCTCTTCAACCTCAACGACGAGTCCGCAGCCACGGGCCAGATGCAGATCCTGGGCGAGGTGGGAACCGGCCTGACGGTCGATCTCAACGGTGAGACGGTCGCCGGGATGCGGGATGTGAGCGTTCCGCCAGCGGGACTGCTCACCCTGCGCACGGACAGCCTGGGAGAGCTTCAGACAGGATCGGTCCGCATCACTACCGACCGGCACGTGGAAGGGGTGGTCATCTTCGGCGGAGAGGTGGGACTGGCAGGCGTGGGCTCCAGCCCGGACTTCCCTACAGGCTTCGCGGCTCCCATGCTCAGCAACGAGGACGATCAGATCAACACCGGAGTGGCGGTGACGAGTCTGAGCGATGAGGACGGTCCGCTGGATCTGACCCTCCTGGACGCGAGTGGAATGACCCTGGCCACGGCTTCGGACATGCTGGTGGCTCACGGTCACAGGGCCCTGTTCGTCACCGAGATCGGCTGGGACACAGCGATCGACTTTGCCGATTTCGCGGGCACTTTGGTGGGCACCTGTGTGGAGGCTATGACGGCGACGGTGCTGCAGACCCGTCCCGGCGAGTTCGTGACCATGCCGGTGGCTCCCTTTCAGGCCCCTCAGGCCCAAGCCGTGGCCACTGTCCTCCAGGGTGCAGCTACGCCCGAGCATCGACTCTATTTTGCTCAGTTCGCTGACGGGTTGGGAGCGCTGGCCAGCCAGATCCTGCTGCTCAATCTGAGTCCTGAGGAAACAGCCACGGCCCAGATCACACTCCGAAACGGCATGGGTGAACCCCTGACGGTCGATCTGAACGGCCAAGAAGTGGTCGGAGAGACGCAAGTCCAGATCGCTGCCTCGGGCCTGCGGGTCCTGGCCACGGATGGCGTGGGCGATCTGGTGACGGGGTCGGTCTCGGTGACGTCGGATCAACCGCTGGCGGGTGTGATCGTTTTTGCCGGAGAGGGGGTGGGAGCGGCCGGAGTAGGCAGCAGCGTGGAGCTGCCCGAAGGCTTTCTGGCTCCCATGGAGACGAACCGCGCCGCTGCCATCCGAACTGGGGTAGCGATGATGAACCTGGAGACGGAAGAGCTGGCCCTGACGGCCGACCTGATGGCTTCAGATGGAAGTCTGCTGGACTCGGTCCAACTGACTCTGGCGGCACTGGGCTATCTGGCCATCTTTCTGGACGAATTTGACTGGAAGGACTCAGTCGATCTGAGCCTATTCGAAGGGCTGCTTCGAGTGCGCAGCAACGGACGCATGGCGGCCACGGTGATCCAGACCCGTCCGGGACAGTTCGCCACCATGCCCGTGGCCGCGAAGCCGCTCGACTGAGAGTGTCACACACGCCACGGGTGAAGGCCTGGCTCCCATGTGCATGCCATTGAGGTACAACGAGTTACGCGGTTGCGATTCGGGCCATCAAACTACTTGCCTCATCCGACGCTGACGCGTTCTAGCTGAACGGCTTAATACGGGTGTTGCGTCGATCGGTTGAATCGGCACCTAAAAGCGGACATTCAGGTCTTCCACGGAAACGTCGAATGAACTACTGCAAACGGCCAAAACCGGACTTTCAGCTCGTAGAAAAATACCCCTGAAAAATCAAGGGTTTAGCGAGACGGTTTCAGCAGGCAGGCTGAGGGCGACATCAGGGTGCTCGCCGCCTCCTGAGCAATGGCCTGCGGTGTTCAGGGCTCGGAGCCTTTTGCCGGATAGTGAGGACGCGCTGGAAGAGCGGCTCTGCCTGCTCATACTTGCCCTGGTCGAGGTAGAGCTCGGCCAGGTTGTTAAGAGCGGTGGCGACATCGAGGTGGTCGGGACCCAGCACTTTCTCAGCAATGGCGAGGGCGCGGTGGAAAAGCGGTTCGGCCTGCTCGTATTTGCCCTGTTCGCGGTAGAGCGAAGCTAGGGTGTTGAGGCTGGCGGCCACATCAGGATGCTCAGGTCCCAGGGCCTTTTCCCGGATAGTGAGGGAGCGCTGGAAAAGCGGCACTGCCTCGGTATGCACTTGCTGCTATCGAAGCCGAGCCTATTTGAGTAGTTTCCTTCTAACCACCTTTGTAGCCATTAGATCCCCAATGGTAAACTGTACTTTGATCGTGGCATGTATATCGACGGGCTTTCCGTTGAGCGTTCCAGGGCGGAAGCGCCAGTTTTCAGCGATCTCTTCGATGGCTTTTTCGTCCAGCCCATAACCCGGGGACTCAAGAACCCAAAAACTGTCTACCCTTCCATCCTTTCGAATAATCGCCTTTAACGAGACAGGACCCTGGATTTTCGCGGCTTTGGCTTCGTCCGTGTAACTCGGCTTTGGCTGAACTAAAGGCACGGGATTGGTTATTCCGGGCTCGGTGATGTTGTACACGGCCGCATCTCCGTCCCTGGTCAGGTCCTGGCTATTACTACGTTGCAGCGGACCAGCATCGAAGGTTTCCTTGCGGACTTCCTGCTCCCTGTCTCCTTGTAGGGGCAGGTTGAGAGTCTCGCGGGCCAACCTCACCGCCAAGGCTAAGCAGGAATCGCGGCTTTCGACCAGGTCTTCGGTCCCGGGGATGCAGAAGTGGTCCGGATTGATGCCCCGGCCTTCGAACTCCGTCTCATCTGGGAAAACCAGGTGGGCGGTGGACACGCAGAGGCCATAGACAAGCGTGCGGTTTTTTCCAAGCTGCTTTGCATAGTGAAAGGTTTTGCGCACCGTGACCCGGCCGGGAGTGCGATCACCGAGCACCACAGCTCGGCCCGAGCGTTGGAAGTGGCGAGCAAACGCCTCGGCTGTGCCCGCAGTTTGGCTGTCTACGAGGATGAAGAGTGGAGTGGATAAACCCGGGCTTTGGGGTTTGACCCTCAACGGCTGTGCATTTTCCCGTCCAGCTAGGTTGGCGATGACTGTGCTTTGAGTTGCGAAGAAGCTGGTGAAATGCCTTAGCGCTTCGATGGAGCCTCCTGGGCTGCCACGCAAGTCCACGACGATGGCGCGGCGGTCTTCGACTCTCTTAATCAGCTGGGCCTGAAAGATTCGGTCGTCAGTGAAAAAGGGCAGGTGTAGATAGCCGATACCACTTTCTTCATAACCGTACTCAAAGGTGACCTTCTGGGATTCGGGCTCGCAGATGAGCTGATAGATCTCTTCCCCCCTCGTGAGACCTCTGACAAACTGTTCCTGCTCGATCCTGCCGTGTATCCCTACGGTACGCGGAGGTTCTCCTCCACGTGAAAAGGTGATGGCCAACAGGCGCACTGGGAAGAGACGCAAATAGAGCATCGACAGATCAAAGTTCTTTCGGTCAACTTTGCGCCCATTGACAAGGTTCAGGCGGTCGCCCAGCGCGAGACCAACCGCTGCCGCAGCACCGTCCTGGCTCAATTGGTAGACACGAACTTCCTCTCCAAACGCCTTCGCCTTAAATCCGAACCGTCTTGAGGTACGGACGGGAAGAAAAAAGAAGGTGTCAGGATCTTCCAGCTTGTCGACCAGAGCCAGGATAGAATTCATCATATCCCCTTCTGAATTAGCACTTGAGATACGCTCTCTGGCTTTTCTGGTCAGCTCCCTCCAGTTGAGTCCCCGCAGTGCGGGGTCATAAAAGTTCTTCTCGATGTCTCGGGAGATCGTTTTCAGAATCGTCTGCATCTGAGCACGTTTGTCTTCGAGGGATGTCTGGCCGTCGACCAAGACCACGGCCAGGACCAATAAGAGCAGGAAAAGACAAGCGTAAGTAGCTCTTCGAGGCCACCAGCTCAAGTTGCTTCCCATACTAGCAAAATACTAGCAAAAAAAGTCTTTCCGAGCCGACCTGCTGCAGATGAGACTTTTATTTTGTAGTTCGTTAAGATGCTCGGAGTTCTAGGGGTGGAATTTACGTTGCAATGTTACGGGGAGTCTCCCCTGCAAGGGGGGTGGCCAGCCCAAATAGGGAGGAACAAATGATTAGACTACACCGCATATTCGAGTCACTACTAGTGTTGACCTTGATCGGTTGGGTGCCTGGCGAGGTTGGAACCTCGACCATCCTCTCCGCTAGGAATCTGGATACTCGGGCCAAAGCTGAGACGCCACCGGACAAGGACACTCCTCGGATTATCGGGGGAGAGGCAGCTCCTCCAGGAGCATATCCCTGGATGGTCGCTTTGGTTGATGCGGATGAGGAGGACGCATTTCTTGGACAATTCTGTGGGGGAAGTTTGGTCCATCCCCAATGGGTACTTACGGCGGCCCACTGCGTCGACTTCTCGACTCCAGATGACATAGACGTCATTGTTGGAAGCCATGATCTAAGCGAGGCAGGAGGCGAGAGAATTAGCATTAAACAAATCATTATCCATGAGGATTTTGAAACGCTTTTTGGCCTTGCTGTAGCCGCCGATATCGCCCTCCTCAAACTTGAGCGGCCCTCAGAAATGTCCGTCATCGCCCTGAATCCGTCTGCTCGAAATCCTTTAGCGGCTCCCGGCACGTTGGCCATTAGTTTGGGTTGGGGAGCCAGGAACACCAAGAAACCAGGGTTTCCAGTTGAGCTTCATCAGGTGCAGGTACCGCTTCTGTCCGACACAGACTGCCCGTTTCCGTTTGCCGGTGCGGATTTTTTCTGTGCTGGAGTCACGGAGGGGGGGAAAGACAGCTGCTCCGGTGACAGCGGTGGGCCTCTAGTGCTGCCAGACGGAGAAGGTGGATGGCTTCAAGTAGGGATCACCAGTGCATCGACTTGCGGGGGACCTGGTCTTCCTGGCGCGTATACGCGCATTTCGACGTTCGTCGATTGGATCGACCAGCCAATCTACAATACTATTTATTTTTCTCAGTTCGGTGACGGCGAGGGATTCACTTCCGACGTAGTGGTTTACAATCCGTCCCTCACCGATACAGCCACCGGAAGCGTGACCGTTTGGGACGCCCTGGGGAATGAGCTTGGCAACAGTTCTCTCATTGGGCGTGTCAACGGCGTCACCCACCAAGGCGCGACTGATTTTAACTTCTCCTTGCCGCCTCTGGCAGCAACGACCATCTCCAGTGGTGGAATCGGTGATGTAGTGGTGGGATCAGCCACCGTGAGTGCAGATTCGCCGGTCGCGGGCGTGATTCGCTTCCATATCGCAGGCATCGGAATTGCTGGAGTGGGTCCCGCTGAACCTACTAGCAGAGCAGTGGTTGCGCCCGTCCGCCGACAAGGAAACCTCAGTACCGGGGTAGCGATTCGCAATGCCAGTCGAGAGGAGATTAGCGTCCACCTGACTCTCAGAGATGACGGACAAGTGATTCGCTTCGGAGGCATTACTGATTTGACGATTCCTGCGCAGGGACAGGTAGCGAAGTTTATTCAAGAACTCTTTCCCGAGCTTGATACCGCTAACTTCCAAGGGACCCTCTTAATCGACCCTGCGGGGAGAGGGAAAGTGGCCGTCGTCGCTTTGGAATTGGGCTCCGAACCAGGACAATTCACCACGCTTCCAGTCTCACCGGTGCAGTAGTGTAGGTAGGATTCTCCAGGTGTTCCGGCTTCTTCCTGGATACGAAGCTAAGGTGTTCGCGAGCAATATCGTCTAGGACGAATTACGAAAGAGCGTGTCGCCCTTTGATGTCCTGGCGGACCTGGTTCAGACTCCTTGCCAGGGTCCTGACCTTGTCTTTCAGCAGCGACTAGAGCGAGAGGGTCCGGTTCAGCCTTGGTTGTTGGACCGCAAAGTAGTTTTTGGGTCCGGGCCGCTGTTGGACCGTGTAGTAGTGCAGTCCATCACCTGGGAGTAGGATCATGCCGGGGGCTTTCTTGAACTTTCCCTTGGGTTGTGGACCGGGAAGATTTCGGTGGATTTCGTAGCCGCTTGGTCTGCGCGGCATGACTGCTCTTGGCCGTTTGCGGTCGTTCATTCGACGTTTCCGGGGACAACTTGAATGACCGCTTTTAGGTGTGGATTCAACCGATCGACGCAACACATAGCTTAAATCGTTCGGCTGGTGTTTCGTAGTCTAACGTTTTTCTCGGTCGTTCGTTTAGCTGTCTTGC
>JAKZYH010000588.1:0-2546 GCA_047514575.1 Acidobacteriota bacterium | reverse complement strand
GGTCAGGCCTACGTGGCCGAGACGGCCCTGAGAGTAGGGGCCGACTTTGCGGGTGAGGGATCAGGCCAGGTGATTCTGCCGACACTGCATCCCGGTCCGGACGCCATCGCCGCCACGGTATTGATTCTGGATTGGCTGGCTTCATGCGGGAGAACCATCGACGACGTAGCCACCCGGCTCCCCCGCTTCCACATGATCAAGACCAACCTGCCGATGCCCGCCAGAACTCTGTACTTGTCGTTGCAGCGCTTTCGCCTCTGGGCCGAAAGTGAAGGCCGATACCAGGCGAACTTCTCCGATGGGATCAAACTCGAAAATGAATCGGTCTGGGTCCATGTGCGGGCCTCTTCGACCGAATCGATGCTGCGCATCATCAGCGAGTCAGAAGACGAAGAGAAGGCGAAGAGAATCCATCAAATTGCCAAGGAAGTCGCTCTCAGATGAAACCCATCAAGACTCTCAAGGTGAGCATTTCTGGAATCCGCGGAGTCGTCGGGGACACTCTCAAGCCTGCCCTGGTGGCTCGTTTCGCCCAGAGCTTTGCTACCTACCTCGGGGGCGGACCGATCGTGGTTGGGCGCGACACCCGGACCTCGGGAGAGATGGTCAAGAATGCAACTTTCGCTGGTCTCCTCTCCACGGGAGCGGGTGTTATCGATGTCGATATCTGCCCGGTGCCGACTATCCAACTGGCGGTTCGCACCCTCAACGCCCGGGGCGGAATCGCCGTGACGGCAAGCCACAACCCGGCCGAATGGAATGCCCTGAAGTTCATTCAGTCCAGCGGCTGTTTCCTGAATCCCTACCAGGCCGAGGAACTGCTCAACCTTTATCACCAGCAGGATCTTCCTCACGCATCCTCCAGCCAAATCGATTCCCTTTCTACCTACGAGGGAGCCATCCAGGACCATGTCGACCTGATCCTGAATGAGCTCTCCCCTGCCCTGACCCCGCGGCTGCGGGTGGCTGTGGACTGCTGCAACGGCGCCGGCTCCCTCATGACGCCCGGATTGCTGCGCGCCCTCGGCTGCGAAGTGATCGAATTGAACACCACACCCGACGGTCGGTTTCCCAGACCTCCCGAACCGGTCGCGGAGAATCTCACCGAGTTATGCAGGCTGGTTCGCTCCGAAAAGGTCGACGTCGGCTTCGCCCAGGACGCGGATGCCGATCGCCTGGCGATTGTGTCCGAGAAAGGGGAGGCGATCGGCGAAGAATATACGCTGGCGCTGGCGGTCAAGGCCGTGCTCGAACAAGACAAGGGCCCCGTCGTCTGCAACCTTTCCACCTCCCGGATGGCGGAAGACATCGCCACTGCATTCAGGTGTCCCTGCTATCGCTCCAAGCTCGGCGAAGTGAACGTGACCGATCTCATGCGAGAAGTGGGAGCGACCATCGGAGGAGAAGGCAACGGGGGAGTGATCTATCCCAGGATCAACATGGCCCGGGACAGCTTTGTGGCCATGGCGCTCATTCTGGACTTGATGAGATCCACCCGCAAGAGCCTCTCTGAACTGATCGGAATGATCCCCAGCTACGAAATGTCCAAGTCCACCTACGAAGTTCATCCCCACCGCATCGCCAACCTCCTTGACGAGATCTCTGAGATCTACAGGGATCAGGAGTTGAACACACTCGACGGTGTCAAGATCGAGCGAGAAGCGGGCTGGATTCACATACGCCCTTCCAATACTGAACCCATCCTCAGGCTGGTGATCGAAGCCCGCACCGGGGAAACGCTTCAGAAGTTCCACCGCGAGTTTGACGAACTGATTCGACGACCATGAAGCTCAACAAAGACACTGCATCCGTCTTCATCCCCGATGGGACTTCCGTGGATTCGGCCCTGAAACGCATCACGCATCTGGGGATCGGAGCTCATTCCGATGACCTCGAAATCATGGCCTACCACGGCATTGCAGAGTGTTGGAAGCGGTCTGATCGATGGTTTGGTGGAATCACCTGCACGGATGGGGCTGGAGCGCCCCGCTCGGGTCCCTATTCTCATCTCTTGGACTCCGATCTGCGGGAAATTCGTCGAAAAGAACAGGAGAACGCAGCCCGGATCGGTCAGTACGGCCTGATGATCCAGCTGGACTACCCCACTTCAGAAGCGATGAATACGAGGAGTTCACTGCGCGATGATCTGGTGTGGCTGGTCGGGCGCATGCGCCCGGACTTCATCTACACTCACAACCTTGCCGACAAACACCCGACTCACATCGCGGTCACGCTGGCGGTGATCGACGCGCTGCGCTGTGTGCCGGGAGAGCGGAGGCCTTCGGCTCTCTATGGATGTGAGGTCTGGAGAGGATGCTCGATGGGGAAAAAGTGGCACTCGATGTGAGCGCTTATCCCAGCCTGGGAGAAACGCTGGTCGGGGTTTTTGACTCGCAGATATCAGGGGGGAAGCGTTACGACCTGGCGACAAAGGGGCGCCGCCGGGCCAACGCGACCTATTTTCAGGCCCATGCATCAGATCAAGCCAGTCAACTTTCACTGGCCCTCGATCTGACACCCCTGATCGAAAACGAACAACTGGATCC
>JAKZYH010000587.1:0-3978 GCA_047514575.1 Acidobacteriota bacterium | reverse complement strand
GTCGGGCAGCGAGTGGCGGCAGCCGTAGACGTTGTCGAATTTACTCTTGGTGACGCTGTCGTTGACGTTGATGGCGGGGAAGAGGAGTGTGCCGGCTTCCTGCCGCTGGACCAGTCGCAGGACTCCAGTGGTGGTTTCCTCGCTCACACCTATGAGCCCCTCCGTCATTCGATGCCAGTATTGTGGATCCTCGGCCAGTCGGCGGCGGAGTAGCGCAAGGATGATTTGCATCTCCTCGACGTCGGTGCTGTCGGGATCGGGTAGGGATCCGTCTCTAGCGAAGGCTTCCTCGGCCTCGTATCCCATGTGGATGATAAGGGTGGCGTCGCCGCCGTCGTCTACCAGGACTTGAGGTCCACCTTCCGGGAATTTCAAGGCCTGATCCGTGCACCACCAGTACTCTTCCAGGGTCTCTCCCTTCCAGGCGAAGACGGGGATTTCGGCGGCGGCGATCGCGGCGGCTGCATGATCCTGGGTGCTGAAGATGTTGCAGCTGGCCCAGCGGACATCCGCGCCCAGTGCTCCCAGTGACTCGATCAGAACCGCCGTCTGGATGGTCATGTGAAGCGAACCCGAGATGCGGGCACCCGCCAGGGGCTTGGTTTCGGCGTATTCTTCGCGCACCGTCATCAGACCAGGCATCTCATGCTCGGCCAGTTCGATTTCCTTGCGGCCAAAGGTAGCCAATGCGATATCGGCCACCTTGTATTCGCTCTTCACTGCAGTCGTCATTCGTTCTTCTCCTTTTCAGCTAATTCCAGTACTCAGAGGCTTCTCAGCGGTCATCACAAACAGTTCAGGCGCCGGAAGATCCGGCCCCAGCCGGCTGTCTCGACCCGTGCTGATCAACCTCTTCCAGCGAACGTTGTCCAACTTAGCCTGGGTCATCTGCGAGGCCAGGCTCCGGGGATCGATTCCGGGAACGACTTCACGCATGGCCTCACGAAAGCTCGTCAGGTCGTGCGGTTCCAGATCCACAATCAAGGCTCGGCCTCCGCCCTTCAGCACTCGGGCAATCTCGGCGAGACTGCCGTCGGGGTCCAGCGAGTGGCGAAAGACCAGTAGGGCCAGGATGGCATCGACCGATTCATCAGCTGCAGGAATTGCTTCCAGGCGGCCCGCCCTGAACTCGACATTGTCCAGGCCCTCCCGCTTAGCCCGCTGCCGGGCCAGATTCAGCATCGCAGCCGACGGATCAACCGCCAGCACCCGGCGGAACTGCCGGGAAAGCGTGGGTAGAAGATACCCCGTTCCTGTCCCCATATCGAGCACTTCCCACTCTTTGGGCAGCAGCCCACAGAGTGCCTCCAGATGGAAGACGCCGCCGAAGTGACGGAAGCGGAGATCGTCCCACTGGTGTGCCAGACGTTCGAAGGAGTCCTCTCCGCCCTCGCGTGCTCGAATCACTTGTGCCAGACGATTCCCTAGACGCGTTTCCAAGGGTCGGCTTCTGATCCAGGAATTGAGAAGATCCGCCAACTCTTTATCCCCATTACCATTGGGCTCGACCAGACCGATGTAGACGCGGCTACCTTCACGCCGATCCATCAGGAGGCCGGTGTTCCGTAGCGTTTTCAGGTGTCGGCTGACCGTTGATTGGGGGAAGCCAAGAATCTCAGTGATCTCGCCGACCGTCAGGGGTGCTTCGCCCAGAAGACGCAGCACCTGCCGTCGTCCGGAATCGCTGAAGGATCGAAACAGGAGGCTTTCATCCACAAATCCGAATATACGGATAATTCCAGGTCTCAGTCAACCCTCTTGTTGCCGATGGACAAGATTTGTTCGGGTGGTAGGACCTTGTCCGCCCGCGCTACAGTTCACTAGCTCATTCCTGATTGGCTATGATCTTGATATCCCGCCGGTCGACTCCGCCGCGGGTCGAGTGGATCGAGACCTCTGCCTCGACCTGCTCTACATCCTTCAGGCGGACCTTCCAGCCAACCGTCCGTGTTTGGCCCGGCTCCAGCCAACCTGCCTCGATGTCCTTGCTTCGTAGGGACGGCTCGACTACCTCGACCTTTCCTTGATCTACCAACTCCTCGGGAAACTCGATCTTGGCCGTGTCCGGCCTGACGATCTTGACCAACCTGGCCTGCTTCAGGGCCGTGGGGAGATGGCCGATGTTGGTAAAGCCGAGCTGGATCGAATAGAGGCCGGGTTCCAGGTTCTCGGTCTTGACCCCGGTAATCTGGATTTGAGGGAGGTGTTGGGCCAGAAAGAGATTGAAACGGGCGCTGCGCAGGGCCCAATCCAGCAGCAGATCCACAGGTGGGTTCCAGTAGGCAAATTTGGGGATGAGTCCCCCGATCTCGACCTCACCCAGTTGTGGGTGAGGGTGGGTTTTCCAGGGATGGAAGACCTTTCCGTCCCGTTCGCGATCGTTCCAAGCCAGGGCATCGTAATTGTCCAGGAGCCCGTCTTCGTTGTAGTCCTTCATCCGACCCACGTTCCAGAGCTCGTCGTTGTACCAGACCGAGCCGAAATAGAAATAGCCGAAGTCAGGTCCGTGTCCGAAGAGGGGGATCGGCTTCGTAGGCTCACCGGTGATGACGTGGAGGGGAAAAATGGTTCGGTAGTCATGGTAGACATCGCCGGCCCAGGGGTAGCCGCTAAGTTTCTTGCCTTGACGGTCGAAATAGCGGTACCACTTCAGGTCCTCCGGGTCCATGGATTCATGGCTTCTACTGGTCGAAGGCGGGCGCAGGTGCATGGCCATGGGAGTGTCCATCGATTGCCCGATGGCCACGTTGGGGTGGGTCAGCAGGAAGAGGACGACGGCGCGCGTTTCTGGCTCGGAGAGAGGGTACTCACCCGCTCCGACTTGAGTCCATCCACGGCCAGTGAGATCACGGCCGGGTTCGGGTCTCCAGTTTTCGGGGTAGTTGCGGTGCAGGTCCAATCCCCCGATCCCATCTTCGTTGTATTTCCCGTCCCCGTCGTTGTCCAGTCCCTCCTCTGCTACGACCTGCCAGTCCCCCTCGCCATCCGGGACGGTTTTCATCAGCCGACCGCTGGGCTCCCGTGGATCCAAGATAGCGTTCCCTTTGCCTTCACCTACGTGCCAACGCATCTGGAAGAGGACGCCATCTCCGTCTAGGTCCTCGCCCGGGTCCTCGTCCAGGAGTCCGTCCCCATCCGTATCGTGAGGACGTACGGAGCTTCGATTACTCTGAGCTGTGCGCAGAAACAGCTCGAAACCGTCGGGATTGTTCACGGGACGGAGGTACAGTGTCTTGGTATCCACCAGGTGGGTGACCTCTGGGTCTTTCCCGTAGCTGCTCACAAGGTGGTGAATGAGCCAGACGATGGAGACCGAGCTGGTGACCTCACCCGAGTGACGGCCGCCCTCGGCAAACATCCCGGGCTTGTCCGTGTCGGGGCCGGTCTCCTTGGTGGTGACGGTGACCTGCCAGATATCCCGCCCCCCGAAGCTCTTGCCCACCGAGTACAGTTCCAGGATCTGGGGGTACTCCTTGGCCCATTTCTCAAGGAAGCCGGTGATCTCTCCGTACGTCGGGTAGTGCTGAAAGTCCAGCTCACCCTCTTTGAGAGGCTGCACCTCTGGATAGCGAATCTCGGGAAAGAAACTGGGTCCATCTCGGGTTCCCTTGACCCGGTAGAGCTGCGGCGACTCTTCCTCACTTCCGACTTTCTTCGGCGGGCCCAAGGCCTCGCCCAGACAGACAGCGGTCGCGAGTCCAAGGATCAAAAGGAGGTTTGCTTCTCGTCTCAAGAGTTCCAGGAGGGGATTCATACGGTCCATGGGCAGGACTATAAATGAAAGGTCTCGTTAAGGAACCTGATCCGGGATCTTTTCTGCCTTTGGTGCCTTTGGTCTCTAAGCTGAAGTTCCTTTGTGTTGGGGGCAGAAAAGTGCCATGATTTCAAAGGGATAGGTGCGATAGGGAGTGCAGCGCTCTGCCTACACTCCAATGGTCTCCAGAAGATCAAAGGCGCGTTGCTGCTTGGCGCTAGGTG
>JAKZYH010000586.1:0-11133 GCA_047514575.1 Acidobacteriota bacterium | reverse complement strand
CCTCACCGTTTGTCTAACATGGTTTGACTTAGTTCGAGCCACTGCGGCTCGTCGCACCCTTACAGGGTTGATTATTAAGGGGTTAACGCTCTTACCCAGGGTTCGGAAACCCTGGGCTACAAGACGCAATCCCGTTGGGATTGACCTCGCTTGGTCTGACGGGATCCCTTTCCCATCGTTCCGATGCTCGGGTCGAACCGAACCCACACGAGTGGGGTAACGGCGGGAATCCCAGTGGAAATCGGTTCCCGTCGATTATCCTTTTAACTGATTGATTACAATCATGTTGTCACGATATTTAAATCGTTTAACCGGACAGTAGTAAATCCGTGTACTAAGCACAGAATCCGTTTCAGTCCGGCGCGGGATCATTCGAGAGTGAAAAACTTTGCCAGCGGCCACGATGGATGATTCAGCTGAAAAACGTCAGTCCCACCTACTCCTCGGAACTGGCTGGGCTGTTGCTGACATTCGGCCCCGTGCCCGGCTCTGTTTCGCTCTTACGTCTATAGATGCCTTCCTCAGCAACGTGCGACGTGCAGACGTGCGACGGGTTCGTCAAGTTTCAACTTCGAACACACCAACTAACGCAGCGTGAGTCCACCGTCCACTGGGATCACGGTCCCGGTTATGAAATCAGCCGCGGAGGAACACAGGTAGAGTACCGCTCCCGCCAGATCCTCGACGGTAGCCAGACGGTTCAGTGGGATTCGCGAAAGCAGATGATCCCTCATTCCAGGCCGATCCAGCGTCTGCCGGGCCAGCTCTGTCTCGATGAATGTGGGCGCGACTGCGTTCACGGTGATCTGATACGGGGCCCATTCCAGCGCCAGTACCCGCGTCAACATCAGCAGCCCCGCCTTGCTCGAAGAGTAAGCCGCCCGTTCCTCCATTGGAATCAGGCCTGCTGCTGAGGACACGTTTATGATCTTGCCCTCCTTTCGAGCGATCATGCCCGAGGCCACCTCCTTGGAGCAGAAGAATGCCCCTTTAAGGTTGACATCAAAAATCTGGTCCCACTGTTCTTCGGTTACGTCCGTGGCAGGACGAGGGATGTTTATCCCAGCGTTGTTCACCAGGATATCGATCGGACCGAGATTCTGCTCCACTGAAGCGATCGCCTCTCGGATGTTGGAGAGGTTGGTCACCTCCAATTCGATGGGGAGGCTCCGCCGACCGAGGGTCTTGATTCGGCTTGCCGTCTCCTCGAGACTCCCGAGCCGGCGCGCCGTGATGGCGACGTTGGCTCCAACCTCTGCCAGTTTGACGGCGATACCTGCCCCTATTCCACGACTGGATCCGGTGACCAGAGCCGTCTTTCCTTCTAACAGCATTACGCTTCCGGGGTTAGATCGATTGAATCCCAAACCAGCAGTCATCTTGAACTGCTAGCTTCAACCTGCAAACTGCAACCGCTTCCCAGCCTCATCCGCACCAGGCGATGATCATACGAGCCAAGACTCGAGCCGTCTCCAGGAGACTCTCCAACTCGACATATTCGTCGGGCGCGTGAAGGTTCGCCCCGCTGGGACCATAGTAGACCGCCTGCTCTCCTTTCCGAGCGCTGAAGTAGCGGGCGTCAGCCGTGCCTGGGAATACTCCTTGTTTTAGGTCCCGGCCGCGCACGGATTGATGCGCTTCTGAAAGGGTTTGGATGAGGCTGCCATCACTGGCTTCTGGGTCCACGGCCCAACCCAGGGCCCTGAAGCCAGGATAACGCACCGTCGGAGGTTGTTCTACCAGCCAGCTATCGCTCGAGGCAGCACGCTCTAGTTGAGTCTCGACGAAGTTCCGAGCCTGGTCGAAGGACCAGCCGATCGGGAACGACATTCGGCAAGTAAAACGGCACTCCAATGGGACGTTGGAAGGCCAGTCCCCACCCTCGATCTTTCCCACGCTCAAGGTGAGCGGATTCTTGTATCCCGCAAAGGCGGGGTGGTCGAAGGCCGAATTGAGGGCCTTGATGGCAGCTGGCTTGAGGCGCCCTATCAGCGAGGTCGCCGTTTCGATGGCGTTGATGTATTGACCGGCCTTACCTACGTAGGCGGGCTTGCCGCGTATCGTGACCTCGAACCAAAGGACACCCGGAGTAGCCGTCCAGGCTTGTAGGCCGGTTGGTTCGGTAATGACGGCGCCGTCGACCTTCCCGCTCCGGATCCTGCTGGCCAGCATTCCGTTGCCGGTGCACTCCTCCTCGATCACGCTTTCGAAAATGACGGGGCCGCGAAGTTCGACTCCTGTGTCCATGACCGCCTGGATGGCGAGGAGTGCGGCCGCCAGCCCTGCCTTCATGTCCATGCTGCCCCTACCGTACATCCGTCCATCGGTGATGGTGGCTCCCCAGGGATCGTAGCTCCACCAGTTGACCGGTTCCGGACTGACCACATCGACGTGACCATTGAGCACCAGTGATCTGCCTGCCTTGCCCAAGGGCTGGAGAGTGCCGCGGACGTTTGGCCTCTCCTGGTATCCCCAGTCCACCGGAGCGAAGGCGGAATGTGACGCCAGGTTTTCGGGGTCGAGATCCCAGGTCTCGGCCTCTAGACCCATACCTCGCAGATGGCGGTAGAGAATGTCCTGAGCAGGGCGTTCCGCTCCCAGAAGGGTAGGGCATCGGACCAAATCGCCGAGAAGCTGAATATAGTCGTCGCGGTGACGGTCCACCGCGGCGCCAGCGGCGCCCTGCCAGTGGGCGAGGGCCTTTTCGGTCAGCCTCCCGTTGTTCATCTCCATGTAAATCTTTGAGAAGCCTATTCAATTACCGAGCGCACATCCACCGCATCCCGTAAACCGTCGCCAATAAAGTTCACGGCCAGAACGGTCATCGCGATTGCCAGTCCCGGGGACATCCATAGCCAGGGAAGGCTGGAAAGCACGGCGGGCGATTGTGCTTCGTTGAGCATGCCGCCCCAGCTCGGAGTAGGTGGACGAACCCCCAGTCCCAGGAAGCTCAGTGTTGCCTCCAGAAGAATCGCATTGGCGACGCCAAAGGTCGAGAGGACCGTCAGAGGGCCGAACGCGTTGGGTAGGATGTGCCGAAGAATGATGCGCACGCTGCTACTGCCGACGGCGCGAGCTGCAAGGACGAACTCCTCTTCTCGAATCGCCAGGATCTGGCCTCGGATCAGACGACAGGTACGAGGCCACTGGAGCAAGCCGATCACCACAATCACAGAAGTCAGACTCGGTCCGATGATGGATACGAAGATCATGACCATCAAGAGCGCTGGGATGCTCAGCAAGGTGTCCGTCAGGCGCATGATGATCTGATCCAGCAGCCCTCCGAAGTAACCGGCCAACGCGCCCAGAAAGGAACCGATGAAGGTGTAGAGCGCCACCGCGAAAATACCCACGGTCAGCGAAACGCGGCTGCCGTATATCAACCTGCTCCATACATCCCGTCCAATCAGATCGGTACCCAGCCAATGATCGGTGCTCGGGGCCTCACGCAGTTCGTCCAGTCGAACTTCCAAGGGGTCGTGTCCTGTTACGAGCGGGGCCCCCAGAGACAGCAAGAGGATGAGGAGCATGACGGCAGCCCCTCCCACGGCGAGGCGGTGCAGCACGAAGCGGCGGAGCACCTGACGAAGCAGGGACTCGTATTTGAATTCGGCAGTTTCCTGAGGCTTCATTCTTATCTGGTTCACCCTGGTTTTAGACCATCACTCCCGGCCCACGCGAACTCTTGGATCGGCGGCCGCATAGGCAATGTCGGCAATAAGCCCACTCAACAGGACTCCGGTCCCAACGACCAACACGACGCCCATCAGTAGTGACGGGTCTCGATCGGCAGCGGCTCGGACCGCCATGAAACCCATCCCAGGCCAAGCAAAGATCTGCTCTGTCACAATTGCCCCAACCACCAGCTCCGGAAGCAGTAGTCCGAGGATGCTGATGATCGGCACCAGTGCGTTGCGAAGCGCATGCCGCAAGAACACGGGCGGGTCTGCAAGACCCTTCGCCCTGGCGGTGACGACGTATTCCCGGCGCAAGACCTCCAACATGCTGGCCCGTGTGTAACGCATGAGTTGGGCGGCGTTCGCCAGGCCCAGAATGCCTGCCGGGAGGACCAGGTGGCTCAAGCGATCCGCCAGAGATGGGACTCCTCCCAGAGTGGCCATGCCCCTGGTGGGCAGGACCCGGAGGTAGACTCCGAAGACATAGATCGCCAGCAGGCCCAGAAAGAAGGTAGGCGTGGAGATCATCGTCATGGTGAAGCCCGTCAACGCATAGTCCAGCTTCGAGTACTGCTTGATGGCAGAGATCACCCCGAAGGGGATACCTATAACAAGACCGATCAGCAGTGCCGTCCCCATCAGTTGTAGGGTGACCGGCAAGCGCACGGCCAGCTCCTCCGAAATCGATCGACGAGTGACGATTGAAAACCCGAAATCTCCTCGAAGCAGCCCCTCCAGCCAGCGTAGATATCGGACGGGGACGGGCTGGTCAAGGCCAAGCTCGCGTCGCTTCTCTTCGATCCACTCCGGCGACTGCTGAGCGAGCACGCTAGGATCCAAGCGTGCTAACAGGGGGTCTCCCGGTGCCAACGAAAGCGCCGCGAAGGCAATAAAAGTGATGCCCAGCAAGACGGGGATGGAGATCAGTAGACGGCGTAGGATGAACTGGGTCACTGGAGGCTCTCGTCAGGCATTAGTGAAGTAGTGAGCAGTGAAGCGGTGAACATCGCTGGATAGTGGGCAGAGAACAGTCATTAGTCAAGAGATGGCCGAAGGGACGGAGCACTCAGTAACGCGAGGCACATCAATCCTTAACAGTTACTCTTCCACTGCTCACTGCTCACTGCTCACTGCTCACTGCTCACTGCTCACTAATCCAGCGTCCAGGTCTCGATATTGGAGAACGTGCGCCTGGAGTCGCGGTAGACCTTGAACCCGCCTCCCAGTCGCTTGGTGGCGGCATGAAAGTCGTGGCGTGACCAGAGAGGCAGGATGGGTACATCCCGATTGAGGATCCTAGCCACCTCGTGGTAGACCTCGTCGCGTTCGTCGGGGTCGGTAACCCGACTTGCTTTGGCGAAGAGCTCATCGAGTTCGCAGTTGAGGTATCCAGATTGCCATTCCTTTCTGTGGCAGTTGAAGTAGGTCGCCGACACGTGGGGACCCACTCCATATGCTCCTCCGTTGGATCCGAACATCTCAAGCAGGTGCCGCTGTTCCATGATTCGAGAGATGAAGGCGGTCGAGTCCATGGCGTCGAGACGGACGTTGAGCCCGACCTGTCGCAGCTGATGCTCGAGGATCGGAAAGATCATGGGAGCGCTGGGATAGGTTTGATCGTACACGATGCGGAGGGGAGGTTCTAAATCGAAGTTCGCCTCCCGCAGCAGGCGTCTCGATTTCTCCGGGTCGTAGTCGTAGGGATTCAAGTCAGCGTACCCGTCCAGAGCCGGGTTGGCTCCCCGCAACACCCGGGCGCGCCCCCGGAATACGTGCTCGACGATGCTCTTCCGATCGATCGCATGGTAGACGGCCTGACGAAGGCGTCTGTCCTGTAGGCGAGGGTCCTCGCATATGAAGTATAGAGCGGTCATCCCGACCCCAGGTCCAGAGATGATGTTGAGACCTTCAAGCCCAGTGAGCCGTTCGAATCCAAACAGCTTCAGGCGCAGGGCCAGGTCGAGCTCGCCGCTCTCGAGTTGGGCGAATGCCACCTCGGAACGAAGCCGTTTCATGAACACCTTCTCGATCTGGGGTTTACCTTTGAAGTAGTCTGGATTGACATCGAATTCAGCCATCTGATCTGTCAGGTACCGGACAAACTTATAGGGGCCGGTGCCCACCGGTGAGGAAGAGGCAAACTTGGTCGATTCGGGGGCATCTGGAGGCGTGTCCTTCAGAACGTGTTCGGGGATCATGACGCAAGTGGGCTCGGTCAGGCGATGAAGAAAGAGAGCATCGGGAAGCCTCAGGGTCACGCGTATCGTGTGACTATCCAGCAGCTCGAGCCCCGAAATGCTGTCGGCTCTACCTTCTTTGTAGTCTTGTGCTCCCTCAACCGTTTCAAGGTATTTGACGTATCGGTAGGGCTCCAGCACCTGGCGTTCGAAGGAAAAGCGGACGTCGCCTGCGGTAAAAGGGGTTCCGTCGTGCCAGCGGACATCGCGGCGCAGGTGGAATGTATAGATCCTTGCATCCGGGCTGATCTCCCACTCTTCAGCCAGGTCTGGGATGATAGTCGCTAAATCCCTATCCAGCTTTACCAGGGTGTTGAAGAGAAGGTAGAAGACTACGGCTTGGCTGAAGGTCTGGTAGGCGGCGGGGTGCCACAGCGGAGTGATGTCCCCGATCCAGACGAAACGGAGTGTCTTGGTCTCGGCATCGGATCCTCCGTCTGATGGACTTGCTCCGCTTCCACCTCCCCCTGGTGTGAGAGGGGTGCAGCAGACGAGGGGGAGCATGAGAGCCGCCAATCCGCAAGTCCGGAGCAGGGACTTCAGTCCTGGCATGGACCCTCTGCGGGTTGGGGGCGCTTATCGCGGTGAAGGGTGACCTCAGGGGTCGATGGCGCCGTCTGGTCCGGGGGATGGGTGCTTTGAAGTCCAAGAGACCGAATCACTTCTTTCCTCCGGCAGCGAGAGAGTGGTCGACTGCCTGGTTGCCCTCGCCGAACCACTGAAACGGGGGACTCATGTCGAGATCCTCGATCGGGAAACGAACCTTGCAACTGTCGTGTTCGGAGGAGTAGTGCGTCGCCAGAATCTGCTCCAGGGCGTGACGGGCACTGCGTCCATTTGACAAGGGATCGCGTCCGTTTTCCATAGCTCCGATCAAATCCTCCAACAGATAGACCATGGGAGCGGTATATCTCATCATCTGGGGGAAAGGATGTTGCAGCAGCTCCTGGAACCGGCTGTTTCGGTTCCGCTTCCACAACTGGGTCTCAGTGGGGCTCCAGCTGATGACTCCCTCGGTCCCGCAGATTTCGCTACGTGTCACGCTGTGGCCGTCTCTGCCGTTAAAAAAGACCCGGATGCCATTCTCGTAGACGGCGTACGCCGTACCCCCGATGTCCACGCCCCGCTGGGTGGGGACCACCGACATTTCGGCTTCGGGTTCTTCGGCGTGGCCGATCAGCCAGCGAGTAGGGGTGTCGCCGACAAAGTAGTTTGCCAGATCGTAGAAATGCGTTCCACTCAGGAAGAGGCGGCCGGCCCACGTCACTGAGAGGGTCAGCACGTCTCCGATCTCACCCTGCTCGATTAGTTCCCTGGTGCGGATCACAAAAGGGTCGCCGCGGCGGGTATGGTTGATAGAGAGTGGAACTCCGTCGGCCTCGCAAGCACTGATTATGGCATCGGCTTCGCCGAGCGTTGGACACAACGGCTTCTCGCAGAAGATCCCGCGCACTCCAGCTTCGACGCAGTCCTGGATATGTGGGGCGTGGAGGGAGGGAGGGCCGGCAATGCTGACGATCTCGGGACGCTCGGCTTCGAGCATTTGCCGGTGGTCGGAATAAAGCTGACTCACCTCCCAGCGCTCTCCGAAATCCTGGAGTCGCTTCTGATCGGGATCCGCTCCCGCTACCAGGTGGGTTCGAGGATGGGTCTTCAGGATCTCGGAGTGGCCGAAGGGCAGAATCATCCGGCCTTTTATGCCGGCGATCTCGTCCATGCAATAACTGCCCATCGACCCGCACCCGATAAGTGCGGCCCGGTAGACGCTACCATTGACAGAAGACGACATAAGATTCAGCCCTCGGTTTTCGGCGCAGAAGGCGACCAATAATAACATCCTGTGCGGCACCCGGGACTAGCGGAGTCCGACTTCATCGATTTCTCGAGAGGGGGCTGCTAAACTCCAAGGTCATGAGACGAAGAACCTTCCTGAAGAAGACGACCGGAGCCGGTAGCATGGTGCTCTCTTCGCTGGCAGTGGGCACTGGATTCTCCGGCAGCGCAATGCTGTCCGCAACCCGATCCTCGAAGACTTCCGATAAAGGAAAGAGTCCCATCAGGGTCGGGGTCATCACTCAGAAGGGTGGGCCTCATCTGCGTATCTACCTCGAGTCCCTGGCGACGAGCGAGGGTTTGGCGGGGTTCGCCATTTCGGATGAGACTGGCGCAACCTTCGAGCAGGCGGAGAGTTCGCTGGGCAAGCGGTTCCCGGATCTATGAATGTTTCGGGATTATCGCAACATGATCGACGAATTCAAGCCGCAGATGGTGCTCATCTGTCTAGAGGCGCACCTGGCACCGGATCGAATAAGAAAGGCATTGGAAGCCAATTGCAGCGTCTTGGCCGAGAAGCCGGCTTGTGTGCGAGCAGAGGACTTCGAGCCTTTGGTGCAGCTCGCGGAATCCAGGAATCTGCACCTGATGCTGTCGCTCCCCGGACGGTTACACCCTTCGGCGATCAAGGCGAAGGAGCTGATTCGTTCCGGATTCCTGGGAAGGCTCTATGGCACCCAGGTGTTCCAGGTAAAGGACCAGACGCGCCTGACCCGACCCAGCTATCAGGACTCCTGGTTCGCCTTCAAGGACAAAGCCGGGGGAGGACATCTGATCTGGCTGGGAATACACAATCTGGATCTGGTTCAGTACCTGGCCGACGATCCCATCGCCAAGGTCTCCGCCGTTTGTAGGAATGTAGGTGGGCAACCGGTCGAAATCGAGGACGCGGAAGCGTTAGCGCTCCAGTTCAAGAACGGAATGGTGGGCACCTTCCACGGCGGCTACTATCTCGAGCAGGGCGGATACCAATCCGCGCTCACTATTTGGGGCTCGAAAGGTTGGCTTCGAATCAGCGGATCTCGGCACAAATCCGATTCGCGGCTGCAGTTGGATTGGCAATCGACCCACCCCGATGCACCGGAAGGGCTCCAATCGATTCCCCTTCCAACCGACGTCAACAGCTACCAACTCCTAGTGCAGGCAGCGATCAGGGCCTCGGCGGGAACGGGTGAGGCTCCTCTTACCGGTCGGGATTGCCTACAGGTGCTTCGAGTGATCTTCGGTGCTTATCGTTCCTCAGACACGGGCCAAGAGCAGAGCATCGGCTGATCGCCTAGCTCTCCTTGCCAAGAAAGCGCCACCTTCGCCCCAACCAAGAGTCTTGTAAGATACTCCCCGGGCGCCCGTAGCTCAGCTGGATAGAGCAACGGACTTCTAATCCGTAGGTCGCAGGTTCGAATCCTGCCGGGCGTACCAATCTTTTCAATGACTTGCAGCGGCTCCTGCCTCCCAAAGACCCCTCTAATCTGGCAAATGTAACCGAAATTGTAACCGCGCCAACCCAACTCCAGCCAAGGGAAGGTCCATCTGGAACGGACAGCCGCTGGGTTGCTACGAGAACTCGCTCCAGAGTCGGCTGTCTGGGCCGAGAGCGAAACGAAGAGCAGTTGGTTGATCAGGCTGGTGATCACAAGGCAAGTCCGTACACTTCGAGTATTCGGTCTGGTCGCTCCCACGCCTTTCGTAGGTTGCAACCTCAAGGGCATCCGTTGTAATAGCCTAGTTCTGACCGTACAGACAGCGTCCGATTTGATCGCAATCGAACGGCCGCTTTCGCACCTAAAAGCGGTCATTCAAATTCGCATCGATCGAGTGATTTCTGACGATATCCGGTAGGTTTGTAACTGGACGATAACTGGACGACATGGTTCCCGATCGAACAGCAGGTGGTAGTCGCCTACTTGTGACCTGTCGGGGTTCGCAGCCAAGATCCCCAAGGGATGGACATCACCCTGGACGACATCCTCGATGAAGGGATTCTGGAATCGGCTTACGCCTGGTTGTGCCAACGACGGCGGAACTACACCGACCATGCCGACGTGTGGAACTTCCGGAGACACTGGAAGCGAGAGACGGCACGTCTGCGCCGGGAGTTGCTAGAGGGGAGCTATCGTCTGGGACTCCTGAGCCGGACGAGACTCAAAAACGGGGAGGAAGTCGATCTGTTCTCGGCACGAGACGCCGTGGTCTTGAAAGCCCTCGCTCTGGTGTTGGCAAGCCGACTGTCCTTTTCCAGGAACTGCACCCACCTGAAGGGAAACGGAGGGGGCAAGGGCGCGGTGCGTCGGGTGTGGCGTCACCTGAAGCAGCACCGCTTTGTGATCCGAACCGACGTGAAGTCCTACTACGCTTCCATCGATCACCAACACCTGATCGAGCGTCTGGCACGGGTCATCCAGGATCGTCGCGTGCTGGACCTGGTGGAGCAGTATCTAGGGCGTACAGCCGAGCAGGGTGGGTTGTTTTGGGAGTCTGAGCGAGGAATTCCACTGGGCAGTCCCCTGAGCCCGATTATCGGGGCCTTCTTTCTGGGGGAGCTGGATGAGCGGCTAGACAAGACCGGGTTGTTCTACGTCCGCTTCATGGACGACATCCTGGTGCTTGCGCCTACCCGCTGGAAACTGCGTCGGGCGGTGCGAGTCCTGAACCAGGTCCTGTCAACCCTAGGTTGAGAGGCGATCGAGGATTGTGGGGCTTCAGGGTGCGGTTGTGCGCGCCGACAGCAAACATGACTGTGTCGTACTGCTCCCCTGCGGGGGCGTATCCGGTGGATTTTGTGGTCGCGGGGGCGAGTATCCTCGCCCCCGTCCCCCGATCCTGCATGTGGACGTGTACTGGGACACCACCTTGCGGGGTCACCATCTCGGGCGCAGACGGCTTACCAGTGGAACTCCTGGACTTTCACATCGACGAGCACCCCCCCGCCCAAAGACCATTTGAACCATGACACCGAAGACGAAGCTGATATCTGTGTGCACGCCAGGGGTCCGGTACCCTGCATATAGGGCACTCCCTACTTCGAGGGGGTACGGGGGGTGTTTGGACCACCACCGAAACACTGAATCCGTCCCGCTATGTTCCGGTAAGTCCAGAACCTGGATTGGCTTTGGGCCCTGAGAACCGCGCATCTGCTGGGGGCCGTGGGGAACCGGAACAAACAGGAAAAGTGGTGATGTGCGCGTGGTGTTAGCAAGCTGAGTGGTTTCGATACCTTCTGGTACAACTGGAGCCTCGCCAATCCAGGTACAAACCTCCTGAAGTAGTGGATGAAGTCGGCCCGTCAGGGAGGGTTCTCGAGGTGCCAGAAGACGCCGCTGACCATAGCCCTGTTTTGGCTGAGATTGCCGTGGAAGTAGACGGTCAAGAAGCGGTTGTCGGAGACT
>JAKZYH010000585.1:0-2507 GCA_047514575.1 Acidobacteriota bacterium | reverse complement strand
GAACTATTCTATCGGGTAGCGGATTTCTGCGGGGACATTCGGAAAGATTAGAGAGGGGCCCTTCCTTCCTGGACGCCCGTTGTGAACGTGGCTCGACACCCAGCGCGGCATCATAGTACAGTCACAAGTGATGAGAGTTCTGGTCTGGTGTTTGCTCCTGGGGAGCTTCGCATGTCAGGGAGAACCCGGGATCCCCTCTTCCGCCGCCTCCCCGGAAGCAGTGTCCGTTGTCGACCCTGTAGAAGAGCGCGTGTTGCGAACGGTCCAGGAAATGATGCGCGAAAGTGCCGGCAGAGTCACTTTCTCCGAGCTTCACAATGACCCGAGGTTCGGGCCTGAAGAAAGGGCCTTCCTGGGACGTCTGTATGAGACTTTTTTTAAGATTCCGGCTTTTCTGAAGGCTCAACACAGTACGGGAGGAAAGATTCCTACCCGCCAACAGATAGGTGACCATTTCCGAATCACGAGGGACTCTGTGGAGCTCTTGCTGCGCGTCATGGAGATGGACCCCAGGATGCCTCAGCTCTTTTCGAGGGACTCCGTGACCCATGAGATTCTCTCGATCGAGCCGGCAGCGATCGCGGCTTTCGTCAGTCGCCGGGGCGGTTCGGTGAAGGTGACGAGCTGGAAAGGGGAAGCACTGCCGGACTTCAAATTGGAACGAGTCGACCAGACAGGTTCCCTGTCCAGAGCTGATCTGGAAGGACAGGGCTCTCTGATCTATTTCTGGTTTTCCGGGTGTCCTCCCTGTGTTCGAATCGCTCCACACCTTTCCGAGCTCGACAAGAAGTTCCGGTCTTCCGGTTTCCGCATCGTGGGCTTTAACGCCGACAAGGTTCTGAGTATTCCTGCCACTGACAACAAGCGGGCGGCCTATCTTGCCAAGACAGGAACAACCTACCCAACCCTCCACTTGACCCAGGAGGCCCTGGGGGCCTTCGGGAACGTGAATGTCTATCCCACACTTTTTCTCAGCAGCCCTGACTTGCGAATCGAGAGCCACTTGATCAACTACCAAAACCTCGAGACTCTGGAGGCAGCGATTCGAGAAGTGATTGACCCTGAAAGGGAGCACTGAGGACATCCTGTGCAGCTCTTTCGTGAGATTTCGCTGGGCTCCTCCACGCTCATCGTTATCGGCAACATCATAGGAGTCGGGATCTTCACGACTTCAGGGCTCGTGGCCGGCGAACTGGGTGAGTCACGCTGGCTCATTGGTGTGTGGCTGGTGGGAGGGGTGCTGGCCCTGATGGGCGCACTCTGCTATTCGACCCTGGCCCGCGAGACCCCTCGAGCGGGTGGAGAGTACGCCTTCCTTTACCCGGCATTTGGGCCTCTGATAGCCTTCTATGCGGGCTGGGCGTCACTCTTGATCGGCTTCTCGGCGCCCATTGCTGCGGGTTCGATCGGCCTGGTGGCCTACGCCGGCCCACTTCTTCCTTTTTCCACTTCGGGTGAGCTTGCTTCGAAGGCAACGTCGGTTGTTGTGCTGCTCCTGGTCACGGCAGGCATCTCTTCCGGTCTCAGGTCTGGAACCCGATTGCATTCCCTCCTGACGGTGCTGAACCTGGGGCTGCTGATCCTGTTTGCGTCGGCCGTACTCTGGCAGTCCAGCTCTTCCTCCCACCTGGCTGCGGTACTGGACTCTCAGACCGAAGCGGGGGGCTTCTCGCTGGCGACTCTTGGATCCACCATCATCTTCGTCATGTTTGTCTACAGCGGCTGGAACGCGGCGGCCTACGTAGCCGAAGAGGTCCGTGACCCCAGGATGAACGTTCCTGTGGCGCTGGTCTCCGGCACTGTAGTTGTGATTGGTGGGTATCTACTCATCAATCTCGCCTATTTCAGTGCGGTTCCAGTTGCGGAGTTGAGGGGGAAGATCGCCGTCGCCGAGGTCGTGGCCAAAGCCTCCTTCGGACCCTGGGGGAGCCACTTGCTGAGCTTGCTGGTCGGCACTTCGATCGTCAGCTCGATCACGGCCATGTCCATCGCCGGCCCCCGAGTCTACTTTGCCATGGCGCGTGATGGCCTTTTGCCGGAGGTACTCAGCAGGGTCGACTCCAGGCGAAAGGTGCCGACGCACGCCATCTGGTTTCAGGCTGCCGTGGCCGTGATTCTGATTCTGATCGCCAGTTTTCAGCAGATCCTTCTCTCTGCCGGTGTTGTGATGGTCTTTTTCACCACCATCACGGTCGCCACATTGCTCAAGGGGCCGCGGAAAGAGGGGCGCCCTCTCGTTTTTCTGGTTTTTTGGCGGATCCTGCCCCTGCTTTTCATCGGGATCAATGTCGTGATCCTGGTCAGTGCCTCGATTACCCACACCCGAGAGTGTGTTGCCGGCCTCATCGCCGTCCTGCTGGGCACTCCGGTGTATTTCCTCTACCGATCACGGGGACGGGGCGGGTAGTTACTGGTTCCTGGTTGCTGGGTTCTGAACTTCCCAGGGGCCGGTGGAGCTGACAACAGAACGGCAGGGCCTAGCAGTTTGTGGTGAAAGTCGCGCGCGG
>JAKZYH010000584.1:0-4498 GCA_047514575.1 Acidobacteriota bacterium | reverse complement strand
AACGATTCCGTCGTCTCAAAGCTCCAGAGCTCATGAGAGATGTCTATCAGGGAGCCAAGTATGTGAATGGAGTCCTGGTCAACCAGGAGTCGAAGGAGAAAGCCGCCTGAGTCTATTTACACACCTCTTGACATGAGCTCGACGACAAGTGTGCGATGTCTTGTCGAATCAGCTATGCTCTTTCTCAGATTGTTATCTCGGGCGAAATAGTGCTGGCCGACAGCATTGACGCGACGACCTTCCACGACTGCAGATCGTGCTCGGCTGCACTGTTACTCACCCCCTGACGAGTACAGCGATCTCATCGAGGAGTTTTTGGAAAACGCCGGCATCTATCGGTTCGGCAAACCCTGCTAGAGGAGAGCATGAACATGGCGGATTTTAGTATCAGAAACTTGAACGACCTCCGCGAAAACGCCACCAAGGAACTTGGAGATGACCAGCTGCCGCTAAAGGTACTGGATGCGCACCCCGACTACGAGATTCCCTTCGAGGTCAACGGAGTCGCTTTCACTATGACACCTCACGGTGGGGCTCGGGTGTATGTGTTCAATAGTCCTTCCAAGGACGAAGACAGTTTGGGCGTCCTCGGGGACCGGGACGGAGACGCGAAGGACGACGATCTTCCACCCCAGATCGACTTCCGAGACGAGGGCGCCTGGATGAAGTACGAGATTGGCGCCGGTGTTAAAGCGGCTGCGGGCGATGATGTCTCTGAGCTGAAGCTGAAAGTAGAGGGAGAGAAGAAGCTGGGGCTTTACGACTACCGCTACCATTCCGATCGAAGCAAGACGGTAAAGGACGCCATCGTTGAGGACGTTCCCAAGCTTAGATGGGCGGTTCGTCCCGAATGTCTCGACCAATTGACTGAGAAAGAGGCCGTCGTCTATCGGGTGAGTGGGAGTCTCTCGACGGCAGTGGAGATCAGCTGGTCAGACGTGTTTACTGCCAACCTGAATGCGTTCGGTCGTCTGCTCGGAACGGGTTCTTTGCTGGCAATAAGGGCGAGTACCCTGGCGACGCTCAAATTTGACGTTGGGGTCTCGGATGATTTTCTACTGGTCCTGAGTTACCACGATGCGAACCGGGTCCGACTGGCCGTCAAGAAGTCGAAAATCAGTCGGTTAGGGGCCGCAGCAACTCTAGGTGTGACGGCCCAGTTTGTTCCCAGCGAAGAGTCGTTAAAGGCTCTAGCTCAGCTGGTAGACGATCTTGTGGCGAAGGCGACGGAGCGGATCGAGAAGCTTATCGAGGACGAGGAGCTCGACGAGCTACTTGAAAACGAGTCCAACCTACTTGGACGACTGGCAAAACAGCTCGGCGTCGCCGAGGAATCTGGGCGGGCGGAAAGAATGAAGCAGCTCAGTGAGAGGCTTGGTGAGGAGCTGAACAAGAGGATCAGAGAACTTGCCGAGAACAAGGTCGAACTGGCATTCGAATACGAGTACCTCAGAATCAAGGCGGAATCGACACTTCTCGATGCCGTTTTGCCCAAGACGGTCTTGAAAGAGAACCATCCCGACCTTATCCGCAGGGATCTAGGGAACATTCTGGGCTGGATGCGAAACCCCCGCAACGGATATGACCTCCGGCAATTGAATCGGTATCTGCATCAAACAGAATTTACGACTGAGAGTGCCTGGGGGCTGATGGCCAGCGTTGGGAAATGGAAGTATGGAGGTAGGGACTCCAAGAGGTTTGAAGTAGTAGAGCAGCGAAACATTCACGACCAGAAACGACTGGCGTTTTTGAGAAAACGTGGCTACGACGCTGAAGAGTTTGGTGACAAATTCGGGTATGTGGTGGAAGTGATCGGTCAAATGAAGAAGTTTTCCCGAGAAGAAATACCCACCGCAGACGAGTTTGAACTGGGATTGCGGTTGAAGTGGAGCTGGCAGGAGAAGGAACTCGATGAAGATGAGCTGATGTCGTACTTCGACCACGCGGCAATCTGGAGGATTATAGGGATCGACGATCACGAAGAGATCCTTTCCGATGTGGGCGGAAAGTTTGGTAGGAGAGCGACTGTCACGCTCGACGTGGTGGTTGAGGCTTTGCAGGCACCAGCCATTTTCGAGGGTATTGCCCAGTCCGATGGGGATCGTTTGGCGCGAGCGCTGGCCAAAGCGACGCCACGCTGGAAGGACTATGCCGCCAGAAACGTCGTGGAGAGACGAACAAATCTATATGCCCCACTTTGGAAGTACTACCTGGAGCATTCCGGCTTGAGGCCCGCAACCTACGCCCGGGTTGCCGCAGACCATTTAGCGAAGCAGGGTGTCAAGATCGCCAACTTGGAAAAACATTGGACGTCCTATGTCGGTACCTTTGGATCGTTGATTCAAAAGAATGCCTCCCGTGTCGGAAGTGATTATTCGGGCACCCTGGTAAGGTGGGGTCGGCTGAGCACAGCGATGAAGGATCTCATTCAGGCCAGAAAGGAGGAGAGGGCATACACCGAGGTGCGGGACGCTATCCAGCGCATGTATCGGTTCTGGGATCATCCTTTGCACGTGCGTGCGTTTGGAGCCTATGTGTCCGACACCGCAGCGGTCCTGGGGCTACTTCCGAAGGTCGAGAGAACATTCTCAATCCAGTTCCATGGCGAGGATGAAGCATTGGTTTACGGGGCCCATCGTTCGACATGAGAACTATCCCGTGTCCTTCGATGAGGGTCGCTGCCTGGGATCCCAGAGGCTACAACCGGAGCGGGCTCGAGCAGGGAGTTCAGCTCGGCGTTTCGGAGAGTATTTCTAGCAGAGTGAGCGGAGGGTAATATTGTGGCATCGTTCATTCAGAACGCGCGCTCGAGGCTTGACGAGTTCGACAACAGACTTGGCCTCTTCCGGGGAGCCGTCGAAAAGAAGCGGGCCTCTTCTCCCAGATTTCCCAGCAGCCGAAGAGACAAGCTCCTCAAGCATTCCAAGCGTGCGGTCGAGGCAGTCGAAAAGCTCCGGCAGTCGATCTTCATCGTTGAGAACACGGGGGTCGACATCGTCGACATTCAGAGTCGCATCGGGGGCGAGGGTGCCTCCTTGGGCTCGGCACTTCAGGCCCTGGATGATGTCATACGCGAACAGCACTTCATTCACACCGAGTTTCAGGACGAGCTGGTCGAACTGGAAGAGGCTGCCCAAGACGTTGCCGGAGCGATCTTTCCCAGCGCGGTCAAGGGGTTGGGAAAGGCCAACTCCAAGCTGTGGGAGTTCGACCGACTCGAATGGTTTCGCTACCAGGCAAAGTTGGGCGAAGTCGTTCAGAAAGAGAAGCTCACAACAGCTCAACAGAACCGAGTAGAAGACACGTTTGCACGCTTGAGGGGACGCTTCGGGGATGCCAATCAATTCCTGAATCAACTTGCCCTGGACGAGATTCTGGGAGCGCCCGACATTCTGTCCCGGTTGAAGGAAGTGAAGCGCGCGATGGTAAGGGCGGACGCTCAGGCGGACAAGAGCCGGAAGCTTGAGGAGTTCAAGCCCTTCAAGGGTATTCTGGGCAGAACCCGCAAGACGGCAGAAGGAGTAGGAAAACTGCTCGGGAAGCTGCGAATACCGGCCTTCCCTCCACACGCCGAGCTAGAGGAGTTGAGCAGCGCGATCGTCAAGGAGGCGTACGAGGGTTTACCTGGCCTAGGGGCATTCGCGATGCTGAACATTGCTTCGCAGATGAGAACGATCGGGTTGGAAGGGGAGAATCTCCTGGCAGAGAGATTTCGCATTCAGATCTTCCGTGTCTTTCCCGACCGGTTCTACTTTAAGGCTGACGAATCCTTCCTAGAGGCGCTCGAAGCGTTGAAGAAGCTGAAGAAGTTCGAAGAGGCATCGGCGTCGCTGCACCGCTTCAAGGACGGCAGCGTGAAGCAAACGACACGCCGGAGGGGCAATCTTCAGTTCAGCTATGAATTACCTTCCAACGGCCGAATGAAGGTGGACGTGGATATCGACTTGTTTCGGAATCCAGTGGTGCACCTTTTCGGCGAGGTGTTCGTCAATCACCTCACGGGCGGGGACACGAATCAGTTCACGGTACGCGAGATCCTGGAACGCCAGGGGGTGCGCCCGATTGGTGGGTTCAAGGTCCTGACTAGCTGAACGATCCAGGCAGGGGCGACTCTTCGGAAACGTTTTGTGCATTGACCCTCAGTCGTCAGCTGCAATCGCTTGGTTCCATCGCTTTCGACTCCGGTTTAGCGGAATCTGGCGAATCGAGGATCGGGACGAGATGCTGCGCCAGTTGTTCGGCGACCACGTCGGACCCCTTTTGGTTCAGGTGTGCGTCCCGGGGCAATAGGTAGAGCCCCTTTGGATACTTTTGGAATTCTCCAGTCATGTCGAGAAAAGGTGCTCCTGCGACCTCGGGAGAGTCGATTTGAGGACACATGGTCCGCGCGAACCCTAAGGGCCTGCGCAAAAATAACTTGGCATTTTGGCATCTCATCTTCACACCATCTTCGGCCGCTCCTCAATCGCGAAATCCTCAACGTAGACCTGGCTACGCC
>JAKZYH010000583.1:0-3690 GCA_047514575.1 Acidobacteriota bacterium | reverse complement strand
GCTTCGAATCACAAATTTTCTGAAGCGACTCCTAGGTTCAGATCTGATCCCGCTTCGGTGCCGAGAATTCCCCGCAAACGGTGGGACGGTTCTTCGTCGAATAGCGTCGCTTTGTCGTGCTTAGTGCTTGAGATTCGTTTGGAGTTTGGTGCTTGAGATTTGGAACTTGTTTGTATCTTGTATCTTGAGATTTCAGGTTTCCGTCCATCCACATGAGGGACACGCTAAACAAGTACCGGCCTTCAGGCCGGGGTCAGCCACGGCGCCATCCCTCCGGAGGGCCTTTCAAGGTCCTTCTCGAACCGCGGCTTTAGCCATCTTCGATCCAGAGCTTGGCTGAAGCCTGTATTCGAGAAGCTCGCTAAAGCAGGCTCCGGCATCTGCTGGCTCGCCCACCCGGCCCTGAAGGACCGGTCTAGTACGCTTCGCGCCAGGCCGCTGAAGCGGCCTCCTTAAACGTGACACATCCACCTGGGCCTGATCGGGCTAGTGCGCCGGAACAAAGACATCAGAGCTTTGATGAAATCGCCTCGGCAGCCTTTTCAGACGTCATCACCGGGACGATCTCGAACTCGACCAGATCATCCCAGGCCTCCGTCCATTCCTTGAGCAGAGCTTCGTCCTGAGCCTCCATTACCTGAAAGCAGCGCCGCAAGCTCAGGTCGACCCAGCTCGAGATAAATCGCAGGCCCTCCGGAAGGTTCCTGCCCTCGTCGCGGAGCCGTCGGTACACATCGACCGTTTTTCCCGGACGGAAACACTCAATGACCATGAATAGCATGACTCAGACTCTCTGACGAGGGCCAGCTACCTCGTCCCTTCACAATCCTCCCATCGGGGCCAGACATCGTCTGCCTCCTAGAGGCCGGCTTCAGACTTTCGGTATACGGCCCTGTACCGGTGCACCGGAGGGACTTCCTGATCGCAATAGTCCTCGAAGGTCTCCTGCTCCAGGTTGAGTCGGGTGAATCCACTCAGTTCCTCCTTCGTCAGAGGCCAGGGCATCTCCCCTTCCGCTTCGTCTTCTTCCCTGCCCCGAGTTATGACCAGCAGCCGCCCCTGCGATGCGACGAGATCGACGATCGCCTGCATGGCCCGAGGTCGGATTGCGGGAGGAAGCACCTGAAGCGTATAGATCTCGGCCGCAAGGTCGAATCGACTGTGCCATCCCACAGGTAGATCGAAGAGATCGGCCGTCCCATAGGTGACACGCGAACTCGGAAACCTTCTCTGGCACCACCGAATCGCTTCCGGGGAAACGTCAAAGGCGGTTACCTTGAAGCCGGCACTTGAAAGAAACTCGGCGTCATCGCCAAGACCACAACCCACGACAACTGCCTGCTTTCCCTCTCCGTTGATCGAGCCGACCTTAATCCACTTCACCAGGTTCGGATTGGGAACGAGATCTGCCCAGGGGATCTCTTGCACGTCATTCTGGGACTCGACGTACAGAGTTTCGAACCAGCCGGTGGGCTCTCCTCGGTCCACGTAAGTACGAGCCAACTCGCGAGCACGGATTCTGTTCACAGTAGATCGAGTATATCAACAAGCTGAGGACGCTAATAACCTGCGGAGATGCTAGTCTCATGTCGGGAACGCCTCAATGATTCTCGAGCCACCGCGAGAACCTGATCGGCAGAAGTTTCCAGCGAAAGCGCACCAGCAAGCAGCAGGGGTCGCCCGTCATGCACTCGTCTGGGTGGGGGAAGCACGCCCATCCTGGTTTGAGGAGGTGCGCAGGGCCTTGCTCACTGATCGCCGAGAAAGCGGAAATTCCTCTGTAACTGCGAGGTTACTGCCTCAATGAAAACCTACTCGCCTGAGTTGGGTCACGCTGACCGCGACCGACTCGCTATTATCAATAAGTATTACAATCCCGGCTCCCAGGAACTCCTCCTTGGCGCCGGTCTGGGAGCGGGGCTCCGAGTGCTCGAGGTAGGCTGCGGGCACGGAGGCATGACCGAATATTTGGCATCCGTCGTCTCGCCATCCGGGCATGTGGTCGCACTCGACTCATCTCGAGAACAACTCGATCTGGCAAAAGCCAACCTGGAAGAGCGGTCAAACGTCGACTGGATCTGTTCGGATTTCGATGAAGCAAACCTGGAGGTGGAACCTTTTGACCTGGTCTACGCGAGATGCCTGCTATTGCATCTACGCGATCCTGTCACCGCGATCGAGAGGATGATCAAGCTACTCAAGAGAGATGGGAGACTCGTCCTTGAGACCTGTGACGTGAGGGGACTGCGCTTCATCCCCTCTGTCCCAGATATCGAGATCTGGCAACATTTCTGGTTTGCTCTAGGCGACTCCATAGGTGCGTCATATCGCTTTTGCGACAGGGCGCTCTCAGTATTGACAGGGCTACCGCTGAGAGTAACCACTTTCCGTATCAACCAGCCGGTCTCTTCTGAGCAGGATGCCAAGATGCTTCACATCCTGGGGTTCCGGCAGTTGATTCCAGTCTATCTTGAGAACGGAGTCGCTACGAGATCGGACATCGACCGACAGCTTGTGGCTTTGGACCGATTCGCCACGAGCCCAAACGGCTACGTTGAGTTGTATCGAATGAATCAGTTCATTGCAGAAAAGATCTGATTCCAAAGTCCTAGCGCTCTGTCCACTTAGAGATTGTGGGTTATGGACGAGCCATCGTGGTCGAGGTCAAGGCGCGCCGCCGCGGGCATAGTTTGGCCCACGTCGAGGACGCGTACGCACAGGCCCGGAGAATTACGGATATAGTGCCAGAAAAGGATCTGGACTTTTTTCGGCTACAGATCTTCGATCTCGAGTTCTTGCTGCCGATGTCCGAAGGCAAGGGTTCCGATCAAGAGGCGTCGGAACGAACGGAATAGCAGCTAACAATAGCCTGGTTAAGACGGAGACTACACATGGGGAAAGTCTATTCAGTGATCGATGACCGGTTGAAAGCATTCGTCGATCGGCAACAGCTCTTCTTCGTTGCCACTGCACCGTTGACATCCGACGGGCACATCAATCTGTCGCCAAAAGGGCTGGACTCACTTCGGATCCTAGGCCCAAAGGATATTGCGTACCTCGACTACATAGGAAGCGGCGTCGAAACCATTGCCCATCTCCGAGAGAACGGCCGCATCGTGATCATGCTCTGCGCTTTCGAGGGCGCTCCCAAGATCGTCCGGCTGCATGGCAGGGGCTACGTCGTCGAGCCTCAGGATGAAGGGTTCTCTTCCCTGCTGTCTCGCTTCGGACAGCTGGGGCAGCAGCCGGGCGTGCGTTCGATTGTCCGAGTGGATCTGCAAAGAATCAGCGACTCGTGTGGGTACGGTGTGCCTCTGTATGCCTATCAAGGTCAGCGTTCCCAGCTTACAGCCTGGGCTGAACAACAGGGAGAGGACGGGCTGATCGCTTACCAGCGAGACAATAACTCCAGTGTCGACGAACTAAAGGGTCTCAGATGGCCGGGCAGAAGCTAAGGGTCTGTGCAAGAATAACTTGGTAGAATTGGCGCTCAGATTTGCACCAGATTTGGTCGCGAACGATTGAGCGAAACCGCAGGCGTAGCCAGGTCTACGTTGAGGATTTCGCGATTGAGGAGCGGCCGAAGATGGTGTGAAGCTGAGATGCCAAAATGCCAAGTTATTTGGGTGCGGCTCTTTTAGAGCGAACCATTATCCTTTATTGACAATAGGTTAGCCGGGTCCGAATCGT
>JAKZYH010000582.1:0-11940 GCA_047514575.1 Acidobacteriota bacterium | reverse complement strand
AACCAAGGCAGGTCCCCTTCCCAAATCAGGTCCAGCAGCTTCAGGGCCCAAAACAACCCCCTTCTTTCACCATCGCCCCAAAGCCCCGTTACATAAGGCTTTCAGCTATACCTCGAAAAATAGACCGGACAGCAGTGATCTTGGGATTTTCAAGTTTCAGCTTAGAGTGTCCTTTAGTAGAGGTAGTCCGCCAGGGTTGTACCCGCCCAGATTAGAGACACCAGACCATAGAGGGTACAGATCGACCAAGTGGCCAGATCCGACTTCGGACGAGCAACGGTCATCAGTTTGAGTTGGCAAAGTTGCCCCTCGATTTCCTCCCCACGCTTGGCAAACGCCCTGAAGTAGCGGACCGAACTGATTTCCATCAGGAGAAAAAGCAGGGGGAACACAATTCCCAGGACTCGGACGGCCGGATGGGGCGCCGCCGGCTTCAGCAACTCGGCAAACATGAAGCCCGCCGCGGCAATGAATACGGTGAGCTGGGCGAAGCGCTTGCTACCAAAATGCCGCAGACTGGTCCGGACTTCCTTCCACTCCTCCAGAAGGATCTCATCCTGGTTCATGGTCAGTCCTCACGCTTCAACCGACATCTACCTGGCGGGCTGTCACCCTATTCGTGGTCAGTATAGTTGCTACACCTCGTTGGGTGGAACCGCATTCGGTGCTGATGCTGAGTCCTGGCTCAGCTGTCCCTCTCAGTGAGCCGGGTGTTCTTCGGATCGTAGCGGGGCTCCGAGACTACGATGGCCGGATGCCGCTGGTCGAAGCTCTCTACCTCGACACTGCTTCCGCAGCGGGAGAGTTCGACCGGAAGATAGCCGTAGGCGATGCTTTCCCGAACTGTGTAGCCAAAATTGGCGCTGGTCACGTATCCCACAACCTTCCCCTGGGACCAGATGGGCTCCTTGCCCATGACAACCACTCGGTGATCCTGCAGCCGAAGGCAGCAGAGCTTGCGGCGGACACCTTCCTTACGGATTTTTTCAAGCGCCTCTCGACCCAGAAAATCCCCCTTGGACATCCGCACGGCGAAGCCCAGTCCGGCCTCGATCGGGTTGTTCTCGGAGTGGATATCAGTTCCCCAAAAACGGTAGCCCTTCTCTAAACGCAGACTGTCGAAGGCCCCGCCTCCCGCAGCTCCAAGTCCAAGGCTGGAGCCGGCCTCCCAGAGTGTATCCCAGAGATGAAGTCCGAATTCTGTGGGAGCGTAGAGCTCCCATCCCAGCTCTCCAACGTAGGAAATTCGAAGCGCCAGTACCGGAACCTGGTCCACGTAGATCGATTGGGCAGTCAGGTAGGGAAAAGCAGAATTCGATAGATCGTTCTCGCAAATAGACTGAAGGAGATCGCGGGAGGCTGGCCCCCACAATCCCAGACAACAGAAGGCCGACGTCAGATTGGTCAGTTGGAATCCCTCTCGTGCCGACAGCTGAGAATGGATCCAAGCCAGATCGTGCATGCCCACACTAGCGCCGGTGATGATCAGGAACCGTTCCTCCTCCAGTCGCGTCACCGTGAGATCGCATTCGATGCCGCCGCGCCGGTTCAGCAGGGCGGTATAGGTGATCCGGCCCAGGGGTTGGTCCATCTGGTTGGCCGCCAGATGTTGGAGGAAGGATAAAGAGCCGGTCCCTCTTAATTCGAGTTTGGTGAAAGGCGTCAGATCGAAGAGGGACACACGCTCTCTAGTCGCCAGATGTTCTGCGGCAATCAAGGGCGACCAGAGACGGGCAGACCAGCCCTCGCGATCGCATCCTGCTTCCGGGCGCGGAAGCGATGAGTTGCTGGAAAACCATTGTGGGCGCTCCCAGCCGACGTTCTCGAACATCTCCCCTCCCAGTTCTTCGAGGCGAGAATGGAAGGGGCTCAGCCGCAGGCGGCGTGGATGTTCCATCTGCTGGAGCGGATGGATAATGTCGTAGACTTCTCGATACTGCTGCTCCCCACGTCTTCTGACATAGGGGCGACTGGGAACATGGGAGTGGAAGCGATTGCAGTCGACATCTCGCAGGTCCATGGGGGGGATTCCCTCGACCATGTATTCGGCAATGGCCCTGCCGACACCGCCGCCATGAGTCAACCACACCGCTTCCGCCAACCAGAATCCCTCCAGAACGTCCGATTGTCCCAAGAGGGAGTTGCCATCCGGTGTGAAAGCGAAAATTCCGTTGATGCGATAGGGGAACTTGACGTCCTGGAAAGAGGGAAAGAGCTCCAGCGCATCAGCCCGGGCGTTTTCGAAGTGCTCCGGGATGAAGGGTCTGAGAGCCGATTTGGGTACTCCAGTTTCCTCCTCACCCAGATCCTCCAGGTCAACCGCCAGGGGCTCGTGTCGGTAGGACCCCACACCGTAGCGGTCGAAGTCCTGTCGGAAGTACATGGATCGATCCTGGTGACGCAGAACGGGGCGGGTGATCTCTATACCGCTGCCGGCCAGCTCCGGCAGTGGTTCGGTCCGAGCATAGAGGTGCTGCATGGGTTGCATGGGTACCGGCACTCCGGCAAGCTTTCCCACTCTAGGGCCCCAGATTCCAGCACAAAGGAGCACCGACTCGGTCTCGATCCTGCCCTGACTGCACACGACGGCCTCGACCCTTCCCCGCTTCGTTTCAATCTGATTGACCCGGGCATTCGGTACAAAGATGGCACCCCGGCCTCGGGCTTGCTGAGCCAGGGCTTTCAGGATGCGGACACCCTTTCCCAAGCCGTCCGATGGAACATGGTAGCCGCCGTGGACTTGGTGGACCGCCAGGTTGGGTATCAGCGACTTCACCTCCTCAGGCGTGATGATCTGGGCGGGTAATCCCCAGGATCGAGCGAAACCCAGCCTCCGTTTCAGTTCCTGCTGGCGCTCCCGACTGTAAGCAATTTCAATACTGCCCACTGGATAAAAGCAAGGACTTCCGCCTTCTACCGACAGCTCGTTGTAGAGCTCGACTGTCCACTGTGCCAGCCGACAGACGGTTTGGGAGGGATTGGTTTGGAATACCAGACCGGGAGCGTGAGAGGTGGATCCAAGAACCTCGAACAGAGGACCCTGGTCTAGCACCACAACGTCGCGCCAGCCATGAAGAGTCAGATAGTGGGCAGCACTGGATCCAACTACCCCTGCGCCGATGATGACGACCCGCGCCTTTTCAGGGAAATTCACTGGGTCTGGGACCATTCTATTTCTGGATGAGATCCCAGTTGAACTCGGTCTCGCTCATGGGAGAATCGGGTAGAGGTCGCCAGATTTCCATCTTCTCCTTTTTCCCCAGGGCCCGAGCCATCTCGAGGACATGGCTCCCGATAGAGCCGCAGCAGCTGCCGATGAAGTTGACGCCAAGATCCCGCGCCTTCTGGGCAAAGTCCGCGAGTTCGTATCGCGTCAAGAGGATCCTTTCCAGCTTGTCTGGAAAGGCCGGATCCCCGGTGAACCAGGGAACCGTATCGGAACAGCCGAAGGCCACGGGTTGAGCGGCGAGGTAGGCATCGGTAGCCTGACGCATCGACTCGATGATGGGGTAGGTTCGTTTGGGGTCCCTCATGCAATTGGTTCCAACGATATCCGCCCCTTCATCCGTGAGGGTTCGCGCGCACTCGGCGGCCGAGAATCCGTCGACTGTCTTCTCGTCTCCCCGAAAGGACACGGTGATCATGGAGGGTACCTGAGAGTTCTTCTTGAGGACCTCCAGACACAGCCGAGCTTCGCCCAGATGCCAGAAGGTCTCACCGATGAAGAAATCCACGCCCGCCTGTGCCTCAATCTGCTCCCGGAACATTTCAGCTACCAGGTTCCTGGAAGACGGGCTGTCGCGATCCCACTTCCAGGTCGCACTCAAGTCGCCTGCGACCAGGACCTCGTCCCCAGCCACGTCCTGGCAAATCTGGGTGGCCTTCTGGTTGATCTCGAAGGTCTGCTGATCCCGGCCGACGGTGGCCAGCTTTTCTCGGCTGCCGTAGAAGGCCATGACCTGCAGCACTTCGGCGCCTGCGTTCAGGAATTCAACGTGGAGTTGACGAATGGCGTCGGGATGATCCAATACGAAGTGGGGCGTGAAGGCACCGGCCGTTCCGTACCCTCGGCGCTCCAACTCTACAATGTAGCCACCGTCCCCAAGGACTACCCCCTCCGACAGCTTCTCGAGAATGCTTCGATTCATTGGAATTCCCCTCGTCTTCAAAAATGTATGCTTGAAGTGTTGTCGCTAAGAGAGGCTATAGCACATCAAGAGGCTTTCGCAGAACCGCCAGGACATGTCTGCCCGGACATGTTAGTGTAGTTTGCTCCCATAGGGAACTTTTCCGTTCTTTCTCCATCATGATCTGGTCATTCCTGCTCTACCTGGTGCTGCTACTCGGTCTCGGTCTCGTGGCAGCTCGCCGCACCAGGACCCTTAAAGGCTTTCTTCTGGCAGATCGTTCCTTGGGTCCCTGGATCACAGCACTGTCCGCCGAAGCTACGGCGATGAGCGGATGGCTCTTGATCGCCTTCCCGGCCAAGGCATTTACCCACGGACTTTCCGCGGTCTGGGTAGGGCTGGCGTGTGTCCTGGGAGACGCCCTGAACTGGATTTCTGTTTCCAAGAGGCTGAGAGAACAGACGGAACGACTCCGGGCGCTGACCCTACCTGAGTTCCTGGAGCAGAGGTTTGCCAAGCAGGACGGATACGCCGTCCAACTGGTTGCTACCTCCGGGGTCGTGGTGTTCATGCTCCTGTATCTTTGGGCTCAATTCGTAGCCGCCGGAAAGGTCATGGCAGCTATTCTTGACCCGCTGGATTACCCGGAGGCCTGCCTTCTGGCTGCCTCTATCATCATCCTGTACACCCTGATGGGAGGATTCCGCGCCGTAGCCTGGACCGATTTCCTGCAGGGGATCACGATCCTCTTCGCTCTGGTGCTATTACCGCTAGTGTGCCTCAGCCGAGTCGGTGGTTGGAGCGGTCTCGCAGGGCAACTCTCCCAGGTCGCTGCGGAGATGCCTGAGGGCTCGAGCGGCAATCTGGACCATTGGTTCGGAGGGCTGACCGGTCTGGTCCTCTTTTCCTTTCTGTTTGAAGATGCTGGGGTAGGAGCCGGTTACGTGGGGCAACCTCACATCAGCGCCCGCTTCATGGCGATCCGCAAGACGGAGCACATCCGAAGGGCCTTCGTGGTATCGATCCTCTGGACTTCGATTACCTGTGCGGGAGCAGTGCTTCTTGGCCTCACCTCACACTACTGGTACCGGCTCGGCGCCGGAGGAGCCGTCCACTCACGTGGAGGTGGAATGCCTCCTTTCGACGTAGAACAGATCATGCCGATGATGGCCCGCCAGGTCCTTGATCCCTGGTTGGCCGGCGTGCTGGTCTCGGCCATGATGGCGGCAATCATGTCCTCTGCCGACAGCTACCTTCTTTCAGCTGCCGGCTCCATGACCCGAGATGTCTACCATCGGATCCTCCGCCAGACTGCTTCGGAGACAGAGCTGCTGCGGATTTCCCGAGTGGTGACCGTTTTGCTGGGAGCTGGTGCCCTGCTTCTGGCGGTGTCCACCGATCCCTGGAATCCAGAGTCTACCGTCTACCGTCTGGTCCTGTATGCCTGGAGCGGCCTCTCGGGATGCTTCACGGCTCCCGTCCTGATGGCGCTTTTCTACAGCAGAATGACGCGATTGGGCTGTCTGGCTGGAATCATTTCTGGGGGCACGACCAGTTTGCTCTGGCATCATTTTCCGCCATTGGGCTTTGCCTCCTACGAACTGATTCCGGCCGTCCTCGTATCCGCGTTGTCGATCTGGTGGGTGTCTCGTCTGCGTAGAGAATCTAGCCATCAGCAAGAACTCTAACCCAACTCCCTGGTGCAGGGGCTGCACTGCAGCCTTGCTTCTCGGTAGGCTGTGGGATTATAGCTATAGGCTGTCTCCAAGAGATAGGTAGAAACCAACGAAATCAGATGGCTAACAGAATTCAGCTTGAAGCCTCGCGCCGGGGCTTTCTCCGCGCGCTAGGATCCTCGTTGGCGTGGCCTCTTTGGGGGGCCGCGTTGGGAGCTGACGACAAGGACCAGGTAGTGGTGGGTCGAGGACGTCTGGAGGTTGCCGCAGCGCGCTTCGACTGCACGCCTCCCTTGGGTGTTCCCTCACCTACATTGGGTCTGAATCCGGTGGTCCGGCAGATCCAGGGTCCCATGGAAACCCGCCTCTTTGCGCTTAGACAGGGCAGTCTCACCATCGGTTGGGCCAACAGCGACTACAACGTAGCAGGTCCAGGCAGGCGCTTGCTGTCGGAGGCCTTGAGTCTACCTCTGGAACAGACCGTCGTTTCCGTGACACACAATCATTCGATTGTCACGGCTGGCGGCCTCTCCAGCAATGCTCGGGGATTCGGGTCGCGATTCTTCCGAAACTTCAGACAAGCCGCACGTTCGCTTCAGAGCCGTTTCGAGCCTGCCACCCTGTCCTGGGCAGTAGAAGAGCAGCGGTCCGTTACCTATAACCGTAAAGGGCGGCGGCCAGACGGCTCCACCTACTTCATGCGGGAGGAAGACCGTATCAAACTGGGCGACTTTGAGGGAGCTATCGACCCCCTTGCCACGCTGCTACGCTTCGACCGGAGCAATGGGGATCCGCTGCTTCTGGTGGGACATTTTACCGGGCATCCTGTTGTCTCCTACAACCTGGGGGAGGCGGTCATCAATCCCGACTACTCGGGTTGGTCGATGATGGACCTGCTGGAGTCCTTCTATCCGCGTCGGCCAGTAGGCGTCTTTCTCCAGGGCTGCGCAGGAGACATAAGTGCCAAGGGCATGTTTGATGGAGCTGAAAGAGCCAGGGCGGCCGGTGCCCGACTGGGGGAGAGCTTCATTCGGGCCTCTGACAGGACCACGGCAGTGGGGACCGATTTCCTGGGATTGGCTCGAGGAACTGCTCAGGTTCCTTTCGGACCTCTGCCCTCAGTCCAGGAGCTCAAGCGTCAGCGGGAGGAGTTGTCGGATTTTCAGAGAAGGACCGAGGCGGGAGACAAGGATACCCTGCAGGTGCTGGGCTACAACTTCTCAGCCTTCATGGAGATGAAGTACCGCAGGAACCTGGCACGGCCGCTGCTGAGATGGACGGATTGGGCCCTGGAGGTTCACGAGAAGGGAACTGCCCTACCCGAGTCCCTTCCTCTGCCGCTGCAGGTCGTGGCGCTGGGCGAAGTCGCAATCGTAACGATACCCTGTGAGGCCTTCTCTTCCATCGGAATTCGGATCCGCCAGCAGAGTCCCTTCCAGGTGACGATACCTGCTGCCTACAGTAATGGCTCACTCGGCTACATCGGGGCTAGCGAGGATGTAGGGGACCGCGAGTACATGTCCGCTTTCTACCGCTACACCCGCAGACCCCCCTTCGCCCGGCCCGCCGGGGACGCCATCGTCCATAAGGCTGTCGAATTGTTGAAGAAGGTCCGAGACGCCGCGAAGGAGAGCGTCGAGGAGAAATGTTGAATGTCTCTGGCAGGACTAAAAGGAGATTGAATAATGAATGAGGTTTCGTCTTCAACCCGCCTGCGGATCGAGGCCCAGGGATTTCTGGGACTCGAGGACAAGACGCTGTCCCAGATCAACTACTGGCTGCGGCTGTCCCCTGCTATTTGCATGGTGTGGGCCGCGTGGGAGCTTTGAGATACTGAGGAGGTAACGACTGCGTGTTAAGAGAGCGGCTTGATTGGAGGGTGGGGATAGCGATCCTGGCGGTGCCACTTCTGGTGGCGTGGGGAGGCGAACAAGAGTCTCAGAGCAAGGCCACCTGGAGGGACGATGCGACCAACCTTGAGGTGGTTCGGAAGCTCAATCGAGCCCATCGCCTGATGCCCTTTAGTTGGGAGTTCGAAGGGGTTGTGGACGAGTCCCCCCTGGAATTGGAGTGGGTAGTGGGGCGGGATCTCCCGCTGGCGTGGAAGGGAGGAGTAGCGTGCCCGTTCGGTAACGAGATCGTGCTGACGGGCGGACTTTGGATGCCAGGCCGGCTCAATCGGACCCTGGCCTATCATCTGGAGAAGGGTACCTACCGAGAACTTCCTCCTCCTCCCATCCGGCCCCAGTACACCCAGGGAACCTGTGATGACCGGGCTCTGTATGTCGTAGGCGGCCGCGGTTCCGGAGGCCGGGTTCTGAAGCTGTCCCAGGATTCCAGTGGATCCTGGAAATGGACCGATCTACCACCGCTGCCTCCCGAGGAGGGCAAGGGAAGGTGGGTCGGCGCCGTGGGCATCGATCCCGGAAAGTGGTTGATCCTGGTAGGAGGGTCTCCTACCGGGACCTCCTACGAGAATCGAATCCGGCCACAGCTTGCCGACTATCGCTTGCGCTTGGACCGCCCAGACGCCGCATGGGAGCGGACAAGCCCCTACCCCGGTGGGCCCAGGGGGGTACTCCAGTCGGCCATGTTTAGAGGCCGTCTGTACGTTTTTGGCGGTTCCCATACGGTTCCCGAAATGCGCTCCGCGCATGTCGAGTTGTCGAAGAAATATGGTCTCAGAACTCCCTACAACGGGGTTCCCAATCGGCGCGATTCCTACTCCTACGATCCCCAGACGGATACCTGGAAGAGCTTACGTAACCTGCCCTTTCCACTGCTTGGAGGCCACTCGGTTGTGGCCCGGGACCGGTACATTCTCCTGATGGGGAGTGCCGACTATCCCACCTTTCGAGTTGGGAAATCCAAAAGCAACCCCGGCGTCGAGATCAAGGGAGGAGCGTCGCCCTCGCGCTGGAGAGGCTACGGAGATCGGGTTCTCTGCTATGACGTCGACCGAGATGAGTATTCCAGTCTCGGCGTCATGCCCTATGGCGTGGCGACAACACCCTGGGTTCTGGTGGGTTCGAAGGTGTACGGATTCGGCGGGGAACCGGCTCACGGCTACAACCTGAACACCGAGACGGTCCTGCAGATCGGCACGCTGATCTGGCGCTGACTGCTTTGTCATCCCGGAGGAATCCTTCATGAGCAATCGACGAACGTCGTGGATACTCTGTGTCTCCGGCCTGGCTACCCTGGCCCTGACGAACTCGGTCTCGGCTGAGGTCAGGCTGCCGGCCCTCATTTCCGATCACATGCTCCTGCAGCAAGAGGTTCCAGTGAGGATCTGGGGCTGGGCCAACCCGGGGGAGCAGGTGCGCGTCCAGTTCGGCGGACAGAACCTCTCAGCTGTTGCCGATTCGCTGGGAGACTGGGAGGCTTTCCTGGCACCGCTCGAAGCAGGCGGACCCTTTCAGATGGTGATCGCGGGAGACAACACCATCACCTTGACCGATGTTTTGGTGGGCGAGGTGTGGGTGGCCTCCGGTCAGTCGAATATGGTCTGGTCGGTCAAGCGCTCCCGGAACGCCGATGCCGAAATTTCGCACGCTGAATTTCCTCGCATTCGCCTCTTCAAGGTGGCGCTGAAGGTTGCGGACCAGCCCCTGGAGGACGTCGAGGGCAGCTGGCAAAGGTGTTCTGCGCAATCTGTGGCTGACTTCTCTGCAGTCGGCTACTTCTTTGCACGTCACCTGCACCAGAAGAGGGGGCACCCCGTGGGTGTGATTCAGACCGCCTGGGGCGGTACTCCGGCTGAGTCCTGGACCAGCCGGCTCCGCCTCGCCTCCGAGTCGAATCTGGCGCCAGTACTCGAGAACTGGGAAAGGGTGCTAGCAGAATATCCGGCGAAGGGACGAGAACATCAGAGAGCACTCCAGCTATGGGAGCGCCAGGCGCGCACTGCCCGCCAGAAAGGCGGGCCAGAGCCCAGAAAACCCCGACGACCTCAGGGGCCAGGCCATCCCTGGACCCCGGGGGGGCTCTACAACGCCATGATCGCTCCGGTAACGCCCTACGCGATCCGGGGCGCTATCTGGTACCAGGGAGAGAACAACGCCAACCAGGCGCAGGGATACCTCTACCGTTCTCTATTCCCTGCCTTGATTCACGACTGGAGAGAGCGGTGGGGTCTCGGCTCCTTTCCTTTCTTGTTCGTGCAGCTGGCCAATTTCCGTGAGACGCCACCCCAGAGCCAGTGGCCCGAGCTGAGAGAGGCCCAGCTGATGACGCTGGAGGTCCGAAACACTGCCATGGCCGTCAGCGTAGACATCGGCGATCCAGTGGACATCCACCCCACAAACAAGCAGGACGTCGGTGAGCGCCTCGCCTTGGGTGCTCGCAGGGTGGCCTACGGCGAAAATGTGGTTCACTCGGGACCTCTCTATCGTCAGCGCACCAGGGAGGGTAGTCAGCTCCGCGTGTGGTTCGACCATGTGGGCACAGGGTTGAGGTCAAAGGGAGGAGAGGCCCTGAAGGGTTTTGTCATCTCCGGAGACGATAGAAAGTTCGTAGCTGCTTCCGCCCAGATCCATGGGGTTTCGGTCCTGGTTTCGAGTTCCAGGGTGGCCAACCCGGTCGCGGTTCGGTATGGCTGGGAGGACAGCCCGATCTGCAATCTATACAATGCCCAGGGGTTACCCGCCTCTCCCTTCCGTAGCGACGACTGGCGAGATGCAGCAATGCCGGCACCTTAGGATTTCCACGAACATCAATAGCAGCGTGTCGGTTGTAGGATGGGCACTCCTGCCCGTCGAAGATACCGACGGGCAAGAGTGACCGTCCTATGGCAGTTACTGCTGACTTCGCTTCATCCCTTGAGTTGGAACAGGGGCGGCTGCTGCAGATGAAAATCCGTAGCGTCCTGATAGGCCTTCGCCAGAGTCAGTATCGCGTTTTCACCATAGAGCCCGCCGGTGAAGGAGATGCTGGTGGGCCTTCCCTCCGGATCGAAGCCGTTGGGCACGCTCACACAGGGATGACCGGTCAGATTGGTGAGGTTCAGGTTCTCCCCGAAACTAGGTGCCAGGTAGAGGTCGATTCCTGACATCAGCTCTGCCATGTCCTGGATCAGAAGGGTTCGCAGCCGGTCGGTCTGGATGTACTCCACTGCCGGTATGGTGCGAGCTTGACGCAGCATGTTGGGCCAGTTGTTCTCCAATTGCTCAACCAGCAGATCGTCCTGATTGCTGCGAGTGAACTCATCGAAGGCCGCCGCCGCCTCGGTATACAGAACGATCTCAGGAGCGACGGGACGTTTCGGCAGTTCGATGGGAATCAGATCCACTCCCATCTTGCCGAGGGTCTCAAGCGTCCTCTCCCCGTTGCTTTTAATCGCCCCGTCCTCTTGGTCCTCGAAGAGACGCGTTGCGTACCCCACACGCAGACGATCCAGATTCGGATTGAAATTCCATTGGAAGGGAACGTCAACCGTGGATCGATCGTTCGGGTCAAGACCCTGAATCGCCTGGAACACCAGGGCGCAGTCCTCGGCGCTGCGGCAGATGGGGCCGATCTTGTCCATACTCCAGCTCAGCACCATGGCTCCATGACGGCTGACCCTGCCGAAGGTGGGTCTGAGCCCGGTGACACCACAGGTGGTAGAGGGAAAGACAATCGATCCCAGGGTCTCCGATCCGATGGAGAAGCCCACCAGACCGGTAGCTGTGGTCGCCGCTGACCCCGCCGAGGAGCCCAGGGATCCTTCGTCGAGCTTCCAGGGATTTCGAGTCTTACCTCCGAACCAGACATCCGCTCCGGCGAGGGCCCCGAGGCTGAGTTTCGCCAGAAGAACCGCTCCCGATTTCTCCAGAAGCTGGACCACTGTGGCGTTCATCTCCAGCACCTGATCCCGGTGTGAAGCCGCCCCCCAGGTGGTCCGATAACCCTTCACCGCCAGCAGATCCTTGGCTCCCCAGGGGATCCCGTGAAGTGGGCCCCGGTATCTACCCTGTCTGATTTCGTCGTCCGCACTCTGGGCCTGCTCCAGAGCCATCTCTCGGGTAAAGGAGATAAGACACTCGAGTTGGGAGTGATGCTTTTCCAGACGCTCCAGGTACATCCTGGTCAGGTCCAACGAGCTCACCTGTCGATCTCGGATTGCAGCCGCGAGCCGGGTGACCGGCCAGTAGGCC
>JAKZYH010000581.1:0-11069 GCA_047514575.1 Acidobacteriota bacterium | reverse complement strand
GATCCCAAGCTCGATTCGGCGGTGGGTCTCCACGATCTGGACATCCACATCGAGTATCGACTGCACCGGCACTTCGAGCGCCACACCATCGAGTATTGAGTATTCCTCAGGGCTCAGGCGGATGCGGGAGGAGTAGCGGTCAGTTATTCTGAATGGGTCCAAAACCGTTTGGGGGAGTATTGGACGGAAGCAGAGGTGCGACGAAAACTTCAGGAGGTCATGGCACCTGCTTTCAACGCCGTCCATGACCTCCTGGACGCTCGCAAAATCGATATGAGGACGGCCGCTTACGTGCGTGCCCTGGGCCGGATGGGGGAGGCATCGTTACTTCGGGAGGGATGAGTGAGATGAGTCAAGATCGAAGAAACTTTCTCAAGACGTACGGGACGGCCGCCGGGGCAGCCCTGGTGAGCCAGCTGACGGCTTGTCAGCGGCCTCCAGCTCCCGTCCAGTCAACCGGCAACCGACCCGCCCATCTGGTTCGCTTCGGTGACACTGATTTGTACGTCTCCAAGCTATGTCAGGGAACCGCTTTTCGGACGTATCTCAGCCGGGAGGGCGGAGACAAGCAAGCTCACGAGCTGATCCGACATAGCATCGATGTCAGCATCAATTTCTTCGACTCCGCAGAGGGATATGGATCGGGTGGGTCGGAGATCGCTCTGGGCCGAGGGGTTTCCGGGCGGCGGGATCAGGTCGTCATCGCCGTCAAGGCCTCGCCAGCCACCGCCTCTGGCGAACCGATTACCTTTACCAAAGAAATTCTGATGAGCAAGGCGGAAGGAAGCCTGAAACGTCTGGGAACGGACTACATCGACCTGTATCTGCTGCACGAACCCGATCAAAGGACGCCCTCAAAGGACGACGACGTTGGGAGCGGAGCCCTACTGAGCCGCCGTAGTAGACTGGGAAGAAAATGAGAGAGGGCTTTTTATCGAATCCTGATATTCTCTACAGGAGACCTCAATGAAGGAAGAGTTGAATATGATCATGATGACGAAAAATACCTTCGCACCCACGTGTTGGCCAACCTGAGGCTGGACGGGATCCTGGAAGGGGAGCTGCGAACGGAGACCATGGCCCGGTTGACCGAGCGTCTGGGCAAAGAATACGAGATTCCCCTCGATCCCATCACCGCGCGATCCCTCACCCAGGGACAGACCCTGCTTCACATCACGAACCGGGCAGAGATCCCGTTGCAGGTTCGTTGCCGGTGGGATGCCAACGAGCGCCTCAGACCGACTCCCTACGCTTTCTCCGAAACCGTAGCTCCCGGGTCGACCAAGACTGCGAAGGTGTTGGTGGAGTGGTCCGAGGGATTGAAACTCACCAGTGAAGACGCCCTGCCCGTGGAGGTGACCGCCACTTACAGGCCCGAAGATCTGCCTCAACCCGTGTCCTGGAAGCGGACCTTCTACGCAGCCCTGGATCAGACGCCGGTGATAGAACGTGTCGCTGAAGGATCGTTGACCTTGAACGGACGCCTGGACGAGTGGTCCTGCCTGCTTTTCTCCATGGCCCGACCCCAGCAAATAACGGGGGATGTCTCTGCCTGGAAGGGTCTCCAAGATCTCCAGTTACGATTTGGGCTGGCTCAGGATGAGGAGTTTCTTTACCTCGGCGTCCAGGTGCAGGACGATCAGTGGGTCCATCGTGCCGGGACGACTTCCTCCTACCAGGACTATGTTGTCCTCTACCTCGATCTTCGGCATCCGGACGAAGGCAGGAACCCTGCCGGAAACACCCTCGAAGCGAGAGTGGAAGCGCAGAGCTTTTCTGTTCGCGCGATACCACCTTCAGCCGCCGGCAGCGCCATCGTGGATCCCGGCCAGAAGAACATCGACGGTGTCCGGATACTGGGGGCACCCAGCGCAGATGGCTACACCCTCGAATGGGCCATTCCCCACGCCTCCCTGGACCGCATCCGGGGCGGCCCGTGGGAGACCCTCCGAGTGAATCTGGCGGTTCGCGATGTGGACGCCCTTACCGGGTCGAAAGTGTTGCTCTGGTGGAAGCCCCGCTGGGAAACCATGGAATCGCATCCGGCCTCTGGTGTGTTTCGTCGCTCAGGGGCGGAGGTCGCAGAGGCACGCCGTAACGCGATACACTTCACCCATCCCGCCTTCGCCGAGCTTTTCCAGAACCTTGTAGTGGGAGATGGCTTGGCCTTGCAACGCCGGCCTCCAGACTACAGGGGAGCCTTTCTATCGAATACTAGAGCTTTGAGTCTGGAAGGGGAATCTCAGGGGGATGGTTTATATGTTAATCCGATGAATAGATGGGACCATTCTACCTACCATTACCTATGCCGTAGCTACAGTCTGCAATGAGTTTCAATGACGTGGCCCTCGAGATCATTGGTAACCGACGGGAGCAGATAGCGCAGGCCAGCGGCGGCAAAGGCCCAGCGGGCTCGGCGACGATATACAAGTGGAGGTGTGAATTGAGCAGATTCGGCGGAGCCGAACTGATCCCCTGATTGGGCGTCTGGACGGCGACTTTTTCGGTCAGAAGCTGCCGGAGGCTTTGGGACACGGCTTCGTCGTCCGGTCCGGGGGCTGGGCCTGCTGAAAGCTACAAGCTGGGCGGGTCTGCTTACCCCTGAGACTTGCCAGATCCGCGGGCATGCGCCCATCGACAGGCTTGGTTCGTCACCTTGAGTTCGGTTAGGGGATTCAGTATCCTGCACCTGGCTCTTCAGTGACCCGATCGCCACGACCATGGCCCGTGCAGATCCGCCGCTCGTTTCCGAGGCCGACGATGTCAAGTCGTTTCACCACGATTGTCTCACTCCTCCTGCTCTGCTCGATCCCGCTAGCAGCGATTGAGCCAACCCCTCCGGTCGAACCGGAGATCGTTTCTCTCTTTCCCGTTGGAGATCGGCGAGGATCGACGGTGAAGCTGGAAATCCGAGGCACTGCGCTGGACGGAGCCTACGCGGTTCTCTTCGAGGGGAAGGGCATCAGGGCCCGTATCGACCGGGTCGAACAGGTCAAAGAGCCCGCCGCGGATGGGGGGAACGCTCCGGCGGCAAAGAGGACGGAAAAAGAAATTCGGGTCGTGGTGGAGGCACACATCGATGCCGCCACCGAGCCGGGCAACCGCTGGCTGCGGCTGGTGACGCCCCGCGGGGTCACGAATCGCCTGCAGTTTCGGGTCAATGTGGACCCGGTCATCCGGGAATTCGACACCCCTCATTCCAGGGCGGATCAAGCCCAGGTGATCTCCTATCCGGTCGTGGTCAACGGCAGGATCAGCACCTCGGGAGAGGTGGACTTCTACCGGTTCCAGGTCCCCGAGGCCTGCGAGCTCGCCTTCGAGGTGACCCCCAGTCGAGCGGCCCTGGCCAGGAGGTTCCGCCCCGAAATCGCGGTCTTCGCCAAGCGCGCCAGCTTTTTTGATCCCGACCGGCTGATCCGCCTGGCCTTCACCGACAGGGCCCGGGGAGAGAAGGTGACCATGGAAACCGATCCCCGGGAGAGGGCCGGGAGCCGGGTTTCCCTGAACTACCTGGTTCCGGAGGCGGGGCATTACTTGGTGCGAGTGGGTTCGATGCGCGGCAGGGCTGCACCCCACTTTGTCTACCAGCTTCGCGTGGTCCCGGCAGACCAGGCGCTTTCGGTCGAGGTCGGACCGGAGGACTGGAAGGAAAGGAGCTTCACTCGGAAACTCGGGGTGGACCGGCTCCAGGAGGTGTGGGCGAGGGGACTTCGGCGACCGATCCCACCGGCGTCTGTGGACGGGACCGCTGCCGCCCACTCTTCCGGCCAGCAGTCCCCGGATCCTGACCGAATCGCCGAGAAGCTCTCCGATCCGGACACCGTACTCGAGGTCATGGGCGAGCGCGAGCCCAACGGCGAGTTGAGTGAGGCCCTGGAAGTACCGGTGCCTGGCATTGTGAGCGGAGTCGTGCAAGAGCCGGGTGACGTGGACGTGTTCAAGGTCAAGGTCTCTTCCGGTCAGAAGCTGGCGTTCGAGCTCGAGACCCCTGCCACCGCGCAGCCTGACTTCAATCCCCTTCTCGAGATCGTCGATGCCAGTGGGAGCGAGCACCTGACCAACTTGCAGCGCACCAAGGAATTCACCAAGTCCACCGATCCCTACCTGATCTCGATCGATCCCAAGGTGATTGGCACTTTCGACAAGAGCGGAGATTACTACTTGCGCGTCAGGGACGTGACCCGGAGGAAGGGGGCCCCGGACTTCGCGTATCGCCTTCTCATCCGCCCCCAGATCCCCCACGTCGGCGATACCGTTCTGGAAACACGGACTCGTGGACGCGAAGACGGCCGAGCCGATCCACTCCGGATCAATCTGATGGCCGGACAGGCCCGGAAGCTCACCCTGACCCTGGACCACGAGGAAGGATTCTTCACCCCCTCGAATCAGGTCGCCGTGAGCGTCGACGGACTGCCGGAGGGAGTCGAGCTCCTTCCTGCCAGCAGCCGTTACCAGGGACCTGGCCAAGCCGATCCACCCGAAATCCTCAAGCGAACCAATCACCTTCCCACGAGCGAAAAGATCGCCGTGGTGCTCCATGCCAGGGAAGACGCTTCGGCGACCGAGCTACCCGCCTGGATCACCGTGAACGCACGCCCCCTGGTGGGCGGGATTCCTGGGGCCAAGCTGGCGGTGAAAAGAATTCCGCTCATGGTGCTGGAAGCGGAGGCCGCTGCAAGGGCCCCCAGCGGGTCGACCCGTCCCCTCTCGGCGGGTCAAAGATAGGACGCAGGAGACTCCGTTTGCCGTGAAGAGACAAGCAAGGTATCGAACCTGGATCGGGTGTCTGGTCATGGCGACCAGCCTTGGTACGGCGTACGGAAAGCCTTCTGCAAAACCGCTGTCGCTCCAACTGGTGCCGTCGGAGGTCATGCTTCGGGGCACCGAGTCGTCCCAGACGTTCCTGCTGATGGGGACTTTCGAGGGCGGCATCGAACGGGATCTCACTTCAGAAGCCGAGTTCTCTCTTTCCAACCCCGAACTGGCCCAGCTCTCCCCTCTGTGTCGGGTCACACCGCGCACCGACGGCGATCTACTGTTGAGGGCCAGGGTGGGCGGTCAGGAGGCCCGAGCCACCATCCGGATCGTGGACGCGCAAGCCAGTCGTCCCCTGAGCTTTGCCCGAGAGATGGGGACCATTCTGACCCGAAGCGGTTGCAACGACACGACCTGTCACGGGGCCGTGCCCGGGCAGGGCGGCTTCAAGCTGTCGCTCAACGCCAGCTATCCTCGCCAAGACTACAAATGGATCGTCCAGGGGGGAAAGTTCCAGGTGCTGACCGACGAATCCAGTGAGCCCAGGAAGCCGCGGATAGACCTGGAAGCACCGGAGAAGAGTCTGCTTCTCCTGAAGCCCACCCTGCAGGTGTCCCATGGCGGCGGTCGTCGTTTCGGCGTCGATTCGCCCGAGTACGCCAGGATCCTGCAGTGGATCCGCCAGCGCGCTCCCTATGCCCCGGAGGGCGAATCGGAAACCCCGTGGATCGAGAAGCTGGAAGTCTACCCAAGGCAGGCGGTGCTGGATCCGAAGGGAAGACAACAGATACTGGTGACGGCGCACCTTAGCAACGGACGGCGGGAAGACGTGACCCATGAGGTGGTCTATGAATCCGGCGATGAGGCCGTACTGGAGGTGAGCCAGGAGGGCTTGGTCAGGGCCAGGCGTCCCGGGGAGACGAGTGTCTTGATCCGGGCTCCCGGACAGGTCACCAGCGCCAGATTCGGCGTCTTGGCGAACAGGCTGATCAGCTATCCCGAAGTGCTGGAAGGGAACTTCATCGACGGGTTCGTCTTCGGAAGGCTTCGCCACTTGAACATCGTTCCCTCCGATTTGTCGAGCGACGCAGAATTCCTGCGGCGAGTCTGCCTGGACCTGACCGGAACTCTACCCCCTGGCGATCGAGTCCGCGCATTCATCGCCTCTCCCGATCCCCACAAGCGTGACAAGCTCATCGAGATTCTGCTGAACTCTCCTGAGTACAAAGAGTATCTGTTCTTCCGCTACGCAGAGATCTTTCGCTGGTACGGCGGAGGGAGGCACACGCAACGCTACGGCGAGTGGCTGCGACGGAGCATAGCCGAGAACAAACCCTATGATCGGCTGGCCGTGGAGCGGATTGCGGCCCAGGGCTACGATGGGCCCACCCGCTTCTACTATCGGGGGTACTCCCTGATTCCGCCGGAAGATCTCATCGCCGAGCAGGTGAGGATCTACCTGGGTCGCCGGCTGGACTGCGCTCGCTGCCACGACCATCCCTTCGAGGCCTGGAGTCAGGATCAGTTTTGGGGAATGGCGGCCTTTTACGGTCGTCTAGTGGATGTGCGGCGAACCCTGATGGACGACTCCTTGGTCCTCGACTCTCCCCTACAGGCTGACAAGGTGGTCCATCCCAGAACCAAACAGGTGGTGGAACCTCGGTTCCTGGATGGTACCCTGCTGCCTCAGGAGGAGCGGGCGGACTTGCGAGTGAAATTGGCCCAATGGATGGTGTCGCATCCCTACTTCGCCCAAGCCTTGGTCAACCGTGTCTGGGATTGGTTCTTCGGCAGGGGAATCGTGGATCCGGTGGACGATTTTCGATCCACCAACCCTCCCACTCACCCGGAGCTTCTTCGCGCCCTGGCTGCCGACTTCCGGGAACATGGCCACGACTTGAAACATCTGATGCGGCTGATCGTGCGATCGCGGACGTATCAGCTTTCGGGGACACCCAACCACACCAATCGAGGGGATCATCTCAATTTCTCCCACGCCCTTCCCCGACCGTTGGAGGCGGCCGTGTTGCTGGACGCCATCTCTCAGGCGACCGGCGTGCCCGACTTCTTCAAGGGAGTCCCACCTGGAACTCGGGCGATCTCCCTCTTGCCAAAGGCGGCTTCCGAGTTCATGGAGATCTTCAACCGCAAAGAGCGGAAGACGCTGCCGGAAGAGAAGCCGGAACCGACTCTGGCGCAGGCTCTTCATATGCTGACTGGAAAGACGTTTACGGAGAAAGTCTCTCAGCCCGGAGGACGGGTGAGCCGACTGCTCGAGAGTGGGGCAAGCGACAGGGAGATCATCGAGGAACTCTACCTGTCGGCTCTTTCGCGATTCCCTACACCGGAAGAGCGGTCACAGCTGGAAGAGATGATCGGGCGGCGACCTCGAAAACAGGCCTTCGAGGCCCTGGCCTGGGCTCTCATCAGCTCTCGACAGTTCGCTCACAATCATTGATAATAGTCGCAAGAGCAGGCACACGCGCCAACGAAGCTCGGAGAACGGAAGACAAGGCGAAATGGTCCAGCCAGGATGTCCTACCTGTGGGAGCGCCGATTGGGGGCGCCGAGAGTTTCTGCGGATCGGGGGATTACCGTTCCTGGGTATCGGTTTGAGCCAGTTTCTGCGAGCGGCGGAGCGAGCCGCCGCAGCCGGAGAGGACCCGCCCAAGAAGGCCTCCTCGGTGATTCTCATCTGGCTCTCGGGCGGCCCACCCCACATGGACACCTGGGATCCCAAGCCCAACAGCAACTTCAAGGCGATCTCGACGAACGTTGCTGGAATTCAGATCTCCGAGGTGCTGCCGCGCATCGCACGGCAGATGGACCAGTTGTCCCTGATCCGCTCCATGCATTCGGTAGAGAACGATCATCCCCAGGGTACCTATTACGGGATGACGGGTCACAGCCCGAGTCCCGGCTTCCGTTTCCCCAGTTTCGGATCCATCGTCTCCCGCGAACTGGGCGGCCGCAACAATCTACCGCCCTACGTGGTCACACCGCCCCTTTCCTATAGCCATTCTTACATGTCCGGGAACATGGGGGCCCAGTACGATCCGATGATCGTTCCGGATCCCAGCCAGGACGACTTCGAGATCCCGGACTTGACGTTGCCCAAGTCACTTTCCCCCGAAGTGATCGAAGACCGCCGGAGGTTTCTCCAGGTGGTGGATCGGGAGTACCGGAAGCAAGAGGACTTTGCCCGATTCAGGAGCATGGATGCGTATCAGAAGCAGGCCCTGGAGATGATCCTGGCTCCGGAGGTGCGGAAGGCCTTCGATCTGTCCCAGGAGCCGGAGAAGGTTCGGGAGGCCTACGGCAGGACCCGCTTCGGGCAAGCGCTGCTCCTGGCCCGCCGACTGGTGGAGGCGGGATGCCGCTTTGTCACGGCAGAAGGCTACGATCACAGCGAGTGGGACACCCACTTCGACAACGACAAGATACTGTCCCAGAAGCTTGCCCCCCGTCTGGACCAGGCGCTGCCGACCCTGCTCACGGAACTGCAGGAAAGAGGGCTGCTGGACTCGACGGTCGTCCTGGTGATGGGCGAGTTCGGGCGAACTCCCGATATCAATCCCAAGGCCGGCAGAGACCACTGGTGTCACTGTTGGTCTCTGGCGCTGGGAGGCGGGGGGATCAAGGGCGGGCAGGTGGTCGGTGCCAGCGACGAGCGAGGTGCTTACGTGGCCGACCGACAGGTGACCATCGGAGACCTCTTCGCCACCGTCTACAAGGCCCTGGGGATCGACTGGTCGAAGGCCTATACGGGCCGGGACGGACGCCCCCTCTACATCGCTAATTCCACAGGAGACAGGCCGGGCCATCCCGTGGACGAACTGCTCTAGGGGGGGACCCGATGAAATTGGAAACCAGGAGTCGCTGGGGTGCGCCTCTTCTCCTGGCATTCCTGTTTCATCCTCTCCTTGCCCAGCAGTCCTGTCGTTCGCCAAAACCTCGTCGCTCTTTTTGGTAGATCTCTTTTTCTCAATCTCCACTTGACAGACCGCCTTCTGCGCTTAAGTCCGCAGGAGGTATGTCGATTTGACCTTTTGAGAAGCGGGCCGGAAGTCGGTCACCAGAATCGACGTGTCAGCGAGCGTCCGCAGGTCTTTGGCCCGCATAGCCAACGAGAACAAAAGAAGCGGAGCGTCCGCTACGCGGCTTTACGCTCATACCGATGGTGAAGCCCACCGACCTGCGAGATCTCAATGATCTCGCCTGCACCGTCCTGCTTAACTCGTGTCTCAGGGGAGTCTTTGGCAAGGGACAAGTGGGTTCTTGACCGATGATAATAGTCAAAATAACTAGCCAGTATCCTCCGTAGATGGCGTTCCCCGATGACAATCACGTGGTCAAGACACTCTCTTCGAATGGAGCCGATCAGTCGCTCGGCGAAGCCGTTTTGCCAAGGGCTTCTTGGAGCAATCCGCACTTCCTCAATGCCCATGCTTTTCACGCAGCTCTCGAAGCAGTGGCCATAAACTCCGTCCCGATCCCGGATCAGAAAGCGAGGGGCAGCTTCTAAACACTCCAGGGTTCCCGGTACTCCTTGGTCAGCAGGCGGTTGGCCTCCGGATCATTCTTAACGGTCTCGGTTTCGGGATCAAACTCCAACACTCGGCGCACTCGAAACGCAACCTCTCCCAGATGCGTCAGGGCACACGAGAGGTGAGCCTGAAGAGCTGGCGCACTGGGTTGCCGCCGGGTCCGAACACTCTCGAAGAAACCAGCGTGGTGATGCTTCAGCTGATGGCTCCACCAGGACCTGTTGCCGATTCTTCGGCTGAACCTCATCCCCGGCCCCAGTTCCTCCTTGGATCCCTGGTAGACCTGGAAGAAGCCGCGGCGGGAGAAGACCATGAATCCCTCCGTGCCGTAGAAGATGTTTCCGCTGTCCACGCCGTAGTGCCCGTAGGGTGTCCAGCCCCGGTCCTCGTACAGGAGCACCTTGCCCTCCTGGAACTCGTAGGCCACCGTCATGTTGTCGGGGAACTCCCGCTCTCCCGGGATCTCGATGTCGCTTCCGTGGGCTGTGATCCGAATCGGATGGGTCCGGGGGCTCAGGCCAAAGTGGGCCATGTCGAGGTCATGAATGCCATCCCCTCCGATGTCGCCATTACCGTAGTCTCGATACCAGAGCCAGGTATTCTTGAAGCGATTGGAGTTGAAACGCCGTTTGGGGGCCGGCCCCAGCCAGAAGTCGTAGTCGATTCCAGGAGGCTCGGGAGTGTCCGGAACCGCAACCGGGTGGGTGGAGCGGTGCTGGTTCCAGGCCTTGGACATCTTCACCTCGCCGAGGATCCCGGAGTCCAGCACCTCGCGAGCCCTGGCCGTGACCTCAGTGGAGCGCATCTGGGTGCCGTGCTGGACAATACGCTTGGTCCTCCGGGCAGTCTCCACCAACACCCGACCCTCACGGAACACGTGGCTGGCGGGCTTTTCCACATAGACATCCTTGCCCGCCTCCAGGGCCCGGACGGCGATGGGGATGTGCCAGTGATGGGGCGTCGCCACCACTAGCGCGTCGATGGAGGGATCATCCAGGATTCGCCGGAAGTCCTTCACCATCCTGGGCCGTTTTCCGGTACTCCGGCGCACCTTCTCCGCCTCCCGCTCCATGAAGTACTGGTTCACGTCGCAGACGGTGGCACACACGGCATCGGGCGCCTCCAGAAGGCCGTTCACATGGTGGCGTCCCATTCCTCCAGCCCCAACGACGGCCACGGACACGCGATCGTTGGCTGACACTCGCGGGGCGCTAGCCGTGGGCCGGGCGCTGGCCGTGGTGGCGACGACGGAACCGAAGATAAAATGACGTCGAGACAGGTTGCTCATACTTCTCCTCCTTAGCAAATCCTGGAGGCGTCGTTGACAGGCAGAGGGTTGCCGGCGACGAAGCAGAACCGCAGCGGTCTTCTGCTATCCCTTGACGTAGACCTCCTTCGTCGGTGACGATCTCTTCCGACTCGCCCGCGGCCGGATTCTCCAGCTACCTGCAAGCGATTATCCCCAAACCTTTCGGGAGGTTCTGTGATATAGGTCGCCCTCTCAAGCCTGACGATCCAGGTATATTCCATCCTAAGGGCTATCTGCTTCCCCCGCAACGGACGTTGCCGTATTTATGGATCGGAGCACGAAACCTGTTTGGATCGATTGGATCGATTAAACAGGAGGGACAGCGGGTCGCGGGCTCTCAGGGAACCCGTCGCAGCGGACGGTACCAGAGGTTGCGGAAGCGGACGGGGCTGCGGTGGGCCTGGAGCTTCAAGGGTCCCTTGGCGACCATGGGATTCCGTTTCCCAGCGCCCGTGCGC
>JAKZYH010000580.1:0-10494 GCA_047514575.1 Acidobacteriota bacterium | reverse complement strand
CCGCAATCATCCGCCCTGGCTACGTTATGCTCGGTCGGCCTCCTCGACGTACTGTCAAAGTACGACTGCGGGGGCCTCGGTCGCAAGCCTTGCCAGGACGGCGCCTGCGACGCCTCGCTACGACGACCGATGAGAAATCCGAGTTAGGGTTCCAGGGGAGGGGCTTCGGATGGGAATTGGGAAACAGGTGGTCTCTATCGCAGGGTCGAGATCTCTGGGGCGAGGCCTATAGGGACTGTCTGCCCGACAAGGCCCGAGACAGTGTGAGCTCATCCGTGTACTCAAGATCGCTGCCGATAGGGACGCCAAGAGCGATGCGAGTGGTCTTGATGTCGAGAGGCTTGATCAATCGGGAGAGATAGAGCGCCGTCGCCTCGCCTTCGGCGGTGGGATTGGTCGCCACAATCACCTCCTGCACCGTACCATCTCGCAGCCGATCAAACAGGTTCTTAAGCTTCAGATCCTCGGGCCCGATCCCGTTGATCGGTGAAATAGCGCCATGGAGGACGTGGTAAAGGCCACGATACTGACCTGTTTTCTCGATGGAGGGGATGTTGAAAGGTTCCTCCACCACGCAAATGAGATGTTTTTCACGGTTGGGATGAGTGCAAATGGGACAAGGATCGGCCGCACTGATGTTGTTGCAGACGGAACAGAAAATCAGGTTTGTCTTCACCTGAACGATTGCTTCGGCCAGCTGTCGGCACTCGGCCTCGGCCTGGCGGATCAGGTGAAAGGCCAGCCTCTGGGCCGATTTTGGACCGATGCCGGGAAGCTTCTTCAGCTGATCGACAAGTTCCTGAATTGGATCTCTCGACTGACTCATCCCAGTGCCGGTCAGCTCCCGCCGAGCAGCCCTCCAGTCAGGCCTCCCAATTGGGAGCTGAGTACTTCGTCCACCTTGCGGCCGGCCTCGTTGACCGCCGCCACTATCAGATCCTGCAGCATGTCGACGTCTTCCGGATCCACAGCCTCCGGATCGATTCGAATGGACTGGAGACGCTTGGACCCGTCCAGCACGACGGTCACGACTCCCCCTCCGCTGCTGGCCTCGATGCGTTGGGTTTCCATTTCCATTTCGAGTTTCTGCTGAACCCTCTGAGCTTCCTTCATCAGGTTCTTGAGACCCTTTTTTCCCATCTGCATATCGGTGTTACTCCTCCGGCTTCTTCTCCACGATTACTTTGCCCGGGAATCGCTCGATAAAGGCCTTGACTCTGGGATCTTCCATGGGGTCTTCGGCCGGAGATTCTTCGCTGCCGCTCGCCTCCAGCTGAACCTCGATTTGGAGCCGCGAGCCCGTAATCTTATAACACAGGTCTGCTAGCCGAGATCGGTTCTCTTCTGATTGCACCATTTGGGCGTGGAACTTCTCTGAGTCAGGGAAAACGATCACCAGTTTTTCCCCCGATGTGTCCGTCGATCGAGCTTGCTGCAATGACGTTGAAAGCGGGAGGCTCTCTTTCTGAACGGCGGCGATCAACTGCGAATGCAGACTGTCCTCGGAAGCCGGTTTCGATTCTTCTGTGGTCTCTTCGGGAACCGGCTTCCCGGAGGGCCTCTCAAACAGGTTCTCGACCCTCGTTGGGGAGATCTCCTCGGTAACTGCCTTGACTGAACCCGACTCCAACCGCTCGATGACTTTCTCGAGTGTGGGCAGGCGGGCCAGCTCAAGCAGCTTCATGAAGGTCATTTCCAGATGGAGATAGGGATTGGCGTGCCAGCGAAGCTCATTCTGGGTCTGGCTCAGGACATCGTAGAACCGTATCAGGTCAGGCTCTGTGAGTTCGTCTGCCTGTTTCAGGACGACCTCCCGATCCGTGTCCGGCAACTGAAGCAGAATGTCGTCCCAGCCAGCGACCTTGCACACCAGTAGATTCCTGACGTAGCGTATCATCCGTCGACACAGATTCTGGGGATCTACCCCGGCGTTGAAGGGTTCTTGAAATCGTTGTAACAAAGCCTTCGTGTCCCGCCTCAGTACCATGTCCATTAGAGCGCTGATCAGTTCTTCATCGACAACCCCGAGAAGGGCGCGGACATCATCGTCCACAACCTTCATACCGCTCATTGCAGTGATCTGGTCCAGGAGGGACTGCGCATCGCGCATGCTTCCTTCCGCAGCGGATGCCACCGCTCGTAGAGCGTAATCGCTGATCTCGAGTCCTTCCTCGCGACTAATCTTCTGGAGGAGTTCCAGGATTGCCGAAAACGGAATCGGCTTGAAGTTGAATTCCTGGCATCGAGAGGTGATCGTCACCGGGATCCTGTGCCGTTCAGTGGTCGCCAGAATGAACTTTACGTGCTCTGGTGGCTCCTCTAGAATCTTGAGCAGCGCGTTGAACGCCGCGTTTGAGAGCATGTGAACTTCATCGATGATGAAGATCTTGAAGCGATCCCTGGCGGTAGCGTAGCGGGCGTTTTCCCGCAGGTCCCGGATATTGTCGACCCCAGTGTTTGAAGCCGCATCGATTTCCTGGACGTCCAGACTGTTGGCAGAAGCGATCTCCTGACAGGACACACACTTGGAACAGGGAATCGCGGTGGATCCTGTTTCGCAGTTCAAGGCCTTGGCGAGAACCCGGGCAGTTGTGGTCTTGCCTACGCCCCTCACGCCCGAGAAAAGGAAGGCGTGGGCAACCCTGCCACTCCTGATGGCATTCTGAAGAGTCCGAGTTACGGTTCCTTGTCCTATGACGTCCTCGAAATTCTGCGGACGCCACCTTCGCGCCAGTACCTGGTAAGTCATTTTGTGGAGATCGGAGTTAGGTCTGGACCGACAATGAAAGAAGCCGTGCGCGTGGGGTTGTCGGAGCGCAAAGAAAAAACCTCACGAGGCAGACAGCTATCGGTGTCGACGGGACCGCTACTCCACTCCACTATACCATCCGGCTGGTCTGTCAGCGACCCTCGAAAGTGTTGCCTTGACTTCGATCGCGGAGGTTGGCTGTAATGGGCAGCGGAGGAGCACCGCAGTGAGTGCCCGAGGCGGACTCGACATTGGCTTGTCCGGTGTCGAGCCGTGCACCTGGCGAATTCCACCTCCGTCACTACATGTGTGACCTGGTACTAGTTTTTCAAGTCGCTTGGAGAGGTTGTGTGATGGTAAGAGGCGATAGCCTACCGGGGCACCAGAAGGGCCAGCCTCCAGCAAAGACGGAATTCAGGCTGGGAGGTATCTGTGCCGAAGGCTTGTTCATTCCTGGAGAGAGTGTTGATCCGCTGGCGACGGATCGGCTGTTGAGCACGGTCTGGAGACTGCGCGAAGCTACGCTGCTGGCGCTAGCGATGAAGGTTCTGTACGCGGAGCCGGAAGTTGCGAGCGAGATCGAACTTGAGGCGACGATGGAGACCTACAAGGCCTTGTCGCAGCGACGGCGTCGGCTCCTGATGGAAGCTTCCCCATTTCGAGTCTTGTCGTGGCATCTGTGCCGGCTACTGACGGGTCCGGTCGAGAAGGCTTCCGGGCAAAGGGCTATTCTGCGGCAGCGACTAGAGGATCTTCGGCGTCTGGTTGTCAGCGCCTCGACAAATCCAGCCGGCTCTAAGCAGGGATTACCCTATCAGATTTGTGGTCACGAGGTCGATCCGCTCATCAGGGAGGCTGCGTCTCCAATGTACGTGTTCGACGACCCCGCGCGAGAGCGACCTGGAGCTTCTGTGAGCGCGGAAGGAATCCGTGTTTTTTCGCAGGTAGTGAATCGGGCCTTAGCTCGGATCGAATGCGTATGGCCGGCCATGACGGCGGATTTTCCCCGTTTTGTCAATACGATCGTCTATCTTCCTGATGCGAAGTTTCGGAGCTGCTCTGCTCCGCGCTATGCCGGTGCGATCCTGTTGTCGCACACAGCTAGTGGACTTCTGTCGTTGGAGGAAGATTTGATCCACGAACTCGCCCACGAGATCCTCTACAATGTCGAGGAACTCGAGACGTTAATCTGTGACGATCGGCGCACCTTCACGCTCCCTTGGCTGGGGACTCAACGGGATGCCTATGTCTATTTTCAGGCCACCTATGTTTACCTGGTTCTCGCGCTCTATTTTGAGCGCGCTATGGGCAGGAATTCTCAGGAAGATGAAGCGGTTGAGGCTCGTTTGACGGCGATTCTTGCCGGTTTGGAGAAGGCATTACCCGACTTTGCCAACGCCGATTTCTTGACTCCTACAGGTCAACACTTCTTCGACAGACTGGCGGATCACGCCAGCAGAATGATTCAGCGTCGCTGAGACGTCTCTCAATCAAGAAGCTAACGGAAAGCTTTCAAGAACCCAATGGGGAACCGGGAATGATTCTCCCTGAGTGTGGGCAGCGCCTCGGGGGCAAGATCTTGACCCGGTCGCCGCAGCGGCTGTTGAAGTTTCTGGAAGTGGAGCCCCCTCTTGACTTCGCCGTGGGAGGTTGGCTGTAATGGTGGGTGGAGGAGTACCGAAGTGGCCGTAACGGGCCCGACTCGAAATCGGGTTGTCCGGTGATGAGCCGGGCACGTGGGTTCGAATCCCACCTCCTCCGCCACACTTCCCCAATCCCAGCGAGTCAAGATTCTATTGGTTCGGGAGACTGTTGAGGAACGCAAGATCAGCTTATCAGGGGCCACCTCAGTACAGCATCTTCTCGATTCGCAGTACGACGAAGACGATAGCTGGGTAGGTAGACAGGAAACTCAGGGGGAACTCGGTCAGTCCCATGAAACGAGCAGTTAGTAGGTGGAACAGGACGCCCATCCAAGGAGTATCCAGCACCAGGGGTATCCGAGCAACAGCACCAGAGGACCTTTTAGCGATAGTATGCCTACTGTCGGCACCGCATGCGGTCGTCCATTTCTTCTTCGAGGTTCCTTACTCGGTGAGGGACTGCACTCCTCGCAGCAATCCCTTTATGTAGCCGGTAGCATAGGCGCGCCCTCGGTGGCACCAAAGAGTGTCGTCGATCATCTGCGGCACATGGTCGTCTATGATCAAGCCGTCGAAGCCCGTCTCCACCAGCAGCTTGATGGCCCTGGCCACATCTACGTCCCCTTCGTCGATGAAGGTCTCGGTAATATGAGGCACAGCGCCACGGACATTGCGGAAGTGAACGTACGCGATCTTCGCCTTGCGGCCGAAGTATTCCATGGCCTCGAACATCTCGTCGATTCCCATCTCTGCCCAGGTGCCCATGCAGAAGTCCAGCTTGTGGTTGGAGTCAGGAGCGACCTCCTCCATGGCCCGCTTGAATCCTTCCAGGTTGCGGAAGATACGCGAGACCCCACCCAACGAGGCAACGGGTGGATCGTCCGGGTGCAGCGCGAGGGTGACTCCTGACTCCTGGGCGACCGGGAGAACAGATCGAATAAAGTACTCGTAACTTGCCCAAAGCTCATTTTCGTCATACTCCCGCCCGAAGCTCATGGGGGCGTCCTTGACCAAGGCGTGGTCATAGACGGTGGTTCTCGCCCCACCCCTGGTCAGCTCATCTTTGGACGTGCGCCAGACGCTGTTGGCCATCCAGTGATAGCCCAAAATGGGGACCTCGGCCCGTCCCAGGTTACGAATCGTTTCCTGGTAGTTTTCGATTTGTTCGTCTCTTCCTGGTAAGCCCAGGATACACTTCTGGTAAAAGTGCAGAGGCACGTTCTCGATGGCTTCCAACTTCAATCCGTAGGACTCGATTCGGGTGCGGAGCTGGAGGAGTTCCAGGAAGTCCCAGCAACCTGGCGAAGCCGCGGCTGAATCCTGCCAGTAGGTGGAACCAACCGGACTAGAGCCGAAGGGAGTCTGTCCGCTGAGGGCGGGCGTGTTCAGGATGACCCCGCTGCAGCCCATCTGCGCAACGAACGTCAGGAGCTCGTCGGTGGCTTCCCGGATGCTGCCCGCTGCGACTCGAATGTTGTCTGTCATTGATACCTCCAGTTGCCGGTATGATAACCCTGATTTCCCAGCGCCCAAACTAGAACCGCATTATCGCCACCTAGTCGGGTCCCTTGTGATCAATTGGTGTCGACGCCGGGCGCGTCTCCAAGGGATTCCCGACGTGAGCCCCCAAAAATACCCTGTCAACCTTGGAGATTGTGGGTTATGGACAAGTTGACAGGGCGCTAGCCCATTGCCAGAGAGGTTAATGCTATGCTATTGGGGCTGTTTCGGAGAGGTGTCCGAGTGGCTTAAGGAGCACGCTTGGAAAGCGTGTGTACGGGTAACTGTACCGCGGGTTCGAATCCCGCCCTCTCCGCCAGAACGCCAGCGGTCTTTCTCTACTCCTCTGCGTACTCTCGGCAACGACCACGCCCACGCTTGGCCTGTGCGTGGCTGGATCCCTCAAGCCCCGGTCTCCTGCCCAACCCGTCCTGAGATTGGCTTGTGTCTGGAATGGCTGAGTCTTCCGATCGTATCTGGACACGGCTCCCAGCCCGGCCAGAGTCAAGCCTACGAGGTCCCTTCGATTACAAGCTCAGAGAGTGTTTCGGGGCTTTCGGTGATAGCTAGCACCATTCTTCTGCGCAGAAGTAACGATAGAGAAGAAAGGGATGCGGATCCCGTTGAGAAAAGCAGAGGGTCAATACTGCAGTGGGCTGCTGCCGACAGGTTCGGCCGAGATCTCTTCATGTAGGGTTCTCAGGGCGTCCCAGAGGCCGTGAGTAAAGAACGCCTCTCGAATCAGAGACAGTCGGACGTACGACAAGGAGTGGGATGTGAAGGCACCAATTTCGGTGATGGGAGAATTGCTGCCGCAGCTGACTTTGGTTGGGTTGTTGATTGCAGTGGCTGCTTCGCCGACAGCGCTGGCCCAGACCCGGCCAGAAAGAGGAATCCCGGACACTTCAGGTCCGGATGCCAGCGGGAATCAACCGCTGGAATTCCAGCAGAGCGGACGTTTTGTCAACCTGACTCGTGGTCTGAGTTCCCTGGGAGAAGTAGATGACGACCTTCCTGATCCCGACCCTCCTTTTTGTCTGAATAATCCTGGAGATCCTTCCTGCGATGCTCTGCCCCGACGGCATTTTTCAATAAGAGTGCCGCGCGACTTGACCCAGTTTACCGTTTGGCTTTTCGACGGCGATACTCGCAAGCAGGGTGGAGGATCTTTCAGCTGGGACAACTGCCAGGGGAATGGCTGCTCCGGTCTTATGAACGAGATACAGTACACGCTTTTTCTCGATCCGAGTGGTCCGCTTGAGGCTACTCAGGTGCCAGCGGGTCAGGCCCCTCGGGCCAACGCAAATCCCGATGACGTCGTCGATGCATTTTTTGGAGTCTCGATGCCTGACAATAGGTGGACTGGTTTCACGGTAGAGCAAGCACCAGGCGCCTGCGGCGATCGCTTGCTGCCTGACAGGACTACCCAGGTACCCCACGGTATGTGTGGATACCATCTGGTGTTGCACTGGCTGCCCAACACCGCACCCGAACCGGTTCTTCTGACAGATGAGCAGGCCAACTTCAAGGTAGGTGTCGCCGGACCTGGTGTCTCGGTGTTCATCTATGATCAATCCAACCTTGGCTACATTGGATACAATGGCCTGGGGCCAAACTTTCCTGGTCCAACCACATTCGACGGAACCTTTGCTTTTACAATCCCGGTGAACTTCGATACCGAGCCGGTCTGGTTTACTCCTCTACTCGAGGGGGACTTCGATGTTGCCAATGACGGCGACGATCCGAATTTTCTGGGCCTGCCGATTTTCCCGTCGATAAACGCTCTACCCGAGGGTGTCATGCCCGGTGATCCTGCCGACGGTGATGACTCCTCCGACCTCCTTCTTGGCTGGACAGTACCGGAAGCACCTAATGCGATCTATGCGCTGATCGCTCCTGGGAATATCTGGACCAGGATGAACCTGAACCCGTCCGGTGACAGGGAATGGGAGCGCTTTGCCCTGTCCAAAGAGGCGGCCGGGCCTCCGCCTCCTATGGTCGACGATGTCGTGCCTTCGATTCCGAACGGCGACTATCGGCTCGAGGTCAGGGGCCTGGACGCGCGGAACACGATCTTCATCAGCTTCAACCTTCCGGTTACCGATGACCCCGGTGGGAGTGCCTGCGAAGGGGACCTCGTGCAGCTGACGCTCCGCAACAACGGACCCGATGCAGACCTCGAAGTTAAGAGCGAGGGAGGGGTTTCCCTTGGTAAATATCCACAGGTGCTTGGCGGCGGTACCTTCCTCGTCAATATTTCGGATCCGACACCGAGTATTCAGGTGAACGACACGACCATCCCAACCTCCTGCGGGTCGGATGTTTCTCGTGATGGTGACGACGATGTCGTAGATCGCCTTAGCCCTTGCAAGGTCATTGGCCCGGGTCGCATTTTCGGCGACTTTGAAGTAGTAAACGGGGTCAGCTCGATCGGCGGGCCCCTCGTTAGAGCAACTGATTGCACCGATTCCCAGGATCAGGGGATCGATCATCTCAGTCACTCCGATGGCTACTGTCTGCCGAAGAGTGCTAGCGCACTGAGATCCCTCACGCTGGAGTACAGAGGCGAGGACTGCGACTTTACCACCAATCAGCAGTCCGGAAAGGTAAAGTGCAGAGCTCGCGGCTCCCTTCCAAAGGTAGCTCAGATCCGAATCACGGGAGGAGGCCGGGTCTATTTCGATGGCTCCAACGTTTCCCTGGGTTCGGAGATTGTCCTGACTCCCCCAGACTCTGGTAGTCCCATGGCACCTGATATCAAAGCTCGGATTGAGAACCGGCGGGGGAAGCTCGTACAGCTGGTCAAGTTCCACTCGTCTTGTTCAGAGCCACTGGAGCGAGGCGACCAATTTGGAAGCCTGCTGGTCAAGGAGCTGGTGGCCACACCCAAGTAGCAGAGCACGCTTGGGAGTCCAGGAGTCATAGGTCTGGCTGGCCCGCCAGCGTCTCCAGAGTACTTCCCCCTGCTGATTCTTTCCGCTTCTACCTGCCACTGCGAACGGTCGGAAACTTGAGCGATCTGAGAATCGATCTGTTTGCGCCTCTCCTTTTCTATGCTACGGTCGCATTGACAGGGTGTTCAGCCTACCGCTGACTCCGTCTGCTGTTGTTCCGAGGCCGCATGCCTTCAAAACCCGAGTGGGAGGGGAGACTTTGCGATTCGGAAGCATATTAACACTGGGACTCGTGAGGGAAAGTCGATTTCGCTGAAGTTCTACATCGATCGCAGAAAGCTCTATTCGCTTGCCTTTAGCGATCAAACTTCATCACACCATTGGAGCAATGAGAGCGATGAAAGTAACGAGAAGAAATCTCCTGAAGTCGGCCGCAGCCAGCGGCGCCTTGGCAAGTATTAGCCCGAGGCACACTGTATCGGCCGCTCGCGCTGTCACCCATCGGGGTGAGGGAAACATGCGTGTGATTGCCTTTCCCCGAGCGGTACCGGGGGATCCTTCACCCCTTTCTGCCGATGCGCTTCGCCACGTCCGGCAGATTGGAGTCGAGGACATTCGGATCGTCTCGACCTGGGTGCCGGGCTATGCTGAGAGTGGGCAGATGGATCTGGAGGAGCTACTTCGAGTCAAGCGCTTCGCCGCCAGTTTTGGGATCCGAATCGGAGCCGTTTATCTCCAGAAAGTGGATACTGCCAATCTTCTTCTGGACAGACCGGGTTGGAACAAGGAGCTGGAGAAGATCTCGAGGACCATCGAGTGTCTAGGGAAGGCATCGATACCGGTTCTGGAGCACAGCCTTCTGCTCTCGAGAGTGATTCGGGATGTGTTCAAACTGCCTCTGCCAGGCCATCGAAGGATTGCAAAGGGGAGAGGTGGAGCCCGTCTCAGTACGTTCGATGGACGGGGTACAGAAGACCAACAGCAGCCAGCGGGGCCGGTCTCGCAGGATCAGATGTGGGAGCGCATCACCCGCTTCCAAGAGAGATGTGTCCCGGTTGCTTCCGAGGCGAGGGTCCATCTGGCCTGCCATCCCGACGACCCTCCCATGAAACGCTATTGGAGTGTCAACCAGGTGCTCAACACCAAGGAGGGCTTGGACCGACTGATCCAGATCGTACCCAGCCAATACAACGGAATCCTTCTGTGTCTGGGAACGATGCAGGAATCGGGGGCCGACGTGTTGGAGCTGATCCGGTACTTTGGCCGCAAGCGCAAAATCTTCGATATTGACTTCCGCGGCGTGCAGGGAACAGTTCCCAACTATGACGAAGTCTTTCTGGACGAGGGCGATCTTGATATGTGGAAGGCGGTCCAGGTTTTGAAGGAGGTCGACTATCGATGGACGCTGGAACCGGACCATCTTCCCGGCCTCACGGCCGACGTCGGAGGCGGTCTCATTTCCTATGCCTGGGCGGTTGGGTACATGAAGGCGCTGATCGCGGCGGCCGAGGGCTCTGCAGTATGAGGTTGGGTTTTTCCCAGCAGTTGCCGTTGGGTCCTCGGGTGGGCTAACCCGGATTTCTCATCGCTTGTCGTAGCGAGGCGCCGCAAAAGCCGTCCTGGCAAGGCTTGCGACCGAGGCCCCCGCAGTCGTACTCGTGCAGTACGTCGAGGAGGCCGACAGAGCGTAACGCAGCCAGGACGGATG
>JAKZYH010000579.1:0-21009 GCA_047514575.1 Acidobacteriota bacterium | reverse complement strand
TTCCGGCCGTCGAGGACGACGAAGAAGGGAGCGAGCTGGACAACTCTTCCCCACGGAGTGACCTTCCCCACGGAGTGACGCACGATATCGCCTATCCTCGACCGAAGTTTCGTTCTCGAATGGGGCAGCACCGCTGGGGGGGCACTAATCCGATACTTTAAGGCTTCGCATCCGGTTGATCGCGAAAGCGATCTCGAACAACCGCGGTTTTGCAAGATTTCCGACTTTGGAGCGAGAGAGGATATCCAAGCCCTCTTTCTCCAGGTCTTCCATCAGGTGCTGGAGGCCTTCTCGTAGGGACAGTCCCTTTCCCACGTAGTGGACGGAGTAATGGTGAATGGCTCCGCCGATAGCGCGTGTCTGCGAAGGATCTACCAATTGTTCCAATGCCGACAGGTCGATCGGTGTGGTGCCGAACAGAATGTGGTCTAGCCCCTTGGAGTCAATTCGGGTTTCCCTTCTCCCGCGGCTCGGATCGAAGCTTTCCCTGAGTGGAACACGCCGAGGGACTCGGCCGAAGTCTGTTCCCCCTTCCGATCTTCTCTGACTGGGCTGGGTTTCGACGAGCTGCCGGACCTGGGAGGTGACGTTGAGCGGACGGTACTCATCCATCATGATCACGGTATCCGCTACGTCGAAGTAGTCTCCCGACCCCCCCATCACCAGGATGCTCGATGTTCGCTGACCTCGGACCAGTTGTCGGACCTTGTCCACGAAGGGTGTGATGGGTTCCTTGTCCTTGGAAACAAGAGACTGCATCCGGCCATCTCGAATGATGAAGTTGGTGGCGGAAGTGTCTTCGTCTATCAGAAGTAGTTGGGCTCCCACCTCCAGAGCCTCCAGGATATTTGCAGCCTGAGACGTCGAACCCGAGGCGTTTGCGGTTGAGAACGAGGTGCTTGACTTGCCCAGTGGCAGGCCGTCGATGAAGGGAGAAAGGTCCACTTTTTCAACATGGCGTCCATCTTCCGCGCGGACCTTCACCGCGGATTCTATCGTGACCACCGTCTCTCGGCCGTCACCGGGGATGTGGTCGTAGATGCCTCCCTCCAAAGCGCGAAGCAGCGTGGACTTTCCGTGGAAGCCGCCTCCAACGATCAGAGTGACCCCGGGCCGCAAGCCCATTCCGCGAATTGGGCCCAGGTTGGGTCGGTGCAGCTCGATCTCCAGATCGGGCGGGGATTGAAACGGAACCACCAGGTCATTCGGTTTCGCCGCTAGGGGTCGATCGTCGACTCCACTTTTTCTCGGGAGGAGAGACCCATTGGCGACGAAGGCAAGCAGATCATTGGCCTGGAGCTGATTTCGGAGGCTGGCCTGGTCCTCGACTGTTCTTACATGTTTGTCCAGTTCCGCGGCGGGAAGGCTGCGGTTGAAGAGCGACTGACGGACGATCCGGGGGAGTTCCCCGAAAAGCATTTCCTCAGCCTGTTTGCCCATCACGCTTCTTCCAGAGGCAGGGAGACCCATGGTAAAGCGTGCTTCCAAGGCAGCCGGTTCGAAGACGACGCTGTTCGATTCCAGAACTTCTTGGGCGCCGACATCGATCTGGAAGAGACCACTGTGACCGGTTCCTCTCCGGCCACGAGCTATGGCGTCAATGGCCTTCTGAAAAGCCCGAGTGAGGAAGTCTGAGAGCGCTATTCGACGAATTCGGCTGGCGACGAGTTCGCGGCTGAAGCCGGCCTCTTCCATCCCCAGGCGGACACTGAGACGGGAGGGAGTGGCGAAGGGGTCTCCCTGGACGTGATCAACCGAGAGGCAGTATTCTCCAAAGTCGTAGCGACCGCGGATGTCTTTGTAGGCGCGGTAACCCTTGCCGTCGATGCGGCGCAGCGTTCGTCTCAGTGCTTCACTCGATGCCAAAGTCCTTCCTCCACAGGCGCACACCGCAGTGAATTGTACAGCGGTTGAGCGTGAGAAGAGGAGTGGATTGGGGCGCGCCGATGTGGGCGCAGGCCAGTCGACACGGGCGCCAAGAACAGGCGTGCATGAAATCTCGGTCTGACCTCTGGTTTACAGTTATAATCCCTCAGGCAAACATGAGCGAAAAAGACCTATTGATTCTATTGACGAACGACGATGGTGGCCGGGCGCCTGGCCTGCAGGCCCTGAAGCAGGAAATCAAAACCACCGCCAGTGTAGTGACGGTTGCTCCTGACGAGGAGAGGAGTGCGGCGAGTCACGCCCTCACCATTCACGACCCGATTCGGGTAATGGAGGTTTCTGAGAACGATTACATGCTTACCGGAACTCCCGCCGATTGTGTCATTTTCGCCCTCCGCAAGCTGATGCCCCAATCTCCGGATCTTGTCATAAGCGGAATCAACAGCGGTCCCAATCTCGGGGACGACATCCTCTACTCCGGTACGGTTGCAGCTGCACGGGAAGCGGCTCTGTATGGGATCCCGGCGATGGCGATCTCGCTGGTGGCCAAGGGCGAGGACCTCGACTACGGACCGGCGGCTGGTTTCGTTCGAGATCTGGTCAAAGAATTCTATCCCGAACGAACTCCCCGCGGGACGGCTCTCAACGTCAACATACCTACGGGGAAAGTCGAAGCCTTCCGATTCACTCGGCAGGGCAGCAAGAGGGCCTGGAGTTCGATTGAGGAGAAGAAGGATCCTCGGGGCCGCGGATACTATTGGATTGGACGCGATGAGAGCGAGGTGCTGCTGGAAGCCGGCACCGACTATCAGGCCATCAACGATGGCGTGGTTTCGATTACGCCCCTCCAGCACGATCAGACCGACTATAGAGCCCTGAAGCTCCTCGGCGGAAACACCAGGGATGAACTCTTGCACGCAGCCAGCTTGGATCAGAGCGCGTGACCTCAGCCTCGGCCAAAACCTGAAGGATCCGACGAGGGACTCAAGATTTTCGCAACACTACGTCGACTCTATGACTGGGTCCTCAGTTTCGGCGATAGCCCGTATGGGGCTCTCGCGCTCTTCCTGGTAGCGTTCGCCGAATCTTCCTTTTTTCCGATTCCGCCTGACGTTTTGCTTCTCGCTCTGGCCATGGGAGCGCCCGCTCGATCGCTGCGCTTCGCAGCGATCTGTACCTTCGGTTCGGTTGCCGGAGCGGGGCTAGGATACGCCATTGGATTCTATTTCTACGAGCTCGTGGGACAAGGCATCATCGAGTTCTACTCGGCACGGGATGCCTATCAGAATGTGAAGGTTCTGTACGAAGAGTGGGATGCAGTTGCAGTAGCGGTGGCTGGTTTCACCCCGGTGCCCTACAAGGTTTTCACGATCGCCGCTGGCACTTTTGCGATCGATATACCGACTTTCTTCCTGGCTTCGATTTCCAGTCGTGGTGCTCGATTTTTCTTGCTGGCAGGGTTGATCTGGTGGCGTGGACCGGAGATCCGTCGGTTCATCGACCGATATTTCAGCCTGTTGACCGTGGTCTTTGCTGTGCTTCTAGTAGGCGGATTCATTATTTTGAGATATGCTATGCGGTAGTCTCTGATTCAATCGGGGCGTGGCGCAGTTTGGTAGCGCGCACGGTTCGGGGCCGTGAGGTCGGAGGTTCGAATCCTCTCGCCCCGACCAAACCCGAGGAAACACCAGGGTTTCAGTCATCGAAGTCCAGGCCAAAAACCAGCTCCATGAGTGCGCATCGGTACCGGGTCAAGGGTCGGGTCCAGGGCGTGGGGTTTCGGTACTTCACCTATCGAACCGCGAGAAGTCTGGGGATCAAGGGTTGGGTGAAGAATCTGAGTAACGGAGACGTCGAAATCCACGCCGAAGGGAACCAGGAATCGATCACGATCTTTCGGAATCGGATCGAGTCAGGTCCACCGCTGGGACGTGTTAGCGAAATCCAAGTAGAGGCTGCTACCGGCGAGGGCGCAAAAGATTTTTCGATCCGCCACTCCTAGCACCATGTCACTACATGTGTGACCTGGTACTAAGGGCCTGCGCAAAAATAACTTGGCATTTTGGCATCTCATCTTCACACCATCTTCGGCCGCTCCTCAATCGCGAAATCCTCAACGTAGACCTGGCTACGCATGCGGTTTCGCTCAATCGTTCGCGGCCAAATCTGGTGCAAATCTGAGCGCTAATTCTACCAAGTTATTCTTGCGCAGACCCTAAGGGGACTTGCCTTGGATGGAGGCCGTGCTCAGGCTTCCGTGTCGTCTGGTGCCTTGTTGTCTTCCAACTCGTCGATGCGGCTTTGAGCCTCTTGGGATTGCTGGCTGGCGGGATACTCAGAGGTAATCTTCTTGTACTGCGCTATGGCCTTGTCCTGGTTTCCCGCTTTCTCGTAGCTTTTGCCCAGGTTCATGAGGATGATCTGGAGTGGATAGTTCGGGGAGGGTTCTCCTAGCATCTGTTCCAATAGGTCGGCGGCTTCTTTGGGATTGCCTTCGCCAAGAACGATCTGTGCCATGGCGTTACGGGCGAGATTCTTGGTCTCGAGGGCGTCTGCGTTATCGATGACCCAGGTGAGGCTCTCCTTCGCCTCCTCGCTACGATCAGTCTGGTGTGCGATCAGTGCCAGGTAATAGCGGGAGAGAACTCCAAGCTGAGAATCAGGATACTCCTCCACCAGCTGAACGAACGCCTCTTCGGCTTTCTGGCTCCGCTCTTGCTCGGATTGAAACCGGTATCGGTTGTTGGCTAACTCCTGTGCGCGGGCCTGAGCCTTTTCCTCAGCCGATTTCTCTTTCTCTCCCTCTCCCTCGGCCTCCTCTTTAACCTCGTCTATGGTCGCGTGATAGAGTTCAAGGGCGTCGGTGAAGAGGCCTTGTGTCTCGGCGACTTGACTCTCGCGGTACCCTTGGAGGGCCCAGAAGGCGGCAATGCCCACCACGAGGATGATAACTCCGGCAGCAAGATAAATCCGATTACGAAGAGCCCATTGAGAGACCTGGGAGAGTCGGGCGTAAATCCTGTCTTCCTGGACAATTTGCTTGCGGGTGAGCCGTTTTACCGCCAAGTCGCTACCTTCCATCTCCTACTGCGTTAATGTCTTGCGCCTGGCAGGACTCGAACCTGCGGCACAGGGGTTAGGAACCCCTAGCTCTATCCACCTGAGCTACAGGCGCATCGCGCGTTAGTTTACCAAATAACCGGGTCTGGCTGCCACGTAGGGGAAATCTCAGACGTAGCCTCGCGTTGGATGGCGGAGACTCTCCGCCATGCGACCCACAGAAACGCGAGTGAGCGCGCTGGTATACTTCATCGATGAATCTTGCTGCCTATGCCATGCATGACGGAAATGGTGCAGGGCGGCGTTATCCCGAAAGACAGCACCCTTATCGTAGCGAATACCAGAGGGATCGGGACCGAATCATTCACACCAAGGCCTTTCGCCGTCTGGAACGGAAGACCCAGGTCTTCAGTCCGGCCTACTCAGATCATTTTCGCAACCGCCTGACCCATACCCTGGAGGTGAGTCAGATCGCGCGGACCGTCAGCGGAGCCCTGGGACTGAACACGGACCTGTGTGAGGTTTTGGCGCTGAGTCACGACATAGGACATCCCCCCTTCAGCCATGACGGAGAGGAAGTCCTGAACCGGCTTATGCACGAGTGTGGTTCTGGCTTCGAGCATAACCTTCACGCCCTCAGAATCATCGAAGATTTTGAAGAAAAATACGCTTCCTTTCGGGGGCTGAACCTGACCTTCGAGGTTCGAGAAGGTGTGATCAAGCACAGCCGAGATTACGGAAAGGAAGACACCACCTACGTGGATATCAACGAGTACCGGAAGGGGGAGCGGCCTCCGCTGGAGGCCCAGTTGATCGACCTCACCGATGAGATCGCCTACAACTCTGCCGATCTGGATGATGGATACGATTCGGGGCTGCTCTGCGTCGACCAGATTTGCCGGCACGTGAAGTTGTTTCGTACGCTCTACCAGGAGGTAGAATCCTCCTTTGGTGATGCTGCTGAGGGCGTCAAGGTCAGCGAAACCGTCCGCCGGCTTATCGATGTCCTGGCCAGCAGCCTGATTCGAGAAACTCGTTCTCTTCTCGAGAAGAACCAGATTGAAAGTGTTGAAGAGGTGAGGGCGTTCCCTGGCAGATTGGCCAGTTTCGAGACGGAGGTGGCCGCCTACAACCAGCAACTGAAGCAGTTTCTTCGCGCTCACCTCTATACCCATCCAGCGCTAAGAAAGGCGAGGGAGGAGGCAAGGTCGTTGATTGAAGGGCTTTTCCGCCACTATGTGGAATATCCTCAAAGGCTCCCCGAAGGACACTATTCCCGTATCGGAAGTCTGGGGATTCACCGCGTCGTCTGTGACTATATTGCGGGAATGACCGACTCGTATGCGCGCAGCCGGTACAAAGAGAGTTCCAAGTACAGAGTTTCTTGAGAGAAAGCTGTACTGGGACTGGTCCGACTGGTCCCGACTGGTTGACAGTCTCACCCCAATTGTAGTAGATTCCCGATTCTTCAAAGGCAGCCGAAATCCACCAAGAGAATTCTGAAATCAGACACGATGTTCGTCAATCTAAGCCAGTTAAGGGAGAGATTAGAACCGCTCTCATTGGAATTGGACTTTGCCGAAAGCGACCTGAAGATCGAGTCGGATGTCAGTGAACTGGAGCGCCCGGCTCGTGCGGATTTAACGCTGTCCCTTGTAGGGGACCTGGTGCGAGTCCGCGGACGGGTTTCTATTGCGATCAAGCTTACTTGTTGTCGCTGTTTGAAACCGATCCGAAAGAGTGTGGACAAGGCATTCGATCTCGAATATAGTCCCGATCCCCTGGTAGAGAACGAGGGAGACGAATTCGAATTGAACTATGATGATCTGCTGATCGGCTTCTATCGGGATGATCGGCTGGATCTGAGCGTCATTGTCGGAGAACAGATCGTTCTGGAGACTCCGATGAATCCGGTCTGCCGTGAAAGTTGTCAAGGATTATGCGATCAATGTGGAGCCGATCTAAACGAGGGGCAATGTGGTTGTGTGCGTGAAACCATAGATCCAAGGCTCGCCCCCTTGGCGGCTTTGAAGCAGAGGTTGGAATGAAGACGGCTGCGGCGCAGCTCGGAGGCCGTGTCGGCCGCTGGTCAGGGCAGGATAGGAAAGGATACTACGGTGGCAAACCCAAAACGAAGACATTCTAAGTCCCGGAGGGGAAAGCGAAGGGCTCACAATGCGCTCGCGGCTCCTGGTGTGTCGGTCTGTAGCAATTGTGGCAGTCCGGTCCTGCCCCATCGTACCTGCTCCAGCTGTGGCTTCTATAAGGGCAGGCAGATCATCGAAGTCAAGGAGAGCTGAGGGTTCGCGCGAGGATAACCTCTCAAGAGCTGCGGACCCTTAGAGCGCTTAGCTGAATTAGACCCCATGATAGCCTTTGTCTTTCCAGGTCAGGGCTCTCAGCGTTCGGGAATGGGCCGGGATGTAGCCGAGGCTTTTCCGGAAGCTCGGGCGGTGTTCCAGGAAGCCGATGATCTTCTCGGCTTCGATCTCAGTCGGCTCTGTTTTGAGGGCTCGCAAGAGGATCTGTCGCTCACCGAGAACACTCAACCTGCCATCCTGACTACCTCCACTGCTCTGTTCCGGGTCCTTGAACGATTTGGCAGGCTTCCCGATTTCGTCGCCGGGCACAGTCTGGGGGAATATTCCGCGGTAGTTGCCGCCGGGGCTCTCCAGTTCTCCGATAGCGTTGGTCTGGTACGCCGGCGGGGACAATTCATGCAGGAAGCGGTGCCGTTGGGTGAGGGAAGCATGGCCGCGGTGTTGGGGCTAGGGCTATCCCAGGTCGAGGGTGTTTGCCAGGACGCCAGCCAGGGGGAGGTTGTCTCTCCAGCCAACGTGAACTCCCCTGAACAGATCGTCATCTCCGGCAGTCGGGCTGCGGTCCAGCGAGCCTGTGTGATAGCGAAGGAGCGAGGAGCGCGGAGGACCATCGAGGTTTCGGTGAGTGCGCCTTTTCACTGTCCATTGATGAAGCCGGCTGAAGAACGATTGGCTCAGGTAATACAGTCCGTACCTTTCACGGACTTGAGGAGACCTCTGGTCAATAACTTTGGTGCGGACAGGATCACCAGCGGCGAAGCGGTGCGTGAGGGGTTGATTCGGCAGGTTTCAGCACCGGTGCGTTGGAAGGAAGTGATTGAAGTCCTGTGGCATCAAGGCGTCAGGACATTCGTAGAGGTTGGTCCGGGCAAGGTACTGAGTCGGCTCGTTCGGCAAACGATCTCGTCGGCTGAAACTGTACAGATCGGCAGCCGGGCCGAATTGGAGGCGTATGTCTGATCTCTCAAATCAGGTAGCACTGGTCACCGGTGCCTCCAGAGGAATTGGGCGTAAGGTTGCCGAGGACCTTGCAGGTTGCGGAGCCACGGTAGCGCTGGCGGCGCGTTCCCTGTCAGCGCTTGAGGAGTGTGCCGAAGCGATTCGCGAAAAAGGCGGAGAAAGTGTGGCCATTCAGATGGACATCTCCAGCTCGGAGCAGATAAACGGTGCCATAGCTCAGATCCGTGAGCGCCTCGGGAAAATCGACATTCTCGTGAACAACGCTGGAATCGTGCGGGACAACCTCTTGCTTCGCATGAAGGAAGAGGAATGGCGAGCAGTCCTTTCGACCAATCTGGACGGAGTGTATTTCGCCACCAAGGCGGTTATCGGGGGCATGATCCGACAGCGTTTCGGCCGCGTGATCAACATTACCTCGGTGGTTGCCCAAATGGGCAACGCCGGCCAAACCAACTACGTGGCCAGCAAGAGCGGGCTGATAGGATTCACCAAGGCCCTTGCTCGAGAGCTGGGCGGCCGGAATGTGACCGTCAATGCGGTTGCCCCAGGATTTATCGACACCGATATGACCCGAGGTTTGCCCGAGAAGACGCGGAACGAGTTGGAAGCTTCGATCCCGCTGAGGCGTCTTGGGAGCGCCGAAGATGTGGCTTTTGGCGTACGATTTCTGGCCTCAAAAGAGGCTGGATATATCACAGGTCATGTGCTAAATATAAACGGCGGAATGTACATGTAAGGGCGTCCGGCGGCAGTGCCGGAGGCCCTGAATCTTCTAGGAAGAATGGAGGAATAATGGCATCGCTCGAAGAAAGCGTGAAGGCTATTATAGTGGAGCAGTTGGGCGTGAATGAAACTGATGTGAACCCGGACTCTCACTTCGTGGACGACTTGGGTGCCGATTCTCTTGACACAGTCGAACTCGTCATGAAGTTTGAGGAGGATTTCGATCTGGAAATCCCCGACGAAGACGCGGAGAAGATCCAAACTGTTCGGGATTCGATCGACTATATCAAAGCTCACCAGAAATAGGACCTTCCGGAAGTAGGACATATTGAAAAGAAGGGTCGTCGTGACGGGTGTGGGGTTGGTGTCCGCCGTGGGCTTGGACGCCGAAACCACCTGGAAAGCTCTGCGTGAGGGAAAGAACGGCGTTGGTCCCATCACCCACTTTGACGCCTCAGACTTCTCCTGTCGGATCGCAGCAGAGGTGAAGGGCTTTGATCCCTTGGTTTTCATGAAGCCCAAGGACGCCCGCAAGATGGATAATTTCATCCTCTACGCGATAGCCGCGAGCGAGGATGCGGTCCAAAACGCCTCTTTGAATATCGATCAGAGCAGTAGAGAACGTATCGGAGTCTATATTGGTTCCGGGATTGGTGGGTTCGCCTTTATCGAGCGCGAGCACATAACCTTTCTGGAGAAGGGTCCTCGCAAGATCTCGCCGTTCTTCATTCCTTCCTGCATCGTAAATCTGGCAGCGGGCCAGGTCTCAATCAGGCTTGGCGCACAGGGTCCCAACTCCGCTACTTGTACCGCCTGCTCGGCGGGTAGTCATGCGATTGGCGATGCTTTCAGGCTGATTCAGCGGGGGGATGCGGACGTCATGATCGCGGGCGGCACAGAGGCCGCAATCACTCAGATGGGCGTGGGGGGGTTCGCCGCTATGAGGGCGCTTTCCACCCGCAATGATGAGCCGGAAAAGGCAAGCCGTCCCTTCGATCTCGAGCGAGATGGTTTTGTGGTCGGTGAGGGAGCCGGGATCCTGGTGTTGGAAGAGCTTTCTCAGGCCGAGCGCCGAGGAGCCAAGATTTTGGCGGAAGTGAGCGGCTATGGGATGAGTGGCGATGCTCACCACATTACCGCGCCCCCGGAAAACGGTTCAGGTGCCATTCGGGTGATGAAGGCCACTCTGAAGGATGCCCAGATCGATTCCAGCGAGGTGGACTACATCAACGCCCACGGCACCAGCACCCCTCCCAATGACCGGATCGAGACGCTGGCGATCAAGAGGGTCTTTGGAGAGCGCGCCTACAAGATACCGATCAGCTCAACCAAGTCGATGACGGGCCATCTGCTCGGTGCTGCCGGTGGACTGGAAGGCGGTATTACGGTCCTGGCACTCCGGGACCAGATCATTCCTCCCACCGCCAACCTGGAAGTTCCGGATCCCGACTGTGATCTCGACTATGTTCCGCACCACTCCCGCCCCGGAGACATCCGCTACGCCATGTCCAATTCCTTCGGTTTCGGAGGAACCAATGCCTGCCTCCTTTTCAAGAGATATGAGGGCTAGGAGTCTGCGCGGTACCTCTGTTATAATGAACTCTGTATGACGGAACCCGAGCGGCATCCGGCCGCCTCTCGAGCTTTGTCCCGAAGGGGATTCGGGGCTCACTCCAGCAACTAATAAACTCAGCAAAATCTATCGGTAGCCGGTGCCACCCAGTAGGGGTGTCCGAAATGGCAAGTAAGTCCAGAAGTAAGTCCAGCAAGCGTAGCGCTCTCGTAAGGCGCTTTCTCGGTGCCAGGCAGTGGCATCGCCGCCCCTTTGCCCACTTGACGGTTCTTCAGCTTCTGATCTTCCTGGTGAGTTCCTTGATTCTCTCAGTGCTCCTGGTGGGGTACCAGTTTCAGAGCATTCCCGATTACCAGGTCGGTGACATCGCGGATCGGACGATCGAGGCCTCCCAGGATTTCCAGGTAGAGGATAACGTTGCCACTCGCGCGATGCGAGAAGAGAGCATCAAGAAGGTCCCCGTCGTCTTTGTACTCGATTTGAGAATCAACCGCCGCCTGGAGTCGGAACTGCGTAGTGCCTTCGCCGATGCCCGCCAGAGGATTGCTCGAGAGAAGCAGAGGCTTGGTATTCCTTCTGCTGAACCGTTGCCAATTGCCGTCCGATCCGAATTTCTGGGTGAATTAACTCGAGCGCTGACCCGGTTCGCACAGGGAGGTGTCCTTGAGATCTGCCTGGACGACGGCTTTTCTCCTAGTTTGGAAACCCAGGTGGTCAAGATCCTGCAGGAATCGATGAAGTCTCCCGGTGTCATCCTGGCCCGGGACATCCTTCTGCAGCATCAGGAGCGGGGGATGCTCCTCCGGAACGCAATTACCGGGAAGGAAGACCCCCTCAGCAATTGGATCGCGATAAGGGATCTGGGTCAGGCGCGCGACGTTCTGAGGCAGAACGAATATGAGCTGACGGCCGTGGGGAGTGAAGAAAAGAAGAAGCTCATCAGCTTTCTCGATTCCTGGATCGTTCCCAACGTCCAACTGGATGAAGGGGCCACGGATCGGCTGACACGGCGTGTGTTGGGCGAGCTGGAGCCGGTGCTCATTCAGGTTCGGAAGGGAAGAACCATCATTCGAGCAGGCGACGAAGTCGGTGCTCAGGAATTCCTCATTCTTCAGACCTTGAAGAGCATCAAGCAGCCACGGCGTCTGGCCGGGAAGTTTGTCGGAATCTTCCTGGTGGTCACCTTCTTCCTGTTTGCTCTCGGACACTACGCCCATGCCGAGCGAAAGCGCGGAGGAGAAGTTCGGGTGCACCACCTGCTGCTTCTCCTCATCCTCACCTTGTGTGTCGTGGTGAGTAAGTTGTTCATGGTTTTAGTAGACGTGGTTTTGCAGAGTTTGCGCATCGACGGATTGCAGAGTCCCATTCATCTCTACCTGTTGGCGCCGCTGGCGTTGGGAGCTGTTCTGACAACCCTCCTCACCAACGTTCACTTGACCACGTTCTACTCTCTGATCTTTTCTGTTTTCGTGGTGCTGCTTTCCGGTGAGAGTTCTCTTTTCGTCTACTCCCTGGCGGGAAGTCTGGCTGCCAGGTACGCCCTCGAGCAATACCGGGAGCGCTCGGCGATCATCAGGGCCGGTATGATCATCGGTTGTGTCAACCTGCTGGTTGCGCTGGCCCAGCAGCTCTACTCGGCCTCTCCTGATTTTTTATGGCTGATCTTTTCGGTTCGATCGATCAGCGCTCTCTTGAGCGGGTTGTTTGCCGCTATGCTGGCGTCCCTGCTCTTGCCAGTCTTGGAGTCGTTGTTCGGAATCACGACGGATATTCGTCTTCTCGAACTTTCCAACCTGAACAACCCGATTTTGCGCCGTCTTGCGTTGGAGGCGCCGGGCACCTCTCACCACAGCATCATGGTGGGAACCCTGGCTGAGGCTGCCGCGGAGCGGATTGGAGCGAACGCGCTCCTGATGAGGGTGGGGGCCTACTACCACGACATCGGTAAGTTGAAAACGCCCGAGTACTACATTGAGAACCAGATCTATTCGGGCAACAAGCATGAGAATCTGTCTCCCAGCATGTCGAGTCTGATCCTGGCGAGTCACGTCAAGGATGGACTTGCCATTGCCAGGGAGATCAAGTTGCTTCCCAGGGTTCGTGACCTTATCCCCGAACACCACGGGACACGCGTGATGACGTATTTCTATCGAAAGGCCAAGGAGGCAGAAAGTAATCAGGGTAAGAAGATAGACGAAAGCGATTTTCGCTATCCTGGCCCTAAACCCCAAAGTAAGGAAGCGGCCATACTCATGCTCTCGGATCAGATAGAGGCCGCCTCCCGCACCTTGGAAGATCCCTCCCCGGGACAGATTCGCGGGATGATCCGAAGGCTCGTCCAGGGGACTATTGAGGATGGCCAATTTGATGAGTGCGATATCACCATGAAGGAACTCGATCAGGTCGCCGAGACCTTCGGAAGAGTTCTCAGCGGTATGTACCACCATCGCGTCCAGTACCCTGGGTTTGAATTCAACAAAGGCGTTGTGGGGACACAGACTGAAACTCAGCGTATTCAATAGGCAGCGGAAGGTTCGCGTGAACACCCGGACCCTCAGGAGCTTTCTGGTTCAATTGACTCAAAGGCTCCAGATTGAGTCGGAGTTTACGACCGTTCTGGTCAGCGATTCATCGATCCAACGGTACAATCGCAGGTTTCGAGGTAAGGATGGGGCGACAGACGTCCTGGCCTTTCCCGCTGGGAAGGATCATTGGCCTGGAGAGGAAGTCTATCTGGGCGACATACTGATCTCGGCCGAGACCGCATGTCGCCAAAAGCAAGGTACGCTCGTCCAGGAGCTGAACACCCTCGCTCTGCACGCAGTACTTCACCTGCTGGGCTACGACCATGAAGTCGACCAAGGAGAGATGGAGAGCCTGGAGCGAGAACTGAGAAAGGAATTACAGCTTCATTGAGTTACCTGGTCCAACTTGAACTTCTTACCATTGTTCTCCTGCTAGCTGTCCTCCTCTTCTTGTCCATTCTGGAGACCGTGATCAGCCGTCTCTCCCGCTTGACGCTGAGAGTCCTGGCGAAACGAGAAGCCGGGATCGCTGGAGGCTTGGTCAAGAGGATTGTGCGCGACCGAGGCCAGTTTCTGCTTCCACTCGAGTTTGGGAGTCATCTGGCCCAGGTCGGTCTTGCCGTGTTGATTACCAGTATGCTGCTGGCCGAGGGTTGGCCCTATGCCCCCTTTGGCGCCTTCTTGATCCTGCTTTTCACCGTCTTCATTTTCAGGCATCTGGTTCCCAAGATCGTGGCTCAATCGGATCCAGAGCAGCTTTTAGCCCGGCTGCTTCCCACTCTGTCCAGGTGCTATCCCCTCTTGGTCTGGTTGAGTGTCCCTCTGGCGGCCGCCTTGCGCCTCTTCCGAGGCTGGAGTCCCCCTGAGGACGAGGATGGGAGTCAGGAAGAGGAGGCCACCGAGGAGGAAATAGAGGCTTACATCGGCGTTGGCGAGGAAGAGGGGATATTCGAGGAAGAAGAAAGCGACTTGATTCAATCAGCGCTGGAGTTCGGGAGTACCCTGGTCAAGGAGATCATGACGCCTCGAACGGAGATCGTCGCAGCCGGAGAGCAGACAACGATCTCCGAACTCAAGGAACTGGTGGTTTCCAGCAAGCACTCACGGATTCCCATCTATCGGGACAGCCTCGATCAGATTGTCGGTCTGGTCTACGTGCGCAATCTTCTGACTCATCTCAAGGAATCTGGTGGAGATGATCCGATCACGCCCTTGGTCAAGAAGCCTCTCTATGTCCCCGAGACCAAGAAGGTTGCGGAGCTACTCAAGGAAATGCAGGGACAAGCGGAACACATGGCGATCGTGATCAACGAGTATGGGACCGTTTCCGGTCTTGTGACGATCGAAGATGTGCTGGAGGAAATCGTAGGCGAGATCTGGGATGAAGATGAGATGCGTCGAGTCGACCTCGTCTACGAAGGAGAGGGCCACTACATGGTCAGGGGTGGTGTGGAGATTGATGAGTTGGAAGAAGCTTTGGGCCTGGATCTCGGTGACACGGACGTGACCACCATCTCAGGCTTCGTTGTCGCTCATCTGGGGAAGGTTCCCTCGGCTGGCGAGGTTTTTCCCATAGACGGGACCCAGGTAGAGATTCTCAGTGCGGACGAGAGAAAGATCAGCGCCATGCGGTGGTCAGTGGGCCATCAGCAGTGATGTCGTGATCGGAGACGGAAAGACTGCCACGAATGTGACCCTTGCACCCTATGTCCGAAGCTGCACTTCCAAACTCCCAGCCAGATGAGAGATTCATGAAGCGGGCAATCCTTCTGGCCCGCCGGGGGGAAGGCCGAACTGCCCCCAATCCACTGGTGGGAGCAGTGGTTGTAAAAGAGGGTCGGATCGTAGGGGAGGGCTATCACGTTTTCGAGAAACGGGACCACGCTGAAGTTGTCGCTTTGAGACGGGCGGGCACCCGATCTGCTGGGGCAGCTTTGTACGTTACCCTGGAGCCTTGCGCCCACTTCGGACGCACTCCACCCTGCGTCGATCGGATCGTCGAATCAGGTATCCAGCAGGTCTTCATGGCTGTTCCAGATCCCAATCCCGACGTCACGGGAGGTGGCGGCGGTACCCTTCGGTCCCGCGGAATAGCGGTACACCAGGGCCTCTGCCGGGATCAGGCAGTGCGTCTTAACGAGTCCTACTTCTACTTCGCCAAGCGGCGGCGCCCCTTCTCCCGGTTGAAGCTCGCTCTCACCCTGGACGGCATGATCGCGACCGGCAGTGGAGACTCCCAGTGGATCACGGGGGAAGCGGCGCGCAGAGAGGTCCAACGTCTTCGCTATCAGCACGACGCGATTCTGGTCGGAGTGAACACCGTTCTCAGGGACGATCCCTCACTCAACGTGAGGTGGCGCCGTGGAAACCGGATTACGAAGGTGGTCCTGGATTCGCGCCTCCGCACACCTCAAGATGCACGGCTGTTCGATTCCCAGGATCCTGTGATCATTTTCCACTCTGCGGGAGTCCCTGCCCCTGGCCCAATTGCTTCCCGAGCCAGACTGATTCCTGTCGTCGAGAAGCGGGGTCGACTGGATTGGGATGAGATTCTGGATGCGCTCGGCCGCGAGCCGATCACGAGTCTTCTGATCGAAGGGGGCAGCCAGGTGGCCGCCTCTGCTCTGAAGGCGGGGGTAGTGCAGAAGGTCAGCTTTTTCTACGGTCCCAAAATCATCGGAGAAAGCGGCCTACCCGGCATCGCTGATCTGGACGTGAAGCGTCTTCCACAGGCTCTCCAACTACAGGGTACCCGGCTACGCCGTCTGGGAAACGATTTCCTGGTTGAGGCGTATCTGAAGAACCCTTGGGCTTGACGTGCGACCCTCGGACGTACCGACGTGCGACCCTCTTTTACTCGAGAAGTCCTTCCAAGAGCTTTTCAGGATCCAGAATCAGGAACTGTCTCTGTTTGACTTGGACAATACTGTCGCCCTGCAGCTGGCTGATGACCCGAGTTGCGGTCTCACGCGAGATACCCGTTAGCTCGGCCAACTCCCGGTGGGTCAGCTTGAGATCGATCCGGATGCCGGCACTCGTCTTAATCCCTTTGTTACGGGAGAGGTGATAAAGAGCCGTCCGAATCCGCGCCTCCGCGTTGTAGAAGTTGAGTACCTCGATCTGACGCCAGGCATCTCGGCAGCGGCTGCACAGGGTCTTCAAGATCGTTCGATTGATCGTGGGATGCTCCATCAAGCCGGCGAACTCTCGACTGCCGGTGAAGAGAATGACACTGGGGACGACGGCCGTCACCGTGGCAGGAGTGGTCTCGCCGTCAATCAGTGACATTTCGCCGAAGTATTCTCCTGATTGATGGAATGCCAGGATCATCTCCTTTCCAGTAGGAAGGAGCCGTGAGACCTTCACTCTCCCGCTCTTGACGATGTACATGTATTTGCCGGTGTCTTCCTCAAAAAAGACGATCTGTCCACGCTGGTACTTGGTCTCCTTGAAGATGTTGGAGACAATCTGTAGCTCTTCATCGGGAAGATCCGAGAAGAGAACGACCGTTTTCAAGAAATCGGGGTCGAGCTTCATCGGTTTCTCATGGCTGTGAGTCGTTCTTCAAGGTTGACCAGGTTGTAGCGGTCTTCTAGTTGCTTGATGACGGGCTGAATGAACTCGGGTCGGTCGATATGACTCTGTACTTGATCGATCAAGGCGTCTGTCTCGAACTGAATGATACCAAGTTTTTGATAGTTGAGGACACCTTTGCGGGCACAGTAGTGGCCGTAGGCTCGAATTGCCGGATAGAGGAAAAACACATTGGGCCCCGGAATGGGCGTCAATAGGCTTCCCAGAAGAGCCAGGCTGGTATCGACCAGAAGCCAGCGGCCGTGTTTGCGGCGGGCCCGGACGAAGAAAGTCGCCAGTCTGCGTGCGATCTCTCCCTGTTCGAGTGCAGAGCCATGGAGGATCCTGAGACGGTCGACGTGGCGTAGGGTAGAGCAGAGGCCCTCGTGATAGTCGAGGCGCTCTTGCAGCTTTTGATAGCCTCGATACACCTTGTTTTTGAGGGAACCCGGTTCGCCGGGTCCCTGGTGTGCAGAGGTGACGGTTTGGGGTGGGAACTCCAGGACCGGATAGACCCGGCCCGAGGGAGATTCGAAGAGCAATAGATTCATGGCAGATGCGGGCAGGAAGTCGAAAGCCTGATCGGGACGGGCGCTTTTAGTGTTTTCTTCTCTCCTTGTGCAACGCCAACATCAGACAGACTGTGAAGCCTCCCCAGACGATTCCCAGAACGATAATCATGGTCAGCCAGGTGACGCTACTCAAATCCCGAGGTCCTTTCGGCGATCCAGGAATTGGCAAGCCTGAAGACCAAGAGAGCCAGGCTCCACTGCAGTATACAAGTTCCCACCGATTCGATTTGAAACGGATTCCACCAGTTCTCCGGATCGGCCTGAATTACCTGCCAGAACCACCACACAACCAAGACCGCAACCTCCGCGGGAATCACGTAGCGGAGCGCATGGTTGTACCAGGTTCCTACGTGGAAGTCGCTGAAGGAGGAGTTGATTTGGAGGGTACGAAAGCGATCCACGCCATGGCGCAGAACCGCGATCGCAATGAAGGCGCCGCTCACCATGAGGGCGATTCCCCAGGTCCAGTCCTGGTTGGCGAAGAAATCGAGGCTCAGGGCGGAAGGCAATCCGAGAATCAGTGTTGCGATATAGATCACTCGGAGGGCGACGTTTCGCGACATCTTGGCGTCCATCAGGACACGGGCTCCCAGCTCGACCATGGAGATAAGGGAGCTGAGTGCCGCAAAGCTGAGGGCCAGGAAGAAAAGGACCAGGAGAATGCTGCCGCCCGGAATCCGAACGAATAGCTGGGGGAGCCAGATCAGGGTGAGGCCGGTGTTGGCCGGTCCGGGGCTCCGAATGAGGTCGGCTGCGCCTTCCGGAATCGTGGCAAATACTGTCGAGAAGATTGCGATCGCGGCCAGCAGGGAAATCGAATTGTTTCCCAGGGCGATGAGGGCTGCATTCAACGGGATATCTTCTCTACGACGCATGTAGACGCCATAGGTCAGGATCAACCCCCAGCCTGCTCCGGTATCCCAAGCATTCTGGGTCAGGGCCTGAAGCCAGATCTTGTAGTCCAGCAAGGCGCTCAAGTCGGGTGTGAAGAGAAAGGCCAGTCCCTTCTCTGAGCCCGGAAGGGTCACGGCGCGAACGGCGGCGAGAACGATCAGTCCAACCAGAGTGGGGACCAGGAATCGGTTCGCTTTCTCGATTCCACGCACTCCCCGTTGCACCACCAGGACAGCTAGAGTGATCGCGACGAAGTGAAAGAAAACAGGTCCCCAACCACTCGCGATGAAGGTGTTCCAGTTGGCCTCGTGGTCAGTGATCCTGAACAGCTCGCCGCTGGCGGCCTGGAAGAAGTAGCGGATGCACCAACCCGCGACCACCGAGTAGTAGAACATGATCGCGATTGCAACGAAGCCCACGAAGCTTCCCATCCAGGCGAAGCGCTTCCCCATCAGGGTGGCGAAGGAGCCCACCGTTCCCTGACGGGTCAGCTTGCCGATGGCAAACTCCGACATGATCAGGGGAATGCTCCAGAGGAATAGAAAGATAATCCATGGAATTAAGAATGATCCGCCGCCGTTGGTGGCGACGATCCGGGGGAATCTCCAGATGTTGCCGGTGCCGACCGCAACCCCCAGCACCGAAACGATCAGCCCCCATCGAGATGTGAACTCTTCTCGAGTGCTCAACGAAAGTGCTTCCTCGCCAGCTCCAGGTACTCAGCCATCCTGTCTGAGGGTCGCTCGGCATGGACGATGTCAGAGATCACCGCGACCGAAGCTGCACCTGATTCCCAGACTTCCGGGGTGGTTTCAAGCGTTATTCCTCCGATCGCTACCACCGGCACCGGGCTGGTCGTGACGAGCTGACGCAAGAGGTCAGTCCCAAGAGCGGGGTAGGGGCTGTCCTTGCTCGTAGTTGTGAAGATGGGGCCGAGGGCAAGGTAATCGACGTCCTCCTTGAGTGCCCGCTCGAATTGCGCACGGCTGTGGGTCGAGAGTCCCAGTACGGCATCCTCACCGAGCAAGGCGCGAGCTGCGGAGACGGGTAGATCGGTCTGGCCCAGATGCACACCGTGGGCTTTGCTAGCCAATGCCAGGTCGACCCGGTCGTTCACCAGGAAGCGGGCCTGCGACAGCTGGCACAAACGCTCCACTCGCACTAACTGTTCGTACAGCTCCGAATCGGGAAGGGTCTTTTCCCTGACCTGAAAGAATCGGGCTCCTGCCTGGAGCAGCGTCCTGGCGAGTTCGGCGTGGTTCAGGCCGGGGAGGGCCCCTGTGATCGGATAGACGGGCGGTAGCTGGAAATTCCGCATGAACAGATCAGCCAATCAAAATGTTGACCAGAATCGTGACAATAGCGATGGGGCAGGCGTAACGAAGCAGAAACCCCCAGATGGCAGCCAGCCTGAAATCGGCTTTGCTCTGTCCAATTTCGTCGAGAGCGTTGGCAATGCCCCACTTCCAGCCTACAAAGAGGCTCAAGAGAAGGGCTCCCAGCACCAAAGAGATGTTTCCGAAGTATCGGTCCACGACATCCAGAACCCCCGAGAACACAGGGACGGCGCCATTGGACAGAGCGCTGGGTACGCCGAGCATGAAGACCACCAGTCCCATCACCACGGCCGCCTTTGTTCTCTTCCAGTGAAGTTGATCGATTGCGTAGGCCACGGTCACCTCCAATAGGGAAATAGAGGAAGTGAGAGCCGCAATTGCCAGGAGGACGAAGAACAAGGAGCCAAAGACATGCCCCAGGGGAATGGCGTTGAAGATGTTTGGGAGAACGACGAATATCAGGCCCGGACCTGCATCCGGCGAAAGTCCGGGGACGGAGAAGAGAGCTGGGAAGATCGCAAAACCCGCCAGAATAGCGATCAAGGAATCGAAGCAGCTTACGGAAACGGCGCTCGAGACCAGGTCGTCATCTTCCGAGATGTAGCTTCCGTAGGTAATCATCGCCCCCATACCCAGGCTGAGCGAGAAGAAGGCCTGTCCCAGAGCGGCCAGCACTACACTGAAGGTGATCTTCCCGAAGTCGGGTTTGAGATAGAAGAGGAGCCCCTCGCTGGCTCCGGGCAGGGTGACCGATCTCACCACCAGCAGCAGAAGGAGAAGTAGCAGCAGCGGCATCAACACTTTGGCGGCTCTTTCGATTCCCCCTTGAATGCCTCCGGTCACGATCCAGACCGTCAGCACCATGAAGAGCAAGTGGTAACTCGTTACCGACTGCCCGCTCTGGATGAAGTCCGTGAAGGTCGTTCCAATGGTATCGGGACTGGCACCTTGAAGGGCTCCAGTGAGGGTCAGGGTGACATATTTGAGGGTCCAGCCTGCGACTACACTGTAGTAGCTGAGGATCATCAATCCGGTGAGCACGCCCAGTGCTCCTACGAATTTCCAGGGGGTTCCCGGAGCCAGTTTGCGGAACGCTCCCAGGGGGTCGCTCTTGGCCCGTCTGCCGACCGTAAACTCTGCCAGCATGATGGGGACGCCGATCAGGAGCACACAGGCGATGTACACGATGACGAACGCTGCTCCGCCGTTTTCGCCCGCCACCGTTGGAAAGCGCCAGATGTTCCCCAACCCGATGGCCGAGCCGGCGGCGGCTAGAATGAAGCCGAACTTCGATCCCCATTTACCGCGTGGGGAAACTTGCTGATCCATGGGTTACTCCAGTTGATTGGTGTCCCGAGTACCGTATTCCGGTTGCAGCACTCAGTACACTGGAACACTACTGTCCGGTCAAACGATTTAAATACCGTGACAACATGATTGTAATCAATCAGTTAAAAGGATAATAGACGGGAAACGATTTCCACTGGGATTTCCGCCGTTACCCAACTCGTGTGGGTTCGGTTCGACCCGGGCATCGGAAGGATGGGAAATGGATCCCGTCAGACCAAGCGAGGTCAATCCCAA